>NZ_JAQZRK010000008.1:0-171218 GCF_028737495.1 Enterobacter cloacae complex sp. 2022EL-00981
CGCGATCAACAACCTGTTTGACTGCTTCAGTTTTAAACTCTTCGGGATAACGCTTACCGCTCATGGGCACCTCTCTTTAAGCCATCTTAAATGACTCTGAGGTGTCTGTTAAACCCGTGGCGATTCATGTTTCATTCCTCAGTGAAATATATTTGATGAACTATTCACACTTCCAGATCGTATTCTGTACACCACTACCTTTAGGTAGATGTGGGTTCATATTGGCACTATGAACGTATGTTGCCTTTTCCTTTCCATACTGCTGACATGCTTCATTTGCTGTTTTTTGTAAACTATCTAAACCATACCAACCGTCAGACTGAATACTAACAGTCTTTCCATCATTATATTGTACTGCTGCACATCCCGCTAATGTTAACGGGATAAGAATCATTATTAGGGATTTCATTATTATTTCCTAAATACCCGTACAACAACTGTACAAGGGTATCTTATGGCAAGAATTACTAAAAAGGAATCTGCATTACACATTCAGGTTATGGATCTCATCCACTCAGATAAGCAACTAACTCAAGACGATAAAGAGTTTATCTTTAACAACTACAAAGGCGATGGGATAGGGGCTACTGGTGCTTTCTTCACCCCTGAAATGCTCGCATGGGATTTCATCCTTGATGCTGGCTGTACTGGTCAGTGTATCGAACTATGTGCAGGTATCGGTCGTCTCAGCTACTACCAGTACTTAAGAAACAACCCAACACACATTACCTGTGTTGAACTCAATCCTGAGTACGTAATGATCGGGAAGAGGCTACTACCTGAAGCTGAATGGATCATTGGTGACGCTCTACAGTACTCATCAGACCGTTTCTATGATGTTGCCTATGGCAATCCACCTTTCGGTAAGATCAACACATCAGAAGCGTATACAGGCCGTTATACAGGCTCAGAGTTTGAATACAAGGTGATTGAACATGCAAGTACCTTATCCTCATATGGTGTATGGATAGTACCGCAGGGTTCAGCAGGGTTTAAGTACTCTGGACATAGGTACTATGACGCTTCAGTACAAACAGCTAAGTACCAGAAGTTTGTTAATGATACGGGGTACTCATTTCAACCTGGGGTAGGGATTGATACCAGTATCTACAAAGATGAGTGGAACGGTACAACGGTCATTTGTGAGGTTGTAACGGTTGAGTACTAAAAATATGATTTTGAGCAAGCCAAACGCAACATATTGTGTCTATACTTATAGTTTACACCATATGGTGTACTTCATGTAGCGAGTGACATTATGGGTAAAAACCAACATGTAGTGCCTCACAACGGACAATGGGCTGTCAGAGGTGCAGGCAACGGAAAAGTAACTTCAACTCACCGTACTCAGCAAGAAGCTATAGATGCTGGGCGAGTTATTTCTCGTAATCAGGGGAGCGAATTAGTCATACATCGCCCTAACGGACAGATTCGAGATAGCGACTCACATGGGAAGGATCCATACCCACCGAAAGGTTAAAGCTCATTATGACAAAAGAGGCCAAAAGCCTCTTTTTTTTGAGATTTACAAATGTTCCTATTGATGATCGTATGCGTCCTTTCGTTTTTTAGCACAGGATAAGAGCCGTTCGTATGAGTAGTGGAGGCTCCCGGAAGAGAATCTCTCGCCCCTCACTGCCAGAGCAGCAACCTGTGTGCCAGGTCAGACGCTAAGAACCGCGGGGCGTGCAGGAAAACTCTTCTTAAATTAAAGCGTAGATGGCATTTGCAAAACTTGCATGCTGATAAAATCTAATTTCAATGACATATCAATAACTCATCCAAAAATATCCATTGCCGTTATATGTCATACGGGCATTTTTCACCCTGCGGTCACAGAAGTGAAAACGGCCTGTCATCTGAAAAATGAAAAATAACGGGTTAATCAAACTGATTAGCAGGCAAAAAATTTGGGGAAGTACGGGTCTGGCGGTTACACTTCTCCCGCTGATTATTTGACTACAGGAAAGAATGGATTGTGACCAAACTCAAACTTCTGGCATTGGGCGTACTCGCCGCGACCGCAGTTAGCACCGCACAGGCGGAAAGCCAGTGGACGGTAGGTGCGGGCGTTGGCGTCATTAACAGCCCGTATAAACAGTATGATCGTGATGTTTATCCCGTTCCGGTTGTCACCTATGAAGGCGATAACTTCTGGTTCCGTGGACTGGGCGGCGGCTACTATCTGTGGAACGATACGGCCGATAAGCTCTCCATTATGGCCTACTACGATCCGACGCACTTCAAACCGGGTGACAGCGACAGCCACGCTCTGCGTCGACTCGACAAGCGTAAGAGCACCATGATGGCGGGTCTCTCTTATGTGCATAACACCGAGTATGGCTTCCTGCGTACCGCGCTGGCGGGAGACACGCTGGATAACAGCAACGGCTTTATCTGGGATCTGGCCTGGCTCTATCGCTACACGAACGGTGCGTTAACACTGACGCCAGGTATTGGTGTGCAGTACAACAGTGAGAACTACAACGACTACTACTATGGCGTCTCTAAGAATGAGTCCCGTCGTAGCGGTCTGAAGAGCTACAGCGCAGATGATGGCTGGGATCCGTACCTGGAGCTGACCGCGAGCTACAACTTCCTGGGTGACTGGAACGTATACGGTACAGGCCGTTACGAGCGTCTGAGCGACGAAGTGAAAGACAGCCCAATGGTCGACAAGTCCTGGGCGGGTATTTTCTCTGTCGGTGTGACCTATAAGTTCTGATTGTGCATCAAAACAGTGCATTTTTTGCATTATAACGGGGCGCTTGCGCCCCGTTTGCATTGTGCTGGTGCGGTCAAAATAATACCGCGTCTTAGCGCTTCACAATGCGAATAGTCTGCCCTAAGCGAGACGGTTTTTCTTCGCTGGCTTTTTGCGCCGTAGTGACGCAGGCCGTTTCGACGCAGACAAACGTTTTGTAACCGTCATCGGGCACGTCGGCCATGCTCACTGAGAGCGCCGGACCTGGGTTCCAGCCCACCACGTTGCTGTGATGATGGTGAATCACTTCGATGCCACGGTTGAGGGCAGTGTCGTGGATCACGTTGCACGCTTCCGGATGCAGGTAAACGCGGTCGGTACGGTCAGGGAAGGTCTGTACGCCGTCGCTGAGTTTCCCTTCTTTTGCATTGTCCACTTTGTCGATATAGGTATCGCCAAGGCCGCTCACTTTTACCGCGCTGATATCACCCACGTTGAAGTAGGTGTGCAGGGCAGAGGTCGTTTCAAACTCGCCGTGCGCTTCCAGCTCAATCTCGCAGGTTTTACCCAGCTTGAAGCGGGCGTACAGGGTAAACTCGTGCGGCCACAGCGCACGGGTCTCGTCATTGGCCTGAAGCTCAAAGGTCAGCACGGCACCGTTATCATCTTCGTTATGCGCTTTCAGGGTCCACTGCTGGTTGCGGGCAAAACCATGAGAAGGCAGTCCCTGCTGCGCTGACGGGCCAAACCATGGCCAGCAGACAGGCACGCCGCCGCGGATCGCCGCTCCTTTTTTGAAAGAGGTCGCATCGCTCAGCCACAGCACTTCCGTTTCACCTTCCGGTTTCCAGGAGAGCAGGTGGGCGCCGTTCAGCGCAACGGAGGCTTTCACACGCGGGTGGTCAACGACGATAACATCAGCGCCATCAATCTGGCGACGGGAGAGCACAGGGGTAAGTTGTTCGACTACCGGAAGTGCAAAAATTTTATTAATCATTACGCAATCCTCTGTCTAAAAACAATAAAAAAGGCGACCGAAGTCGCCTTTTTGGATCAAGCACTCATTCCAGTTTATTTGGAGATGTGAGCGATCAGGTCCAGTACTTTGTTAGAGTAGCCGGTTTCGTTGTCGTACCAGGATACCAGTTTAACGAAGTTGTCGTTCAGTGCGATACCTGCTTTAGCATCGAACACGGAAGTGCATACTTCGCCGTTGAAATCGGTAGATACAACGTCGTCTTCGGTGTAACCCAGAACGCCTTTCATTGGGCCTTCGGAAGCAGCTTTGATTGCTTTCTTAATGTCTTCGTAAGAAGCAGCTTTTTCCAGACGAACGGTCAGGTCAACAACGGATACGTTAGGAGTTGGAACGCGGAACGCCATACCAGTCAGTTTGCCATTCAGTTCTGGCAGTACTTTACCTACCGCTTTAGCAGCACCGGTAGAGGATGGGATGATGTTCTGAGCCGCGCCACGGCCGCCACGCCAGTCTTTGTGAGACGGGCCGTCAACGGTTTTCTGAGTAGCGGTGGTCGCGTGAACGGTAGTCATCAGACCTTCGATGATGCCGAAGTTGTCGTTGATAACTTTTGCCAGCGGTGCCAGGCAGTTGGTGGTGCAGGATGCGTTAGAAACGATATCCTGGCCAGCGTAAGTTTCGAAGTTAGCACCACGAACGAACATTGGGGTATTGTCTTTGGAAGGACCAGTCAGAACAACTTTTTTCGCACCCGCGGTGATGTGTTTACGCGCAGTTTCGTCGGTCAGGAAGATACCGGTTGCTTCAGCAACAACGTCAACACCGATTTCGTTCCATTTCAGGTTAGCTGGGTCTTTCTCAGCAGTAACGCGGATGGTTTTGCCATTAACAACCAGGTGGCCGTCTTTCACTTCAACGGTGCCGTCGAAACGACCGTGAGTTGAGTCGTACTTCAGCATGTACGCCATGTATTCAGCGTCCAGGAGATCGTTGATACCAACGATTTCGATGTCAGAACGTTTCTGAGCAGCACGGAAAACAATACGGCCGATACGGCCAAAACCGTTGATACCTACTTTGATAGTCATATATTCCACCAGCTATTTGTTAGTGAATAAAAGGTTGCCTGTAAAATTACAAAAACCTTACGCAGCGTCAAGCGGAATCGTGTCAATCATTGCGACAAATCAATCCTGTGACTAACGTTTGTGCGACTGACTCGCCTCACTTTCCCTTTGAGCTAGCAACCACATGGGGGTTGCGCCCGGAATTTTAAAGGCCTCGCAGGATAAATATGTGAGCATGATCACAATTGCCTGACCGCTTTTTCGCGACACATAAGTTTAGATCAAAAGTGCACGCAAGGGTGTTAATGTTTTGTTAGAATCCGGGTTAAAAGGTGTCTGTTTCTACAGCGAGATGTAAGCATATGTCGAACCAACGTAACCCTGACGATTTGAAAAAAAACCTCACAGAAATGCAGTTTTACGTGACGCAGAATCACGGCACGGAGCCGCCATTTACCGGGCGTTTACTGCATAACAAACGCGATGGCGTATACCATTGCCTGGTCTGCGACGCCCCGCTGTTCAATTCACAAACGAAATACGATTCTGGCTGCGGCTGGCCGAGCTTTTACGAGCCGGTGAGCGATGACGCGATCCGCTACTTAACTGACTCGTCGCACGGGATGGTGCGTACCGAAATTCGCTGCGGCAACTGCGATGCGCACCTGGGGCATGTCTTCCCGGATGGCCCTCAGCCAACGGGCGAGCGTTTCTGCGTTAACTCAGCTTCTCTGAGCTTTAGCGACGATGAAAACGGCGACCAGATTAAAGGTTGAAAAAACGATTCAGCAAATTATTCCTTTGAAAGGGAGAGATCGTGAATATTGATGACATGATTAACGGTATGACGCCGGAGGTTTATCAGCGTCTGGTCACCGCCGTTGAGCTGGGGAAATGGCCTGATGGCGTTGCCTTAACCCCGGAGCAAAAAGAGAACAGTCTGCAGCTGGTCATGCTGTGGCAGGCGCGCAACAACACCGATGCGCAGCACATGACAATCGATACCAACGGCCAGATGGTGATGAAGAGCAAGCGTGAACTGAAGGAAGAGTTTGGTATCACGCCAAAGCCGATTGCGACGATGAAAATACAATAACGGTGTGGGTTGATGCCCTCACTCAACCCTCTCCTTGTGGGAGAGGGTTTGATTGCCTCACTACTTGTGCGAGATCCCGAGCGACTCTGCCAGCTGCTTCGCTAACTGGTTATTATCATCCGCCCCATACTCCCAGAACATTGCGCCTGCCAGACCTTTCTCTTTGATATAGTCCGCTTTGATAGCGACGGAACGTGGATTCTCATATGAGAGGGCAAACAGATCCTT
Source organism: Enterobacter cloacae complex sp. 2022EL-00981 (assembly GCF_028737495.1). Lineage (NCBI taxonomy): Bacteria > Pseudomonadati > Pseudomonadota > Gammaproteobacteria > Enterobacterales > Enterobacteriaceae > Enterobacter > Enterobacter cloacae complex sp. 2022EL-00981. The sequence continues at coordinate 6,075 of NZ_JAQZRK010000008.1, forward strand.
CCCGTCGGCGCCCTTCACGGAAAGCCACGGCACTTTCGCCTGGTCGTCCCAGTGTTCAGTAAAGCGCTTTTGCGGGTCGTTTAGCAGTTTCTTCACGATATCGTTGTACTTCACGTAGGTATCTTTGGTCAGGTCATAACCGAGTGATCTGAACAACCCGATCTCCTGTGGGCCGAAGTAAGGCTGTGTCACCGGATTGTTTTGCGCATCGGGCTTGCTCCAGTCAATGCCCGGTTCCACAGCGCGTTTTGGCACGCGCCCATAGAAACCAATCCCAAGGTTCATCTGCTGTGGCTTCAGCCCCGCGGCCAGATAATTGTTCACCACAAAATCAACGCTGTATTTATCTGCTGCCGCCACGGTCGGCCAGGCGCTGGAGTCATACAGGTTCGCGTTAAAATACTGAGTGCCGTACGCCATGTCGTAGGTCATCAGGTTGATATAGTCGAGAAGGGGAGCAATGGCTTTCACATCGACCCAGCTTTTCGGACTTTCCGCATTGGCCCCAACCGCAATCGTGACCAGTTTTTTCTGCCCGAAGGCGGCACGCAGCTCTTTCAGTAGGAAGGTGAAGTTATCCCGGTCAGCAGGCGTGCTTGCGACCAGCCCCCATGCGCCGTTTACCGGGTACTCCCAGTCAAGGTCGATCCCGTCCAGACCGTATTTCTCAACAATCTCCTGCGCCGAGCGGATAAACACCGCGCGGCTCTCTTTGGTGGCTGCTGCGCCCGAGAAACCGCGGGCACCCCAGCCACCGACGGAAAGCAGAACGTTTAAATTCGGGTTTTGTTTACGAAGCTGTGGGATAAGCGCCAGATCGGACGCCACTTTCGGAGATAACCAGATCTGATGCAGCTTCGCCGGATCTTTCAGTGCGGCGTTGGTTTCGTCTTTTTCGTTATTGTAGATAAGGCCAAACGAATAGTTCAGGTGGGTGATCTGGCGGACATCAAGCGTATTGATATCGCCGCCGGGTCCGGCAGTGACATCACCACCGCCGTTGAAGTAGCCCACGGACATCAGGGGAGCGGCGTAAGCAACTGACGCGCAAAGCAAGGGTAAAGCTGCCAGCAATGGCAAACGTTTCATAGGTGTTCCTCTTTGACAGAATAAAAATAACCACGCCACAGAAAAAGCGTGGCGAAAAAACAGCCTGAAAAGCATAGCATTGCCGCTTCGCTGGTGATGCGAGGGAGTTCACTTTATGGGGATCGGAGTGGAAATGCCGGGAAAGGCGAAGCCGCCCCCCGGCATAAAAGACTACGCCTGCGTCTCCAGCCAGTCTGCCAGCGTATACAGCGTCGCGCCTTCAGCGGCCATATCCATAAACGCCTGCGCGCTGTCCTGCGGTTGAATGTTCACCCCGCGACAGCCGTCGGTGATGACGCTGACCGTATAACCCAACTGGAGCGCGTCCAGCACGGTAAACTTCACGCAGTAGTCCGTTGCCAGCCCCAGCACAATCAGCTCGGTGATTTCGTGGTGACGTAACCACGCGTCCAGCGCCGTTTTCTGACGATGTCCGTTATCGAAAAAGGCGCTGTAGCTGTCAATAGCCGGGTTTTCGCCTTTATGAAACACCGCGTCGATGGCTTTCTGATTCAGCAGCGGATGTAGCGCGGCGCCTTCCGTTTGCTGCACGCAGTGATCGGGCCAGAAGGTTTGCGCCAGACCGTCGAGCTCACCCTGGCTGAAGGGTTCAACGCCGTGCTGGCTGGCAAAACTGCCATGGTTGGCCGGATGCCAGTCCTGGCTTGCGACAACGGCTTCACCGCGCAATTTACACCAGTCAATCAGGGTATTGGCCACGTCGACCGTGCTGTCACCTTCTGCGACGGCCAGTGCGCCGCCTGCGCAGAAATCATTTTGCAAATCGACCAGTAACAGGGCGCGTTGCTTCATGAGGCCTCCTTATTCGTCCGGGGTCAGTTCGCCGCGCAGGTTTTGCATCATGGCGCTGCGAATGGACTGGATGTCCAGATCCTGACTCAGTAAATAATGAAGTTTAGTCAGTGTGGCCTCGACGGTCATATCGAATCCGCTGATCACCCCCGCATGCGCCAGAGCGTTACCGGTGGCATAGCCGCCCATATTGACCTTGCCGGACATACATTGCGTCAGGTTAACCACCACAATCCCGCGCTCGCTCGCTTCCTGCAGCTCTTTCAGGAATTCACTGTTCTGCGGCGCGTTACCCACACCGTAGGAGCGCAAAATCAGCGCTTTTACCGGCTGGCGCAGGAAGTTACGCACCACATCAGCAGAGATGCCCGGATAAATGGTTACCACACCGATCGGCTGCGGGGTGATCGGGTGAACGATCAGCTCGCCTGAGGTGGTCGGCGCAGGCGGCGTGCCCAGACGACGAATATGAATACCCGCTTCCAGCAGCGGTTGCAGGTTTGGAGAGGCGAAGGCGTCAAACCCATCGGCGTGCGCTTTGGTGGTACGGTTGCCACGATACAGACGGTTGTTGAAGAACAGCGAGACCTCGTTAATCGGGTAGTTCGCCGCCACATAGAGGGAGTTAAGCAGGTTAATCTGTCCATCCGAGCGCAGTTCCGCCAGCGGAATTTGCGAGCCGGTGACAATCACCGGTTTGCTCAGGTTTTCCAGCATGAAGGAGAGCGCCGAGGCGGTAAAGGCCATGGTGTCGGTACCATGCAGGATCACAAAGCCGTCGTACTGGTCGTAATGGGCTTTGATGTCATCCGCGATATGCTGCCAGTCTTCCGGCGTCATGTCGGAGGAGTCCATCAGCGGCTCGTACTCGTGGATGGTAAAGTCAGGCATTTCCGGGCGGTGGAATTCCGGCATCAGGGCAAGCTGACGTTGAAGATGACCGGACACAGGAATATAGCCGTTTTCAGAGCGCTGCATCCCGATGGTACCGCCAGTGTAGGCTACATAAATCGATTTCTTCTGCATGGTAGTGATTTCTTGTTCTTCAAAAGAAAAAAATCCCCTCTTCACCGGAAGAGGGGACGGGGTTTAACGTACGTTTGCGCAGGTCAGGCAAAACGCGTAACGACTTTGTGGATCATTAAACGCCGCGAGCTTATCGCTTTCCGCTTTCATCGCTTTAGCGGCCGTGGCGACAGGCGCTGGCAGATAAGCCTGCAGCGCTTCCGGCAACATGGCGCGCACGGAGACGGACATGCTGTCCATCACCATATCGAAGAACGACGGCTCATCCTGATAGTATTCAACATGCCACTGTTTGAGCTTCGCCAGTTCGGCGGCTTTCTTCACCGCGTCATCAAAGTCACCCAGGCTGTCGACCAGGCCGTTGCTCTTCGCATCCTGTCCTGTCCAGACGTGGCCCTGAGCAATTTCGTCGATCTGCTGCGGCGTCTTTTTACGCGAGTCAGCGACCAGCGTGATAAAGCGCTTGTAGCCATTCTCAATGCTGAGCTGCATCATCTCGGACACTTCAGGTGGCAGGGATTTGGTTACCGACACATCCGCCAGCGGTGATGTGGCCACACCATCCGTATGCACACCCAGGTAATCCAGGCTGTTCTCTACCGTGTTGATCACCCCGAAGATGCCAATTGATCCGGTCAGGGTGCTTGGGTTAGCGACGATGTAGTTAGCCGGGGTTGAGATCCAGTAACCGCCGGAAGCCGCCATGCCGCCCATGGAAACCACCACCGGTTTACCTGCTGCACGCGCTGCGGCCAGCTCGGCGCGGATCACTTCAGAGGCGCTGACGCTGCCCCCCGGGCTGTTCACACGCAGCACAATCGCTTTCACTTTCGGGTCAAGACGCGCGTCACGGATCTGCGACGCGGTGGTATCACCCCCGACGTTCCCCGGAGTCTCCTGACCGTCCATGATTGCGCCATTGGCGAAGACAACCGCAACGCTGTCACCGCTCTCATCCGGTTTTTTCGCCGCGTAATCGTACATGCTGATCGCGCTGTAATTTTTATCCTCTTTGCTCCAGCCGAACTGTTTGCTCAGGGACTTTTCGATCTCCGCGCTGGTTCCCAGGGCATCGACCAGCTTGTTATCAAGCGCATATTTCGCGGTATCGCCGTCAACCTTGCGCAAGCCGTCCAGCACGCCCTGAGCACCAGGGAAGACCTGTGCAGGGGTAATCTGGCGGTTACTGGCAACCGTGGTCAGATAGTTCTGCCACAGCTCACCAATCCAGCGGCTGTCCGCTTCACGGGCGGCAGGGGACATGTCATCACGGATGAATGGCTCAACGGCAGATTTATACGTACCGACGCGGAACACGTGGGTGGTGACCTTCAGCTTGTCGAGCAGAGATTTGTAGTAAAGCCCGTTCGTGGCAAAGCCGTGCAGGTCGACCGTACCCTGAGGTGAAAGCCAGATTTTATTGGCAAAGCTCGCCAGATAATATTGCCCTTGGCTGTAGCTGTCGCCTATTGCGATCACCGGTTTACCGCTGTCACGGAATTCCCGCAGGGCTTTGCCGATGTACTGCATGGAAGGCTGGTCGGCCCCGGCAAAATCTTTCAGATCCAGCACGATACCCGTAATGTTGCGATCATCTTTTGCCTGACGAATGGTATCGACAATATCGAACAGGGAGTTTTCCTGCAGACGGTCCGAGGTAGCGCCGAACAGCTGACGACCAATCACTCCCAGACGATTGCTGGTGGAAGGCTTATCGACAATCACGCCGGTGATGTCGAGCAGCAGCGCGCCGCGCGTCGAATGCTGTGACTGGTTTGCGTTACTGATGTGCATCCAGATGCCCGCGCAAACCAGCACCAGGAGGATGAAAACGAGGTTCATCACCAGGTTGCGGACGAAATTGAGCAGTCGCCACGTCCATTTAAAGAAACCGGCAAAGATTCGCCAAAGGGTTCGCATGTATTCTCCCTAACCAGAAAATGACTGTTTCCGTCGCCACTGGACGGTAATGTTGGGTTATCGTAATGACCCAACCGCCACTTGTCAGCAGGAATCGCCTGCCAGGCTGTAACAAAATCTGCCGTCGTGTTAATTTTGTGAGTAAATTTCAAGAAAGGAGTTAACCAATGGACGCACTTGAACTGCTTGTTAACCGCCGTAGCGCGTCACGTCTGGCGGAACCTGCGCCAGCGGGTGAGCAGCTGGAGAACATTCTGCGTGCCGGTATGCGTGCGCCGGATCACGGCACACTTCAGCCGTGGCACTTCTTTATTATTGAAGGTGAAGGCCGCGAGCGCTTCAGCCAGCTGCTGGAGCAGGGGGCGGTTGCCGCCGCTCAGGATGAGAAAGGGATCGATAAAGCCCGTAACGCGCCGTTCCGTGCACCGATGATTATCGCCGTTGTGGCGAAGTGTCAGGCGGAGCATAAAGTGCCTGTCTGGGAGCAGGAGATGTCGGCGGGATGCGCGGTGATGGCGATGCAGATGGCCGCTGTTGCACAAGGCTTCAACGGTATCTGGCGTACCGGGCCACTGACTGAAAGCCCGGCGGTGCGCGACGGACTCAACTGCGGCGAGCATGACAAAATCGTCGGTTTCCTCTATCTCGGCACCCCTCAGCTTAAAGCCTCCAGCACCATTAGCGTGCCGGACACTACGCCTTTCGTCAGCCGTTTCTGATAACGCGCGCTAAACTGTCTGGATTCTGAGCATCTGCCGCAGAATTCAGACAGTCATACTTACCTCTTTAAGGAATGAGCGCTACCATAGCGCGATTGCATTGACAGGAGATGTCCATGAGCGAGCAAACCATTCGTTTAACGCAATACAGCCACGGAGCCGGTTGCGGTTGTAAAATTTCCCCCAAAGTGCTGGAAACCATCCTGCACAGCGAACAGGCGAAGTTTGTCGACCCGAACCTGCTTGTTGGCAACGAAACGCGTGACGATGCAGCGGTTTATGACTTGGGTAACGGCACCAGCATTATCAGTACCACTGACTTCTTTATGCCGATTGTCGATAACCCGTTCGATTTCGGGCGCATCGCGGCGACCAACGCCATCAGCGATATCTTCGCGATGGGCGGTAAACCGATTATGGCGATTGCGATTCTGGGCTGGCCGATCAACACCCTTGCGCCAGAAATAGCCCGCCAGGTGATTGAGGGCGGACGCTTTGCCTGCCAGCAGGCGGGGATTGCCCTGGCCGGTGGTCACTCTATTGATGCGCCGGAGCCGATCTTCGGTCTGGCGGTCACGGGCGTGGTGCCTACCGAGCGCGTCAAACGCAACAGCACCGCGCAGGCGGGTTGCAAGCTGTTCCTCACCAAGCCGCTGGGCATTGGCGTACTGACCACTGCCGAGAAAAAATCCCTGCTGAAACCGGAACACAAAGGTCTGGCAACGGAAGTGATGTGCCAGATGAACCTGGCCGGTGCCGCTTTCGCCAATATCGACGGCGTGAAGGCGATGACAGACGTCACCGGTTTTGGCCTGTTGGGGCATCTCTCTGAAGTGTGTCAGGGCGCGGGTGTGCAGGCGCAGGTCTGGTATCAGGACGTGCCGAAGCTGCCAGGCGTGGAAGCGTATATCGCCCAGGGCGCCGTGCCGGGCGGTACTCAGCGTAACTTTGCCAGCTATGGTCATCTGATGGGCGAAATGCCTGAAGAGTGGCGTAACCTGCTGTGCGATCCGCAAACCTCGGGTGGTCTGCTGCTGGCAGTCACGCCGGAGTCAGAAGCCGAGGTGCAGGCAACGGCCGCCGAGTTTGGTATTACCCTGACGGCGATCGGCGAGCTGGTGACCGCGCGCGGTGGCCGACCGATGATTGAGATCCGTTAATTCGATGCGGTTGTTTATTGCCGAAAAGCCGAGTCTGGCTCGTGCCATCGCCGATGTGCTGCCGAAGCCGCACCGCAAAGGCGACGGCTTTATTGAATGCGGTAACGGGCAGGTGGTCACCTGGTGCATTGGTCACCTGCTTGAGCAGGCACAGCCAGACGTCTACGACAGCCGCTATGCCCGCTGGAACCTCAACGATCTGCCTATCGTGCCGGAAAAATGGCGCCTGCAACCGCGCCCCTCCGTCACCAAACAGCTCAACGTCATTAAGCGCTTTCTGCATGAAGCGTCTGAAGTTGTCCACGCCGGTGACCCGGACAGGGAAGGACAACTGCTGGTGGATGAAGTGCTGGACTATCTGGAGCTGGCGCCGGAAAAACGCCAGCAGGTGCAGCGCTGCCTGATTAACGACCTCAACCCGCAGGCGGTGGAGCGGGCGATTTCGCGCCTGCGCGCCAACAGCGAGTTTATCCCGCTGTGCGTGTCCGCGCTGGCCCGTGCGCGCGCAGACTGGCTGTACGGGATCAACATGACCCGCGCCTACACGATCCTTGGGCGGAATGCCGGCTATCAGGGGGTACTCTCCGTTGGCCGCGTGCAAACGCCGGTGCTGGGGCTGGTGGTGCGCCGTGATGAAGAAATTGAAAACTTCGTCGCCAAAGATTTCTTCGAAGTGAAAGCGCACATCGTCACCCCGAAAGAGGAGCGTTTTACCGCCGTCTGGCAGCCGAGCGATGCCTGCGAATCGTATCAGGATGAAGAGGGCCGTCTGCTGCACCGTCCGCTGGCGGAGCACGTGGTCAACCGGATCACCGGTCAACCTGCCATCGTCACCAGCTATAACGATAAACGGGAATCCGAACCCGCACCGCTGCCGTTTTCACTTTCTGCCCTGCAGATTGAGGCCGCGAAGCGCTTTGGCCTGAGCGCGCAGAACGTGCTGGATATCTGCCAGAAGCTCTACGAAACCCACAAGCTCATCACCTATCCGCGTTCAGACAGCCGCTACCTGCCTGAAGAGCACTTTGCCGGACGCCACGCGGTGATGAACGCCATCGGCGTGCATGCGCCGGATCTGCTGCCGCAGCCGGTCGTCAACCCGGATACCCATAACCGCTGCTGGGACGATAAAAAAGTCGATGCCCACCATGCGATCATCCCGACGGCGCGGGCCAGCAACGTCAACCTGACGGAGAACGAAGCGAAGGTCTATAACCTGATCGCGCGTCAGTATCTGATGCAGTTCTGCCCGGACGCGGTGTTCCGCAAGTGCGTCATTGAGCTGGAGATCGCCAAAGGCAAATTTATTGCCAAAGCGCGTTTTCTGGCGGAAGCGGGCTGGCGTACGCTGCTTGGCAACAAAGAGCGTGACGAAGAGAACGACGGCACTCCGCTGCCGGTAGTGGCTAAAGACGACGAGCTGCTGTGTGAGAAAGGGGAAGTGGTAGAGCGCCAGACGCAGCCACCACGCCATTTCACCGATGCGACGCTGCTCTCCGCCATGACCGGGATTGCCCGTTTTGTGCAGGACAAAGAGCTGAAAAAGATCCTGCGCGCCACTGACGGGCTGGGAACCGAAGCGACCCGCGCGGGGATCATCGAGCTACTGTTCAAACGCGGCTTCCTGGAGAAAAAAGGGCGCTATATTCACTCCACCGAGCCGGGCAGGGCATTAATCCACTCCCTGCCGGAGCTGGCCGCCCGGCCGGATATGACGGCGCACTGGGAATCGGTGCTGACGCAAATCAGCGAGAAACAGTGCCGTTATCAGGACTTTATGCAGCCGCTGGTGGGGACGCTGTACCAGCTGATCGATCAGGCGCGCAGCACGCCGGTGAAGCGGTTCAGAGGAATGGTGGCACCGGGTGGTGGTGCGAAGAAACCGTTTAAAAAGAAAAAGAGCGCGGCCTGATACCCTCGTTTTTCTCCCTCTCCCTGTGGGAGAGGGCACCCGGCCGCACGATAAACTTTAAATCACACCCTGCCCAATCATCGCGTCCGCCACCTTCACGAACCCGGCGATATTCGCACCACGCACGTAGTTGGTTTGCGAGGCCTCACCTCCGTACTCTACGCAGGCGTGGTGAATATCCAGCATGATGTGGTGCAGACGGGCATCCACTTTCTCCGCTTTCCAGCCCAGACGCGCGGCGTTTTGCGCCATCTCCAGACCGGACGTTGCCACGCCGCCGGCGTTGGCGGCTTTGCCCGGTGCAAACAGTACGCCCGCTTCCAGGAACAGATCGGTCGCCTCGATGGTGGTTGGCATATTCGCCCCTTCGGCTACCGCTTTTACGCCATTGCTGATTAAGGTGCGGGCGGCTTCAACGTCCAGTTCGTTCTGGGTTGCACACGGCAGGGCGATATCCACCGGCACGCCCCACGGTTGTTTACCCTCAAGATAGGTCAGACCAAACTCGCGGGCATAATCGGCCACGCGGCCATCGCGGCTGGCTTTAATTTCACACAGACGCGCCAGTTTCTCAGCCGTGAAGCCGGCTTCATCCACGACGGTACCGCTGGAATCAGACGCGGTGACCACGCGGGCACCAAACTGCATTGCTTTTTCGATGGCATATTGCGCCACGTTGCCGGAGCCGGAGACCGCCACGCGCATGCCTTCAAAGCCTAAGCCGTGGCGTTTCAGCATCGCTTCGGTGAAATAGACCAGACCGTAGCCGGTCGCTTCCGGGCGGATCAGGCTGCCGCCAAAGGAGAGTCCTTTGCCGGTAAAGACGCAGGCGCTGTTGTTTGAGAGCTTTTTCATCATTCCGGCCATAAAGCCCACTTCACGCCCGCCCACGCCGATATCACCGGCAGGGACGTCGGTGTCCGGGCCAAGGTGGCGATAAAGCTCGGTGATCAGCGCCTGGCAGAAACGCATCACTTCGCCTTCGCTTTTGCCTTTCGGGTCAAAATCACTGCCGCCTTTACCGCCGCCCATCGGCAGGGTAGTGAGCGCGTTTTTAAAGGTCTGCTCAAAGCCAAGGAATTTCAAAATCGACAGGTTCACTGAAGGGTGGAAGCGCATCCCGCCCTTAAACGGCCCGATAGCCGAGTTAAACTGCACGCGCCACGCGCGGTTGACCTGCACCTGATTGCGGTCGTCCACCCACGCCACGCGGAACTGGATCACGCGCTCAGGTTCGACGAGGCGCTCAAGCAAAGACATCTGACGATAACGTGGGTTTTGTTCCAGGAAGGGCCACAGGGTGGTCATTACTTCACGTACGGCCTGCGCAAACTCGCTCTGATGCGGGTCGCGCTGCTGAACATGGGTGAGAAAACTTTCCAGAGTGCGTGTCTGATCCATAGATATAAGAACCTCTTATGATAATTTCCGTATGTGTCTTATACGATTTGTGTTGTTTTTTTGACTATACCACCCGTACCGCTTTGCGAAGCAAGCAGAAATTCATGTCGAAAGGGAAATTAATGACCTGTGCGGCGTCATAACCAAAAGCGATGACGAGATAAATTAAAGGTTCCGCGATGATTAACCGTTATAGTCATTATCAGGACACAACAGGAAGAGAAGTCTATGAACCGTTACGTGATGACCGCGTTATGTTTGATGCTGAGCGCAGGCGCGCAGGCTGACCGCATGCGTCCGGATGTGGAAGTGAACGTCCCGCCGGAGGTCTTTAGCTCCAGCGGCCAGAGAGCGCAGCCCTGTAACCAGTGCTGCATCTATCAGGATCAGAACTACTCAGAAGGGGCGGTAGTGAAAGCGGACGGCATCCTGCTGCAGTGCCAGCGCGATGAACGCACCATCAGCACGAACCCGCTGGTCTGGCGTCGCGTAAAAGAATAAAGGCTTCCAGCAGCGGAATATCCGCCGGGGCTAAGGGGTAGTCAAACGCCTCTTCAGGCGTACACCACACCAGGGCGCTGTGGTAGTGCGCCGTTAGCTCACCGCTGAAGTGGGGAACGTGCCAGGCGTGCAAATTGATAAGCCGCTGCGACACTTCCCGCTGGTGGCTTGCCACGTAGTGCGACGGTTGCGCGTGGATCCCCAACTCCTCCTGCAACTCGCGGATCAGCGCCTCGGGCTGCGTTTCTCCGGCTTCCACCTTTCCACCGGCAAACTCCCACAGGCCCGGCTGATCGGCATGCATGGGGCGCTGCGCCAGTAAAATTTTATTGTCTTTTTCGATGATTGCCGCAACGACATCGAGTGTTTTCAGCATGGTCGTCAATACTTGATAGCGAAAAACACCATATTATCGTGCCCTTTCCAGGAGTCCAGTCATCAGGAGAATCACGTGAAAGAGACATCCACCTGGGTTGCCCCGGTTGAATCCCTTCCCGCCAGCCTCAAACCCATTGCCGCCCTGCAGAAAAAACACTTTGGCGCAGTGCTTAACCCCACGCGCTGGTGGGGACGTATGCCGCGCCTGTTCTGGCTGGTGGCGCTGTTTGTCGGGTTTCTGGAGCGACGCAACGCTCGTCTGACGCCGGTGCTGCGCTCGCTGCTGATGACGCGGGTATCCCAGCTCTGTCACTGTGCATTTTGCATTGATGCCAATAGCCTGCGTCTTGCCGAACGCGCGGGCGCGCTGGATAAAGTGCAGGCCGTAAGCCAGTGGCGTGACGCCGCGCTTTTCAATGAGCAGGAGCGCGCGGCGCTGGCCTACGCGGAGGCCGTCACCGCCACGCCGCCGCAGGTGGATGAGGCGCTCAAACGCGAGCTCAAACGCCTTTTTAACGATGAGACGATGAGTGAAATGACGGCGCTGATTGCGTTTCAAAACCTTTCGGCCCGCTTTAATGCCGCCCTTGATATCCCGGCGCAGGGATTGTGCGACACGTTTAAAGGAAAGCCGCATGCTTGATCGACATCTTCACCCCCGGGTAAAGCCCGCCCTTAACCGGCTGGCCTCCTGGCTGGATAAACCCGGCATCACGCCCGATGGCTTAACGTTGACCGGATTTGCCGCAGGCGTGCTGACGCTACCGTTTCTGGCGCTTGGCTGGTATCCGGCGGCCCTGGTCGCCATTGTGGTTAATCGCCTGCTGGATGGCCTGGACGGCGCGCTGGCACGCCGCAGAGGGCTGACGGATGCGGGCGGGTTTCTGGATATCGCGCTCGATTTTCTGTTCTACGCGCTGGTGCCGTTTGGTTTTGCCCTCGCGGCTCCCGCTGAGAATGCGCTGGCCGCGGCCTGGCTACTGTTCGCCTTTATCGGAACCGGCAGCAGCTTTCTGGCCTTTGCCGCTCTGGCGGCGAAACACAATATCGATAACCCCGGCTATGCGCACAAGTCGTTTTACTATATCGGCGGATTAACGGAAGGGACGGAAACCATCGTGCTGTTTGTGTTGTGCTGCCTGTTTCCGGCGCACTTCACGCTTCTCGCGTGGGTATTTGGCGCGTTGTGCTGGCTGACCACCACAACGCGCATCTGGAGCGGGTATCTGACACTGCGTTCACTCACGCCCTAGCGCGAACTGTCGGGTCCGCGCTCGCCAGACGACACCGGGTTTTGCGGGTGGCTGCTCCATTCGTACCAGCCACCGTCATAGACGGAGATGTTTTTCCAGCCCATCGCCCGGGCATACATAAAGCCCTCAGAGGCTCGCCAGCCGGTACCGCAATAAAAGGCCACGTGCTGTTCCGGCAGGATGTTCCAGCTTTTCCATATGGCGGCGATGTCATCGGCGCTGCGCATGGTGCCGTCCGGGTTATGGAAATCTTCCATATGGGTGGCATCGCTTCCGGCATGACCCCAGCGGGCACCGGCAATTTCACCTTTGGGTTTGATGTAGCTGTAGCCGCTGGTTTCGCCAGTAAACTCCGGCCACGAGCGAATGCTGACCAGCGAAGCATCCTGGCGATGCAGCATCCCGCGCGCCTGCGCCATATCGATCATCAGCTGTGGCTGACCGGGGATCGGCGCGCCGAAATCGGGAGCGGGTTTGACATCAGCAGGCATCCCTCTTTCCACCGGCAGGTTGGCCTCTGACCACGCTTTCCAGCCACCATCAAGAATACGCACGTCCTTCACGCCCGCGTAGAGCATAATTTGCGCCACGCGGGCGGCGGCATAGACATCGCGACCATACAGAATGACGGTGGTATCGTGACGGATCCCGTGTTTTGCCAGCATCGCTTTCAGTTTGTCGTCAGAAACCTTATTCCACAGCGGCTCGCTTTCCACTTCGTTGGTATCAATATAATCCGCGCCGGGAATGTGGTTCAGCAGATAGAACTTCGGCGCACCCCAGGCGGCTTCAATCACTTTCCAGTCACCGGCCGGGGCGGCTGCCACCGGTTTGCCCTGAGAAAGCTGATAAATCCACTGCGGGTAAACGAGCTGTTCAAAGTGCGGCAGGCGCTGCAGACGCTCAGGGGACTGCAGGGCATCACTGAGAACGGAAACCCAGGGATAACCGGCTTTCTTCAGGCGGGCGCTCACCGCCTGGTTGTCAGCGTCACTGCCATAGAGGGCAATAGTCGTTGTTGGGGTAAGCTGATGCTGTTTTGCCCAGCGGCCAATCTGGTCGTCGCTCATCGCGCTCAGCCAGGTGGCAGAGAGGTTAAGCGCAGCGGGCTCGTGCCCGGAGGGGGCGCTCAGCGTTTGCGGCCAGCCGTTATAAAACGCACTGGCACGGGTATCGATCGCCGCGCCGTGCTGTTCCTGAAGCTGAGCCAGTGTGAGCGAATGGGGCATATCAGCGGCCATGCAAGAGAGTGAGGCGAGGCCGCAAAGCAGGGCCAGCGCGGTCAGTTGAGAAACACGTTTCATCGAATAACCTGACGTCAGTAAAAGAGGGGGGCATTGTCGTCTCTCCTGAAAGGTAAAACATTGCGTTAGCACATTATTGCCAGCGAGAAATCTCAATCACCTCGCCACCCGGCGGAATATCTTCATCGTCATGCGTGACCAGCACCACCGGGATATTGCGTGCGCGCAGGGCATCAAACACCCATGTCCGAAAGGAGGACCGCAGTGATTTATCAAGGCGGCTAAACGGTTCGTCCAGCAACAACGCCTGCGGCTCGGCAAGCAGAGCCCTTAGCAGGCTCACCCTGGCACGCTCCCCGCCGGACAGCGTGGCCGGATCGCTGGCATAGTGGCGATTTAGCCCGGCTGAATCCAGAGCCTGTTGCACCTTTTCCCGGCGTGCGCGTCCGGTTATTCGCGCCGGTAACGCCAGCAGCAGATTTTGCCCGACGCTGTACTGGTCAAACAGCAGTGCGTCCTGAAAGAGAATACCGATCCCGCGTTGCTCGACAGGCAGCCCGTCACAGCGGCGATCGTCAAGCCACAGCTCGCCCTGCGCCTGAAAGTCGTCAGACAGTGCCCCAACCATCCATGAGAACAGGGTCGATTTCCCGCTGCCGGACGGCCCCATCAGGGTGACAATTTCACCGCGAGGGACATAAAAGTTAACTTCACGGAACAGCGGCGCAATGGTGAGATTGTTGACCTTCAGCATTAACGTAATCCTCGTCGATAATGGCCTGCGAGCCGGGATAACAGTGCGGCAACGCCGAAGACGGCCCCTGTCACCAGCAGAAGCCACAGCGCCCGGTTAGCCAGAATCGGGATGCTGCCGCCGCTGCTGAGCGCCACGGTTTCGGTGGTAAGGGTGCTGAAACGCCCCGCGCCGAGCCAGAGTGTTGGCATGTATTGCGCCATACTGACCGAAAATCCGGTTGCAAACGCCAGCAGCGCGGGGCGCAACAGCAGGGGACATTTGATCAGGCAGAAGACTTTTGTCCGCCGCCAGCCAAGCGTTCTGGCCGTGAGGAGAAGCCGCGGATCGATGCGCCGCCAGGCGGGTTGCATTATCAGCAGCATCCACGGCAACACCCACAGCAGATGGCTCCAGAGCACGGCCGCGTACTGCCCGTCAATACCCAGCCATAACGCCACCCTGTATTGCCCGGAAACCAACGGCAGCGCAGGAAGAGCGAGAGGGAGCCAGACCCACAGCGCACCACGCCGCGGCCCCCATTCCAGCCAAAGCAGTATTATGATCAGGCCTATCAGGCTGGCAAGCAGGCCGAACGATAAACTGGCACGCACGGCGCTAACATCATCCCACTGGGCCAACATCAGCAGCACTCCGGCGCAAAGCATGCCGCATGCGGGGAGGATTCCGCTGAGCATACGGGCGGGCGGCGCGAGGGGGAACGTGCGTCGCACCCCTGTCAGCGCAGGCAACGTGCGACGCCACGCCTTCCAGATACCGAACCCCAGCGCCGAAAGCACGGCCAGCAGCGCGAGCATCAGCAGGCAGAGCAGCATTCCTTTCGTTTGCTGCTGCACGTCGCCCTGGGTCAGCCACTGCCAGGCCAGTACCGCCAGGGTAGGCGGATTCCCCGGCCCCAGGATGATGGCGACATCCACAACAGAGAGGGACCAGGCGAGCACCGCCAGCATTGTGGCACCCAGCGCCGGGGCGATCTCCGGGATCACCAGCCAGCACAGCCGCTGGAGCCGCCCGTATCCCAGGGTCTGCAACACGACATTCTGGCGGGCCAGTCTGGTTTCAGGTAACACCGCATATATCGCCCACAGCACGAAGGCGCTCTCCTTGACGGCGAGAGTCAGCCCCAGCCCAATCCCGTAGCGATCCAACATCGGGGAGCAGCGTGTACAGAGCTGATAAAACAGACCGCCTTCGGCAAAAGTCAGCAACACGCTGGTGGCGAAAGCAACGTGGGGAACGGCCAGCAGCCACGGCAAACGGGTACACAGACGACGCCAGCGCTCACCGGGCCAGAGCGTGGTGACGAAAATCAGGGCGATAAACAGGGCGCCGAGAGTGGCAATCAGCGTGGATACCAGGGTGGCGGCGAGCGCCTGCGGGATCTGCGGGTCGTCAAACAGGCGTTGCCAGTTTTCTGCCGACAGCGCCGGAGTCAACAGCATGGCGGCGGCGGGAACAAGCGGCAGATACACTGCCGCCATCGCCAGCCAGATGAGTGCGCTCAGCGGGTGCCGTAACGACGCAGCCATTCCTGCTCCAGCGCGTTAACCCAGGCTGCGTGTGGCTCCGCAAGCATCCGCGGAAGCCCTTGTGGCGTGTGGGCCTGAAGCTGTTTTGCTTCATCTGCTGGCAGCGTGTTCGCCTGCAGTACGCTCGGATCGCCCCAGATAGCCGGGTCGGCTTTGCGGATCTGCGCCTGAGGTGAGAGCAGGAAATTGGCAACCACCCTGGCCCCCGCACTGGCGCTGGCGTTCGCCGGGATGGCAACAAAATGAACGTTACCGATCATCCCGTTGTGAAAACCAAAGCTGTAGCTGTCGGCAGGCAGTTCACCGCTGGCCACTTTTTGCAGCGCATGTGCCGGGTTAAAGGTCAGCGACAGGCTCAGACTGCCGCGGGCGAGCAGGGTATCCATCCGCGCAGGTGAAGGCGGGAAATCTTTTCCTTCTCGCCACAGCAGCGGGTGGAGTTTGTCGAGGTAGTCCCAGAGCGGCGCGGTAACCTGTGCAAAGGTGTCATCGGGCGCGCGTTTCAGCGCATCGGGTCGGGAGGTGAGCGTGAGAAGTAACTGTTCCAGAAACGCGGTGCCGGTAAAATCAGGCGGACGAGGATAGCTGATTTTACCCGGATGCTGCTGGGCCCAGGCCAGTAATCCCTGCGGGTCTGACGGTGGAGTCGGCATGCTCGCTTTGCGGGCGATAAAGGTAAACTGCGCGCCACCCCACGGAGATTCTGCACCCTCGGTTGGCAGGGCGAAATCTTCCGTGACCGGTTTGCCCGTGTCGACATAACGCCAGTTAGGCAGCGTCTGTGCCCATCCGGTTTGCAGCAGGTTAGCCTCTTTCAGCGTGCGGAAATTCTCACCGTTAACCCACAAAAGATCCACCGAGCCATGGGTCTTACGCCCGGCGGCAGCTTCTGTCTGGATCCGTTTTACCGCATCCGCCGCATCGGCCAGGTGGACAATGTTGAGGTTGATCGCGTAGTGCGTTTTCATCTCGCCGCTGACCCAGTCGAGGTAGCGGTTCACCGCCTGATCGCCTCCCCAGGCGTTAAACCAGACGGTCTGGCCTTTGGCCTGTTGTTGGATAACGTGCCAGCTGTCGGCGGCACACAGAGGGGCGGTCAGCAGCAGACCGGTCAGAAACGCGCAAAAACGCACACGGCGCATAATGCCTCACTTTTTAAACGAAGAGGGGAGTCGGGAAAACAGCCATCGGCTCATCAGCGGTAATAACCCCAGTAGTGTAAAGGCTAACAGCATGCCCGGCGACAGAATATCGCGCAGCGAGGTGATTTTTCCCAGCTCGCGGCCGGCGTTGAGGAAGATAACCGTTGCGGGCAGCATGGCGAGCTGGCTGACCCACCAGTACCGACGCACCCCAATGCGGGTCAGCCCCATCAGCAGATTGACCAGAAAAAACGGGAACAACGGCATCATGCGCAGGGCGAAAAGATACCCTGCGCCGTCACGCGCCATCCCGGCATTCACCGTTTTCATCTGTTGGGCAAACCGTCGCTGAACCCAGTCGCGCAGCAGATAACGGCTGGCAAGCATCGCGAGCGTGGCGCCGAGCGTGGAGGCAAACGACACCAGCAGCGTCCCCTTCCACAGCGTAAATAGCGCGCCGCCCAGCAGGGTCAGTATCGCGGCACCGGGGATAGAGAGGGCGGAAACCACCACATAGAGCGCAAAAAAGATCAGCGCACTTTGCTGCGGGGCGTGTTCGACGCAGGCGAGCAAGGTCTGCTGATGCGTTTTGACGGTTTCAAGAGAGAGCGTGCCCGGAGGAAGAGTGAGCCACGTCAGCATAAAGGCGCCCAGCAGGGCGCACAGTACGACAATTTTTCGAATGTTCACACGGGGTTACAGCTTGAATTTCGCCCACACCGGCGCGTGGTCCGACGGTTTTTCCATGCTGCGGATATCGTAGTCGATCCCGGTTTCAATGCAGCGTTCCGCCAGCGGGGAGCTTGCCAGCAGCAGGTCTATGCGCAGCCCGCGGTTGTCATCAAAGCCTTTTGAGCGGTAATCGAACCATGAGAAGCGATCCTGGGTGTCCGGGTTAGCCGTGCGGAAGGTATCCACCAGACCCCAGCTCAGCAGGCGATCCATCCACTCGCGCTCTTCCGGCAGGAATGAACACTTGCCGGTGCGCAACCAGCGTTTGCGGTTCTCTTCACCAATGCCGATATCCAGATCGGTCGGGCTAATATTCATGTCGCCCATGATCAGCACCGGATTCTCTTTTTTCAGTTCGGTGGTCAGGTAATCCTGCAGATCCTGATAAAACTTCGCTTTCGCCGGGAATTTGGTCTCATGGTCACGGCTCTCACCCTGCGGGAAATAGCCGTTGATCACGGTGATATTGCCGAGCGCTGAAGGAATTTCCGCCATGATGATCCGGCGCTGCGCTTCTTCGCCATCACCCGGGAAGCCGCGGCGGACGGAAACCGGCGTCTCTTTGGTCAGCAGGGCAACGCCGTAATGCCCTTTCTGCCCGTGATAAAAGACGTTGTAACCCAGTTTCACCACCTCTTCGAGGGGAAACATATCGTCGTGAACTTTTGTCTCCTGCAGGCCGATCACATCAGGCTGATGTTGTTCAACAATCGCTTCAAGCTGGTGAGGGCGGGCACGCAGGCCGTTGATATTAAAAGAGACAAATTTCATAGTCGCTGCCAGTGCAAGGTGAATAGTGCATGGATGGTAGCAGAATTTGCGTCGTCTGTTACGGGGATTGACCAATAACTGCGACAGATAATGCCAACGGTGCAATATTTGCACCATTCTGACGCGCTTCGCCCTTAAAAGGGGCGTAAATGGCCGATAAATTTCGCGAGCGATCACAATTCCAGAATTATATTTGGCCTCTGCATACTCTTTCTGATTTTCATGCGGCAAAGCGCCGCTTGTCGTAAAAATATTCACTTTTTATGCACTAACAGTGAATAACTCCATATTGTAACTTATTGATATTCTGTTACCTCCACCCGTTTATGCATTTTTATCGCTGGCTGGCACGAAGGCTGCAATCTACATTCACAGTGCAAACACTCAATTATTTAACATTCAAATAACCTTTTATTTACCGGATGAGGTCGCTATGTCTCTGTCAATTACGCGTGAAAATTTCGATGAATGGATGATGCCGGTTTACGCTCCGGCGGCTTTTATTCCGGTTCGTGGGGAAGGCTCGCGCCTGTGGGATCAGCAGGGTAAAGAGTATATCGACTTTGCGGGCGGGATTGCGGTTAACGCGCTGGGCCATGCACACCCGGCGCTGCGCCAGGCGTTAAACGACCAGGCGGCGAAGTTCTGGCATACCGGGAACGGCTATACCAACGAACCGGCGCTGCGTCTGGCGAAAAAACTGATCGACGCGACGTTTGCGGAGAAAGTCTTTTTCTGCAATTCGGGCGCGGAGGCGAACGAAGCGGCGCTGAAGCTGGCACGCAAATATGCGCACGATAAATTCGGTGTGCACAAGAGCGGGATTGTGGCCTTTAAGAACGCGTTCCATGGCCGCACGCTCTTTACCGTCAGCGCAGGGGGGCAGCCGTCCTACTCGCAGGACTTTGCGCCGCTGCCGCCGGATATCCGCCACGGGGTGTATAACGATCTGCAGTCAGCCCGCGAGCTGATCGACGACACCACCTGCGCGGTGATCGTTGAGCCAATGCAGGGAGAAGGCGGTGTGCTGCCCGCACAAAAAGCGTTCCTGCAGGGGTTGCGCGAACTGTGCGACCGTCACAACGCGGTACTGATTTTCGATGAAGTGCAGACCGGCGTAGGCCGTACCGGTGAGCTGTATGCGTATATGCACTACGGCGTAACGCCGGACGTTCTCTCAACGGCGAAAGCGCTGGGCGGCGGCTTCCCGATTGGCGCGATGCTGACCACCGATAAATTCGCCAGCGTAATGGTCGTGGGCACGCATGGCACCACCTATGGCGGTAACCCGCTGGCAACGGCCGTGGCCGGACAGGTTCTGGATATCATCAATACCCCGGAAGTGTTGAAGGGGGTTAAACAGCGTCACGACTGGTTTGTGGAGCGTCTGAACGCCATTAACAGCAAGACCGGTCTGTTTAAAGAGATTCGCGGCCTGGGGCTGTTAATTGGCTGCGAACTGACGCCGGAGTTTGCCGGAAAAGCTAAACTTATTTCACAGGAAGCGGCGAAACAGGGCGTGATGGTGCTGATTGCCGGTGCCAACGTGGTGCGTTTTGCCCCTGCGCTGATTGTCAGCGAGGAAGAGGTGAGCACCGGTTTAGACCGTTTTGCGCTGGCCTGTGAACGTGTGAAATCCGGGGTGTCATCATGATGGTCATCCGTCCCGTTGAGCGCGGTGATCTCGCCGGGCTCATGCAGCTTGCCGGTAAGACGGGGGGCGGGCTGACCTCGCTTCCTGCCGATGAAAAAACGCTGTCGGCGCGCATTGAGCGCGCCCTGCAAACCTGGCAGGGGACGTTGCCAAAAAGCGAACAGGGCTATGTGTTCGTGCTGGAAGATACCGACACGGGGACCGTGGCCGGGATCTGCGCCATCGAAGTGGCCGTCGGCCTTAACGACCCGTGGTACAACTACCGCGTGGGCACTATGGTGCATGCCTCGAAAGAGCTGAACGTCTACAACGCGCTGCCGACGCTGTTTCTCTGTAATGACCACACCGGTGCCAGCGAGCTTTGCACGCTGTTCCTTGACCCGGCGTGGCGTAAAGAGGGCAACGGGTATCTGCTCTCCAAATCGCGCTTTATGTTTATGGCCGCTTTCCGCGATCGTTTTAACGAAAAGGTGGTGGCCGAAATGCGCGGTGTGATCGATGACAAAGGCTATTCGCCATTCTGGGAGAGCCTGGGCGAGCGTTTCTTCTCGATGGAGTTCAGCCGGGCAGACTATCTGTGCGGCACCGGGCAGAAAGCGTTTATCGCTGAGCTGATGCCGAAACACCCTATCTATACCCATTTCTTAACCCCGGAAGCGCAGGCGGTGATTGGCGAAGTCCATCCGCAAACTGCGCCTGCCCGCGCGGTGCTGGAGAAAGAAGGTTTCCGCTACCGTAACTATGTCGACATCTTTGACGGCGGGCCAACGCTGGAGTGCGACATCGACCGCGTGCGCGCGATCCGTAAAAGCCGACTGGTTAACGTCTCTGAAGGTCAGCCCGCGCCGGGTGACTGGCCGGCGTGCCTGGTGGCGAACGAAAATTACACCAACTTCCGCGCCATGCTGGTGCGTACCAACCCGAAATGTGAACGTCTGGTGCTGACGGCTGCAGAACTGGATGCCCTGAAATGTAATGCCGGCGATACGGTTCGCCTGGTGCGACTCTGCCCTGAGGAGAAAACAGCATGACTTTATGGATCAACGGAGACTGGGTAACGGGCGAAGGCGAACAGCGAGTGAAGACCAATCCGGTCGGCAACGAGGTGCTCTGGAAAGGTAATGATGCCAGCGCCGGGCAGGTTGAACAGGCCTGCCACGCCGCGCGCCGCGCGTTTCCGGCGTGGGCGAAACAGCCGTTCACTGTGCGCCAGGGGATTGTCGAAAAGTTTGCCTCTCTGCTGGAAGCGAATAAAACCGAGCTGACCCGCACGATCGCCCTGGAGACCAGCAAGCCACGCTGGGAAGCGGCGACTGAAGTGACGGCGATGATCAACAAAATCGCCATCTCGGTAAAGGCGTACCATACCCGCACCGGCGAGCAGCATACCGAAATGGCTGACGGCGCGGCCACGCTGCGCCATCGCCCCCACGGCGTACTGGCGGTGTTTGGCCCCTACAACTTCCCGGGGCATCTGCCAAACGGGCATATTGTGCCCGCACTGCTGGCGGGAAATAGCGTCATTTTCAAACCGAGTGAATTAACGCCGCTGACCGGTGAGGTGGTGGTGAAGCTCTGGGAGCAGGCGGGTTTGCCGCCGGGCGTGCTGAACCTGGTGCAGGGCGGGCGTGAAACCGGCCAGGCGCTGAGCGCGTTAAGTGATATTGATGGCCTGCTGTTTACCGGCAGCGCCGGGACGGGCTATCAGCTGCATCGCCAGCTGGCCGGGCAGCCGGAAAAAATTCTGGCGCTGGAGATGGGGGGGAACAACCCGCTCATTGTGGAAGATCCTGATGATATTGACGCAGCAGTCCACCTGACCATCCAGTCGGCCTTTATTACTGCCGGCCAGCGCTGCACCTGTGCGCGTCGTCTGCTGGTGAAGCGCGGGGCGCAGGGCGATGCGTTCCTCAGGCGTCTGGTTGAGGTGAGCGCGCGTCTGGTGCCTGCGACGTGGGATGCCGACCCGCAGCCGTTTATCGGCGGGCTCATCTCCGAACAGGCGGCGCTGAACGTTCTGAAAGCCTGGCAGGACCATGTCTCACGCGGCGCGAAAACCTTGCTGGAGCCGAAGCAGGTTCAGCCGGGCACGTCGCTGCTGACGCCGGGTATTGTTGAGATGAGCGGCGCAAGCAACGTGCCGGATGAAGAGGTCTTTGGACCACTGCTGTGCGTCTGGCGCTATGACGATTTTGACAGTGCCATTGCGATGGCCAACAACACCCGCTACGGCCTGTCGAGCGGTCTGATTTCACCGCAGCGCGAGAAGTTTGATCAGCTGCTGCTCGAAGCGCGCGCCGGGATTGTTAACTGGAACAAACCGCTGACCGGTGCCGCGAGTACCGCCCCGTTTGGCGGCGTAGGAGCTTCAGGGAACCATCGCGCCAGCGCGTGGTATGCCGCAGATTACTGCGCGTGGCCGATGG
Organism: Enterobacter cloacae complex sp. 2022EL-00981; assembly: GCF_028737495.1. NCBI lineage: Bacteria > Pseudomonadati > Pseudomonadota > Gammaproteobacteria > Enterobacterales > Enterobacteriaceae > Enterobacter > Enterobacter cloacae complex sp. 2022EL-00981. The sequence goes on from NZ_JAQZRK010000008.1 coordinate 28,499, forward strand.
CGAGCCTGGAAACACCTGCGCTGACGCTGCCGGAAACGCTGAGTCCGGGGCTGGATTTTAGTCAGGGAGATCGCCATGAAAGCGCGTGAAGTCAATTTTGACGGCCTGGTGGGGCTGACGCACCACTATGCCGGGCTCTCCTTTGGTAATGAAGCCTCGACGAAACACCGTTTTCAGGTCTCCAACCCGAAACTGGCGGCAAAGCAGGGGCTGCTGAAAATGAAGGCGCTATCGGACGCGGGTTTTCCGCAGGCGGTGATCCCGCCGCAGGAGCGTCCAAACGTGGCGGTGTTACGTCAGCTTGGTTTTAGCGGTACTGATGAACAGGTGGTGGAGAAAGCGGGAACGCAGACGCCACACCTGCTCTCGGCGGCGAGTTCTGCCTCCTCAATGTGGGTGGCCAATGCGGCGACCGTTGCGCCCTCTGCCGATACGCTGGATGGCAAGGTCCATTTGACGGTGGCGAACCTGAACAACAAATTCCACCGCGCCACCGAAGCGGAGACCACGGAGCGCGTGCTGCGCGCCATTTTCCATAATGACGCCCATTTTGCTGTCCATCCGGCTCTGCCGCAGGTGGCGATGTTTGGTGATGAAGGCGCTGCCAACCATAACCGTCTGGGCGGCGATTACGGCGAACCGGGGTTACAGCTGTTTATTTACGGGCGGGAAGAGGGTGGCCACTCTGCGCCAACCCGCTACCCGGCCCGCCAGACGCTGGCGGCAAGCCAGGCCGTGGCGCGTCTGAATCAGGTCAATCCGTCGCAGGTGATTTTTGCCCAGCAGAACCCGCATGTGATCGACCAGGGCGTGTTCCATAACGACGTGATTGCCGTCTCTAACCGCCAGGTTCTGTTCTGCCACGAGCAGGCGTTTGCCCATCAGGAGAAACTCCTCACCACGCTGCATGAACGCGTGCCCGGGTTTACGCCGATTCAGGTGCCGACGCAGGCGGTGAGCGTGCAGGATGCGGTTGAGACCTACCTCTTCAACAGCCAGCTGTTGAGCCGGGACGATGGCAGCATGATGCTGGTGCTGCCGCAGGAGTCCAGCGATCACCCGGGCGTGTGGCGTTATCTGACTGAACTGGTGAAAGCCGATAACCCGATTGCGGAACTGCGCGTCTTTGATCTGCGCGAGAGCATGGCAAACGGGGGCGGTCCGGCCTGTTTACGCCTGCGCGTGGTGCTGACGCCTGCCGAAATGCAGGCCGTTAACCCGGCAGTGATGATGAATGAGACGCTGTTTAACACCCTGAACGACTGGGTGGACCGCTACTATCGCGACCGGTTAACGCAGGCCGATCTGGTTGACCCGCAGCTGCTGCGCGAAGGCCGCGAGGCGCTGGACGCGTTAACCTCAATCCTGCAACTGGGTTCGGTTTACCCGTTCCAGCGCTAAAGGAGGCGCTATGGAAAATTTACTGGCGCTGACGCTGGCCGACGAAACGCCCTCACAACGTGAGGGAGAGGGGCCCTCATTCCACTGGCGGTGGCTGGGGCGCGGCGTGCTTGAACTGACACCGACCGCCAGGAGTGAACTGTCGCTTCTGCTCTCAACCGGCATTCACGGCAATGAAACGGCGCCCGTCGAGATTGTCGACCTGCTGCTGCGCGCGTTGTATTGCGGTGAGATCGCGCTGCACTGCCGTCTGCTGGTGGTTCTGGGAAACCCGCCTGCGCTGGCGCAAAATAAACGCTATCTGGTGAGCGACATCAACCGCATGTTCGGTGGCCGCTGGTCGCAATTCCCACAAAGTGATGAAACGGCACGGGCGCAGTGGCTGGAGCAGATCGTCACCTCCTTTTTCACCGACGCGGGGCCATCGCGCTGGCATCTCGATCTGCATACGGCGATCCGCGCCTCGTATCACGTGCGTTTTGGCGTACTGCCGCAGCGTAATCAGCCCTGGGAGGAAGATTTTCTGCGCTGGCTGGGGGATGCGGGACTGGAAGCGCTGGTCTTCCATCAGTCGCCGGGGGGGACCTTCACGCACTTTACCTGCGAACGCTTCGGCGCGCTGGCCTGCACGCTGGAGCTGGGAAAAGCGCTGCCGTTTGGGCAAAACGATCTTACGCGCTTTGCCCCGACGCATTTTGCGCTGCGGGCGCTGCTGGGGGGGACGGAGCCGGAGCATACCAGCCAGCCCGTCGAGCGTTATCGGGTTGTGCAGCAGATCACCCGCCGTAGCGAGGCTTTCCAGCTACATATGGCGGCCCACACGCTCAATTTTACGCCGTTTCGCAAGGGGGCATTACTGGCGGAGGACGGCGACGAGCGCTATGAGGTGCAGAAAACAACCGAATATGTGCTGTTCCCCAACCCGTCTGTGGACTTTGGTCTGCGGGCCGGGTTGATGCTGGAAAAAGTGTCCTGATCGTTTCCCCTCCTGTCTGCGGGAGGGGAATATTAAAACTATATTCTTAGCGATTAAGGCGATCGCATTTTCTTTGCAGAATATTCCTGGATAATTGCTTTATTATTAAACGGCAGTTGGTTATACTTCTGCACAATCTCTTAATAATCAGCTTATTGCATATTTTAGTTGCAACTCTCCACGCTTTATCCTTATTTCCTCCATATTTGGCGAAAATTTGTTTTTTACACTTTCATTGTTTTACCGTTGCTCTGACTAATTGACGTTAAACCCCGTAAAGTTAATCTCGTCAACACGGCATAGCGCCGAAGAATAACTGAAAGTAAGGAAATAAATTATGCGTAAGTTTACTGCACTGTTTGTTGCTTCTACCCTGGCTCTGGGCGCTACCAGCATGGCGTTCGCCGCAGATACCGCAACCACCACTGCCGCGCCTGCTGAAGGCAAAATGATGATGCATCACAAAGGCAAGCCGGGTATGCACGAGATGATGATGTTCAAAGATCTGAACCTGACGGATGCGCAGAAACAGCAGATCCGCGACATCATGAAAAGCCAGCGTGATCAGATGAAACGTCCTCCGCTGGAAGAGCGCCGCGCGATGCATGACATTATCGCCAGCGACAGCTTCGATAAGGCAAAAGCCGAAGCGCAGATCGACAAAATGGCTGAGCAGCATAAAGCCCGCATGCTGGCTCATATGGAAACCCAGAACAAGATCTACAACATTCTGACGCCGGAACAGAAAAAACAATTTAATGCCAATTTTGAGAAGCGTCTGACAGAACGTCCGGCAATGGAAGGTAAAATGCCAGCACCAACCGAATAAACGGTTCACTTCTTAAGACCGCCGGGATCCTGTCTACAAAAGCGCAAATGCTGTGGACAGGACCGGCGGTTTTTTCTTTCTTACCCTCTTGTCTGCCGCAACAGGCGCGGTATTCTCCTGTCATCGCTTCAGAGAATTCATGACGTTAGATTTTTTATCAGCGTCCCGCTAAGGCTTGCCCGCTCTGCTGCCGATACTACGTCTGTAACTATTCAATCATAACAAACAAGACAGCAACGATAGCGATATCCTTGCCCTGGCGCTCGTTGCGCCATTCAGGAGTGGTGATGGAGTTCTTTGATATCCGTAAAATGCCGGTCAGTCTCTGGCGCAATGGTGCTGGTGAGACGCGCGAAATTTGTTGTTTTCCTCCCGCGACGCGCGATTTTTTCTGGCGTGCCAGCATTGCGACCATCGCCAGCAATGGCGAATTCTCCTCCTTTCCCGGTGTTGACCGGGTTATCACCCTGCTGGAAGGGGGGGAAGTGACGCTGGATGCCGGTCAGGCGTTTTGCCATACCCTGAAGCACCATCAGCCCTTTTGTTTTTCCGGCGACCAGCCGGTAAAAGCGCTGTTAAGCGACGGGCAGATGTCGATGGACTTCAACATCATGACCCGGCGGGATTGCTGCCAGGCGAAAGTGCGGGTGGCAGACCGCACCTTCACTACCTTTGGCTCACGCGGGGGTGTAGTCTTCGTCTTAAGCGGTGCGTGGCAGTTGGGGGATAAATTGCTGACAGCCGATCAGGGCGCGAGCTGGGAGGAGGGAACCCACACCCTGCGTTTGCTGGAATCGCACGGCAGGTTATTATTCAGCGAAATCAACTGGCTGCCTGGTCATTAAGCACAATAACGTCAAACTCGCCGGTCAGCACGGGCTTACAGAGAATTTTGTAGCCATCATGGTCGAAGCCGGCGGGTGTGCGTAACAGGGTGGCGGCCTCCTGCAGATTATCGACCGCCCCCAGCCAGAACCAGTTATGAACGATGTGGTACTGCGTCATCGTCTCTCCCACCTCTTTTAGCGCAACGGCCCCTTCCCACGGCCAGCACTTCACGCTGATGGCCGCCAGCCCGCCAAGAAGCCGGGCGTGATGATCCTCGACGCTCTCTTTGCCGCAGCAGGCACCCGCACAGCGTTTGAGCGCAGAGCGGAAACAGGCGCGTCCACGGGTGGTGGCCTCCAGCCCCAGCAGGCTATAGCAAAGCTGTTGCTCGTCCGCCAGCGTTTGCAGCGCCTGTAGCGCAGCACGTTTGTTGGCGAACAGGCCGTACAGATTCGGTGCATGGGAAAAATCGACGTCGCGCGCATAGACAACCTGCGGTTTGCCCGCGGTTATCTGCAGCGAGCAGAGCTGACGATTGCGGCGCAGACGCTTATTAAACAGCGGCTGTTGCTCTTTAATTAACCGGGCTTCCAGTAAGAGCGCCCCCATCTCTCCCGCGGTCGGATACCAGCTGATGCGTCGCGACTGACGGAGCATGGCGGCTTCCTCCGGCGTGCGCAGATGGGACAGCACCCGGCTGCGAATATTCACGCTCTTGCCGATATAGAGGGGCAGGGTGTCGCTTTCGCCATGAAAGATGTACACGCCTGGCTGTTTAGGCAATTCCTCAAGCCAGGGGCGGAGATGTTCGGGATATTCATAGATAGCCGCCGCTTCAAACTCAAGACGCGGGGCAGATTGACGCCTGCTCACATACCACTCCATATACTGTTCAGGTATACAGTGTAGCAGGTGTGGGGTGGTTAAAAAAGAGCCGGGTGGCCTGATGCCCTCACCCCGGCCAGGACGTGCGCCCTGATGCCCTCACCCCAACCCTCTCCCACGGGAGAGGGCGCAAACACTAAAAACGGTAACCTGGGTTACCGTTTTGCTTTTATTTCTTCCAGAAATCGTCAAACACGGTAATGGGTGGGCGGCGTTTGTGCTCGGTTTTCAGATACCAGCCTTCGATAATCTTCGCGATACTCTCGTCCAGTTTCTTGCCTTCCAGATAATCATCGATGTTGTCATAGGTCACACCGAGCGCCGCTTCATCCGGCAGGGAAGGGCGATCGTCTTCCAGATCCGCCGTTGGCGCTTTCTTGTATAAATGCTCCGGGCAGCCCAGCGCAGCCAGCAGTTGTTTACCCTGACGCTTGTTCAAACGGAAGATAGGGTTAATGTCGGTGCCCCCGTCGCCATATTTGGTGAAGAAACCGGTGATGGCTTCTGCCGCGTGATCGGTCCCGACAACCACGCCTTTGGTCATGCCTGCAATGCTGTACTGCGCTTTCATACGTTCGCGCGCTTTTTCATTGCCGCGCACAAAATCGCTCAGCTCAATGCCCGCTTCGCGCAGCGCCTGTTCACTCGCCAGCACCGATCCTTTGATATTGACCGTCAGTACGCGGTCTGGCTGGATAAAGGCGATGGCATCCTGACAATCCTGTTCGTCTGCCTGCACGCCATACGGAAGACGCACGGCGATAAACTGCAGCGCTTCATCTCCCGTCTCTTCGCGCAGCTCTGAAATGGCCATCTGGCAGAGTTTGCCGGTCAGCGTCGAGTCCTGTCCGCCGCTGATGCCCAGTACCAGCGTTTTCAGAAACGAGTTCGTTTTTAAATAGGATTTTAAAAAATCAACGCTTCGGCGGATCTCTTCATTTGCATCTACCGCAGGCTTCGCGCCCAGCGCCTGAATAATCTCGTGTTGCAGAGCCATCACGCCCTCCATATGCAGACCATAAACAGAATGTGTTAACTGTTAAAACTAACCCTTCAGGCGTAAAACGACAAGGATCACAGTTTCGAGTGCGCTATTTTGCGGCGTTTTAGCAGCTTATCGTTGTTTTATTGGAATTTTCCGAAATTCGTCTGGCGTAACTCGCAAAGTTGAACAATAGTACTTTTTATCCCATGCTTAGATAACACGCTGATAAACAAGAGGACGGAATATGAACAAGAACGTAGCAGGAATTCTTAGCGCAGCGGCGGTACTGACTATGCTGGCAGGGTGTACGGCTTACGATCGCACCAAAGATCAGTTTACACAGCCGGTAGTGAAAGATGTCAAAAAAGGCATGACCCGTTCGCAGGTGGCTGCGATTGCCGGTAAGCCTTCGTCAGAAGTGACCATGATCCACGCGCGTGGTACCTGCCAGACCTATATCCTGGGTCAACGTGATGGTAAGGCAGAAACCTACTTTGTTGCTCTGGATGACACCGGTCACGTCATCAATTCCGGTTACCAGACCTGTGCTGAATACGATACCGATCCGCAGGCACCTAAGGCGCAGTAACCCTGCTTGCCTGAGGATGTTAACAAGCCGGCCTTTGGGCCGGTTTTTTTATGCATACGTAAATCTTATTTCTTTGCGCGAATTATTTGCCTGAAATGTGAAGGTAGTCAACAAGCCAGGTCAATGAGAGACAATTTAGGCCTGTGCAGAATTATCCCCCCTCTGTACCATTACGTATACTCACTCCAACGATAAACAACAGTCAGCACATTACCTGTCAGCCAGGAGAGCGAGTCGAGTGATAGCGAGACGGCAGGTAGTCATAAAAGAGGGAAATCATGATGGAAAAGAAACATATCTACCTGTTCTGCTCTGCAGGCATGTCAACGTCACTGCTGGTGTCGAAGATGCGTGCACAGGCCGAAAAGTATGAAGTGCCGGTGGTGATCGAAGCGTTCCCGGAAACGCTGGCGGGTGAAAAAGGCCAGACCGCAGATGTTATTTTACTGGGGCCGCAGATCGCTTACATGTTGCCAGAAATTCAACGTCTGTTACCGAATAAACCGGTCGAGGTAATCGATTCAGGGCTGTACGGTAAGATTGATGGTTTAGGTGTACTGAAAGCTGCTGTGGCAGCAATTAAAAAATCTGCTAATTAATTTTTATTTTTTCCCGTCAAAGAGTTATTTCACACACAATATGCCGCGACATACGTTGCGGCATTTAAGGGTATTTTCCTATGAGTAAAGTCATCGCTTCACTTGAAAAGGTACTCCTTCCTTTTGCTGTTAAAATAGGAAAGCAGCCTCATGTTAACGCCATCAAAAACGGCTTTATTAAATTAATGCCGTTGACGCTGGCCGGGGCAATGTTCGTTTTAATTAACAACGTTTTTCTGAGCTTTGGTGAAGGTTCCTTTTTTTATTCATTAGGAATTCGGTTAGACGCTTCAACCATTGAAACCCTTAACGGTTTTAAAGCCATCGGCGGCAACGTATATAACGGTACGTTGGGTATTATGTCGCTGATGGCGCCTTTCTTTATTGGGATGGCATTAGCCGAAGAACGTAAGGTGGATCCGCTGGCCGCGGGGTTATTGTCCGTTGCCGCCTTTATGACCGTCACCCCATACAGCGTGGGTGAAGCTTATGCTGTGGGTGCCAACTGGCTGGGTGGGGCAAACATTATTTCCGGTATCGTTATCGGTCTGGTGGTTGCCGAGATGTTCACCTTTATTATCCGTCGCAACTGGGTAATTCGCCTGCCGGATAGCGTACCGGCCTCCGTTTCCCGTTCATTTTCCGCGTTGATTCCAGGCTTCATTATTCTCTCCATCATGGGGATTATTGCCTGGGCGCTCTCTCACTGGGGCACAAACTTCCACCAGATCATCATGGACTCTATCTCAACGCCGCTGGCGTCGATGGGGGGCGTGGTCGGTTGGGCGTACGTGATTTTCACCTCCCTGCTGTGGTTCTTCGGCGTACATGGTTCACTGGCACTGGCCGCGCTGGACAGCGGTATCATGACCCCATGGGCACTGGAAAACGTTGCACTTTATCAGCAGTACGGCTCCGTTGATGCGGCGCTGGCAGCCGGTAAAACCTTCCATGTGTGGGCGAAGCCGATGCTGGACTCTTATATCTTCCTGGGGGGTACCGGGGCGACGCTGGGTCTGATCATCGCGGTCTTTATTGTCTCTCGTCGCGCTGACCATCGTCAGGTTGCGAAGCTGGCGCTGCCGTCAGGTATCTTCCAGATTAACGAGCCGATTCTGTTTGGTCTGCCTATCATCATGAACCCGGTGATGTTCATTCCATTCGTCCTGATTCAGCCGCTGCTGGCGGGGATCACCCTGACGGCCTATTACCTGGGCATTATCCCGCCTGTTACCAACATTGCGCCGTGGACCATGCCGGCGGGGCTGGGGGCGTTCTTCAACACCAACGGTAGCGTCGCGGCCTTCCTGCTGGCGATATTCAACCTCGGGATTGCAACACTGCTCTATATGCCATTCGTGGCGATAGCCAACAAAGCCGCGACCGTGATTGATGAAGAAGAGAGCGAAGAGGATATCGCCCTCGCACTGAAATTCTAAATATTGCCCGGCGCGGGGTAACCCGCGCCAGCGAAAAGGAGCTTAAAGATGTTAGATTTGGATAGTATCGTAGCCGAAGACGCCGTAGAGAACGATCTGGAAGAAGTGGTGATGGGGCTTATCATCAACTCCGGGCAAGCACGTAGCCTGGCGTATGCCGCCCTGAAGCAGGCCAAGCAGGGCGATTTTGCCGCCGCTAAGACCATGATGGATCAATCCCGTATCGCGCTGAATGAAGCGCACCTGGTGCAGACTAAGCTTATCGAAGGCGACCAGGGGGAAGGGAAGATGAAAGTCAGCCTGGTGCTGGTGCATGCACAGGATCACCTGATGACCTCGATGCTGGCACGCGAGCTGGTGGCAGAGTTAATTGAGCTTCACGAGAAGCTGCAGTAAGTCAGACTGAGTAGCAGGAGGTCAGCACGATGGAAATTAAAACCGCACTTGAACAGCAGCTGTTTAATGGCAAGAATTTTCACGTGGTTATTTACAACAAGACGGAGAGCGTCAGTGGTCTGCACCAGCATGACTACTACGAGTTCACGATTGTTCTGACCGGCCGCTACTATCAGGAGATTAACGGCAAGCGTGTCCTGCTGGAGCGCGGTGACTTTGTTTTCCTGCCGATGGGATCTTATCACCAGAGCTTTTACGAATTTGGTGCCACCCGTATTCTGAATGTTGGCGTCAGCAGACGTTTCTTTGAGAAACACTATCTGCCGCTGGTGCCGTTCTGCTTTGTGGCGTCCCAGGTCTATCGCGTAAAAAACGAATTTATGACCTGGATCGAAACGGTGATCGCCTCGCTCAACTTCCGCGACAATGAGTTCGATGAATTTATTGAAACCGTGACGTTCTATGTGATGAACCGTCTTCGCCACCACCGTGAAGAGCAGCAGGTGACCGATGATGTCCCGCAATGGCTTCGCAGTACCGTCGAGTTGATGCACGACAAAGGGCAGTTCAGCGAGAATGCTCTGGAAAATATGGTGTCACTGTCCGGAAAATCCCAGGAATACCTGACCCGGGCGACACAGCGTTATTATCGTAAAACGCCCGTGCAAATTATTAATGAAATCCGCATTAATTTTGCCAAAAAACAGCTGGAAATTACCAACTACTCTGTCACCGATATTGCTTATGAGTCCGGTTACAGTAGCCCCAGCCTGTTTATTAAAACCTTTAAGAAATTTACCTCATTCACACCAAACAGTTACCGGAAGAATTTGACGGTAATTAATTAGTGCCTGGCGAGTGTATTCGCCACGAATATTGACTTGATTGCTTGCCCAAATAGCGGGAAGAGTCCGCTATACCTTGCAGGCGATTAACCTGATACGCTAAGGGAGATGTTATGCAAAAGAAATTAAAAGTCGTGACCATTGGCGGCGGCAGCAGCTATACCCCGGAATTACTGGAAGGTTTCCTGAAACGTTATCATGAATTACCGGTCAGCGAATTATGGCTGGTGGATGTTGAGGAAGGTCAGGAAAAGCTGAATATTATTTTCGACCTGTGCAAACGAATGGTTGAAAAAGCCGGTGTGCCCTTAACCGTGCATAAAACCCTCGATCGTCGCCTGGCGTTGCAGGACGCTGACTTCGTTACCACTCAGCTGCGCGTGGGCCAGCTCAAAGCGCGTGAACTGGACGAACGCATTCCGCTGAGCCACGGCTATCTGGGACAGGAAACCAACGGCGCGGGCGGCCTCTTTAAAGGTCTGCGCACCATCCCGGTCATTTTCGACATCATCAAAGATGTGCAGGAGATCTGCCCGAACGCATGGGTGATTAACTTTACCAACCCGGCCGGGATGGTCACCGAGGCGGTCTATCGCCATACCAGCTTCAAGCGTTTTATCGGCGTCTGCAATATTCCGATTGGCATGAAGATGTTCATCCGCGACGTGCTGGAGCTGACCGACAACGACGATCTCTCTATCGATCTGTTCGGTCTCAACCACATGGTGTTCATCAAAGATGTGATAGTCAACGGCCAGTCTCGCTTTGCTGAACTACTGGACGGCGTGGCCTCCGGTCGCCTGACCGCTGCATCGGTGAAAAATATCTTCGACCTGCCGTTCAGCGAAGGGCTCATCCGTTCCCTGAACCTGCTGCCATGCTCCTATCTGCTCTACTACTTCAAGCAGAAAGAGATGCTGGCTATCGAAATGGGTGAGTACTATAAAGGCGGCGCACGTGCACAGATAGTGCAGAAAGTTGAGAAGCAGCTGTTTGATTTGTATAAAGATCCGAATCTGAACGTGAAGCCGAAAGAGCTTGAACAGCGCGGTGGGGCGTACTATTCCGACGCGGCGTGCGAAGTGATTAACGCCATTTACAATGACAAGCAGGCTGAGCACTACGTCAATGTGCCGCACCACGGCCATATCGACAATATCCCGGCCGACTGGGCCGTAGAGATGACCTGTATCCTGGGCCGTGAGGGGGCAAAACCGCATCCGCGTATTACCCACTTTGATGACAACGTGATGGGACTTATTCACACCATCAAAGGGTTTGAAGTGGCGGCCAGCAACGCCGCGCTGAGCGGTGAGTTGAATGACGTGCTGCTGGCGTTGAACCTCAGCCCGCTGGTCCATTCCGACCGCGATGCGGAAGTGCTGGCCAGTGAGATGATACTGGCGCATGAAAAATGGCTGCCAAATTTTGCTGCCACGATTGAGAAGCTCAAATTCCAACACCGTTAAGAGGATGTGCGATGGAAAACCTGCTGATCGTCAATGCTGATGATTTTGGCCTGTCAAAAGGGCAGAACTACGGCATTGTTGAAGCCTGCCGACGGGGTGTGGTGACCTCGACCACCGCGCTGGTGAATGGAGAGGCGATAGAGCACGCGGCGCAGTTGAGCCGTGAAGCGCCTGAGCTGGGCGTGGGCATGCACTTTGTGTTGACGCTGGGGAGGCCGCTTTCAGCGATGCCGGGGCTGACGCGTGACGGGCAACTCGGGAAATGGATTTGGGAACTGGCGGAGCAGGACGCGCTGCCGCTCGAAGAGATTGCCCGCGAGCTGGACTGTCAGTACAACCGTTTTGTTGACCTCTTTGGTCGCGAACCAACCCATATCGACAGCCATCATCATGTGCATATGATCCCGGCGATTTTTCCGCTCGTTGCGGATTTTGCTCAGCGTAAAGGCGTGGCGATGCGTGTGGATCGTGACGTGCGCGGGTTGCCGGACTTTGCCGTGACAACAACGGAGGGGTTCAGCAGCGCGTTTTACGGTGAGGAGATCGACGAAGCGCTGTTCCTGAAGGTGCTGGATGATTCCGCAGCCCGGGGGGAACGGTCGCTGGAGGTGATGGCGCATCCCGCGTTTGTCGATAACACCGTCCGTAAGAGCGCCTACTGCTGGCCGCGCCTGGCGGAGCTGGAGGTGCTGACGTCACCGTCGCTGAAATACGCGATTGCCGAGCGCGGGTATCGGTTGGGGACTTTCGGGGATCTTTAAGACAAAGCCCGGTGGCGGCTTCGCCTTACCGGGCCTACAAAACCAGTCGAAATGTAGGCCGGGTAAGCGCAAGCGCCACCCGGCTTTTTTTACGCCGGTATCTGGTCAATCTTGCTGCTACGCGACCAGACGCGGTGCGCGGCTAGCAGGTCAAACAACCTGGTCATAAACGCGTCGTCGACGTTATCGCCTTCCACAATCCCGTCTTCACCCTGATCGGCCACGTTCAGGCGCGCTTTAAACTGTCGCGCATCACCGGAAAGGGCGATCGGTTTCAGATGCTTATAGGCTTCAAGCAGATAATAGACCGCGTCACCGTTGCTCAGCAGGCTGGCAATATCGCCGCATGGCACAATCACCGCGTCCACCGTCAGGGATGGCGCACCGGCAAAGGTGGCGGCAACCGGCAGCACTGACCCGTCATCGGCAGTTACTTCACCCATTCGGGAGTAGAGCAGTTTGGCGTGTACGCCTTTGGTTTTCAGCGCCTGCATGATCCCCAGCACGTCGCTGGCGCGGGTTTTGTCGTTAAGCAGGATCGCCACCACCCGGCCTTTAATCGAGCCTCCCGGCACCGCGTACAGGCTGAGCGACGGATCTTTTTTCACCCCATTGACCTCTTTCGGCGGGGCAAGATTGCGTTGCTCATCCGTCAGCGTAATGCCGAGGTTATCGGCCACGCTCTGGGCGAGTTGAATATCAATGTGCGCCAGCTGATCGACAACGCGCTCGCGGATGTAGGTCCGCACAACCTTGCTCAGTTCGAAGCTGAAGCCGCCGATAATATGCTGCTGCTCAATCGGTGTCTGGCTGTTCCAGAACAGGCGAGGGTGGGCGTAATACTCTCCAAATGACGGGCTGCGCTCGCGGATTTTGTTGCCGTCCACACGTTCCTGATACGACTCAAATCCACCCCGTTTCGGGCCAGGAGGCGTTTCACGCGGCCAGTTATCGTTGATGGAGTTGGGCTCATAGTTGGCCGGGTTGGTATCGATATCCTGACGATGCATCCCGTCTCGCTGGAAATTGTGGTACGGACAGGTGGGGCGGTTAATCGGAATTTCATGGAAGTTCGGCCCGCCGAGTCGGCTGATCTGCGTATCGGTGTAGGAGAACAGTCGCCCCTGCAGCAGCGGATCGTTGGTGAAATCCAGGCCCGGGACGATATGACCGGGGTGGAAAGCCGCCTGTTCGTTCTCGGCAAAGAAGTTATCCGGGTTGCGGTTAAGCACCATTTTGCCCACCAGCTGAACCGGTACCAGCTCCTCGGGGATCAGTTTGGTCGGATCCAGCAGGTCAAAATCGAATTTGAATTCGTCCTCTTCCGGGATCAGCTGTAACCCCAACTCATATTCCGGGAAGTCGCCCGCTTCAATGGATTCCCACAGCTCGCGGCGATGGAAGTCCGGATCGCGCCCGGTCAGCTTTTGGGCTTCATCCCACACCAGCGAGGCTTTCCCGGCGACCGGTTTCCAGTGGAAACGGACAAACGTCGCTTTGCCCTCGGCGTTGATCATCCGGAAGGTATGAATGCCAAACCCTTCCATGGTGCGATAGCTGCGCGGGATCCCGCGGTCAGACATCGCCCACATCACGTTGTGTAACGTCTCGGGTTGCAGGGAGACATAGTCCCAGAAGGTGTCATGCGCACTTTGTCCCTGCGGTATCGCCCAGTGGGGCTCCGGTTTTACCGCATGGACAAAGTCAGGAAATTTATGCGCATCCTGAATGAAAAAGACCGGGGTGTTATTGCCGACCAGGTCGAAAATACCCTCTTCGGTATAAAACTTGGTGGCAAAGCCGCGAATATCTCGCACGGTATCAGCCGAACCTGCGCCACCCTGCACGGTGGAAAAGCGCACAAATACGGGGGTGATCTTATCCGGGTCTGAAAGGAAGTCTGCTTTGGTGATTTCCTTCAGGCTCTTGTAAGGCTGGAAATAGCCGTGAGCGGCGGAACCGCGGGCGTGCACGATACGCTCCGGGATACGCTCATGGTCAAAGTGGGTGATTTTTTCCCGCAGGATGAAGTCTTCCAGCAGAGTCGGTCCGCGGGATCCCGCGCGCAGGGAATTCTGATCGTCAGCGATGCGCACCCCCTGATTGGTGGTCAACGCATAGCCTTCTCCGCCTTTGCGGTGTGGCTCGAGTGATTTTAGCTTCTCATTGCCGGTGTCCGGCGATTTCATACTACCGGGCGCGGTCGGCTGCTCGCCAGGGGCTGAGGGACCCGGTGAAGGGCGATGAGATCCATCTTCAGGTGCAAGGGAGTCCATACCCGGCTGTGATTCTTCAGTGCCATGAATGGGTGATTGATGTGTGTTATCTTTGTTCGACATTGCACGCTTCTCCTTTATTCATTCCTAAAAAACCCTGTTAACTATAGAACAATGTACGGAAAGGGCAGGCGAACTCAGCTTTTTCAGACACCGCCTTAGTAAAAGAGGCGGTCCACCACACGCAAGGCGCGACGCGTGGGGGCAGGATCGGCTATCATAGAAATTTCCTGCTTTCAGAATGTGCTTTAATGAACCAGTCGCTTATGAAACCTCTTCGTCAACAAAATCGCCAGGTTATTAGCTACGTGCCCCGTGTCGAACCCGCTCCCCCTGAACATGCGCTGAAGGTGGATGGCTATCGCGATGTCTGGCAGTTACGTGGCAAATATGTGGCCTTTGTGCTGATTGGCGAGCATTTCCGTCGTTCTCCGGTGTTTACTGTGCCGGAAGCGGCCCAGCGGTGGGCCATGCAGGTCCGTCAGGATGAAGAAATTCAGGAATAGTTTTTTTATACAGAACCTCCCGTTTGTAAAACGGGATATATTGCTCCGATGAATATATGGCTATTATTCATCGGAAAATAAATGTGCATTCCTGTCTGGAATGTATATTTTGAAAAAATAACACTTCAGGATTATCTGTTTTTTATGATCCGGGTCACTAATATTTTTTGACACATCTTAACGCTATGATTTGATGCTGAAAAAATAATGTAATATTTTAATTCATTAATTCTATCCTTTAAGTGTTGCGTCTGTTAAACACCTATGGGTCAGAAAAATGAATAAATCCTGTGCGTTGCAAAGTGATGGTTTTCACTTTTCTCGTCTGGCTATCGCCATTCGAAATGCAATCCCTGTTTTAGTCCTGGCTTCAATGCCGGTTTACGCCGATACCATTATTGATAGTCAAACCTCGCCCTATATATTGTCTGGCCCAGGTCCGTTTGTAATGCCTGCCCCTAACGATATTACTGTTAGCTCGGGTAGCGCAATCAGCGGCGATAATTCACAAAACTGGCTGGTAACCATTGATGATGGGGCGACGGTCAACGGTGGCTCATATGGCCTGAATCTGGGGTCCGCATCGCAAGGTACGGTGCTGAATCTCAGTGGTGATGTCACCACAACCGGCGGTGGTTCCGGCGGGAATGCCGCCGGGGTTAAGTTGAATAATGGCGGTACGCTGAATATTTTGTCTACCGGTTCTATCGACAGCAACAGCGACGGGATATTTTTGACATCGGGCGGTACGGTTAATAACAGTGGTGTAGTGAGCGGTGCCGATGGCGGAACGTCAGTCTATTTCAGTAATGGTACTGGTAGCTATGTGGGGGACAGTACTTCGTCCATTGGCGGCGGGTACGGTATTATTGTCGACTCGGGCACCTCAACAATTAGCAACGCCGGTAAAATTGACTTACTGCATAATGGCGTTTGGTTCCGGGGTAGTTCCTCTGGCTCTGTCGATAACCAGGCGGGTGGCATAATTAATTCAACCAGCACCAGTAATTATGGGATTGATATAAGCGCATCAGGAACGGTGACTATTTCCAACGAAGGTTCTATTACTGGTAATACCGGGATCCTGTTAGGGACCAGCGGGCATACTCTGACAAACAGTGGCATTATTATCGGTTCCGGGGGAACCGCTATTTCGCTGACGGGGAATAATAATGCCGTCACCCTCGACACAGGGAGTAATATCACCGGCAATATCACGGCAACCGGAACCGGTAATACCCTGACGTTGAACGGACAGGGAACGCTTAGCAGTAACGTCACGGGTGTACAAAGCATTACTGTCGCGGCAGATGTCGGCCAAAGCTGGATCCTTAGCGGCTCCTCGACTACGACGGGAATCACGAACCAGGCGCTGTATGTGCAAAGCGGCACTCTGATCCTTAATGGCGCACTGGACAACGGTGGTACCGGCGGGGGAACCACCATCAACGGCGATGCGGTCCTCCAGCTTGGTAATAATTCCGCCAGCGGTAGCGTAACGGGGAATATTGTTGATAACGGCACGCTACGCTTCTCCCGTACCGATGACATTAGCTTTACCTGGCTCATCAGCGGCAGCGGGCGCGTCAACCAGGCCGGAAGCGGCCAGACCACGCTGACCAGCGCCAATACCTACACCGGCGGCACCGTTGTAGATGCGGGAACCCTGAACGCATCTGATGTCGACGCTCTCGGAACCGGAAATGTCACCATCAATAATGCAGGAACGCTGGACCTTTCTTTCACCGGTGATGTTTTCACCAACACCATCACCAATAACGGTGTGCTGGATGTGATTGCCGCGGATAACTCACTCGACGGAAACATCTCCGGGACGGGGGAGAACCGCGTCAGCGCACTTAATACGACCTTCAATGGCGATAACAGCGGCTTCTCCGGTCTCTGGAATATCCTCAGCAGTGGCTCGATGTTTGCCAAAACGACGCAAAATCTGGGTGAGGGTGCGGTTCAACTGGCCGGGATATTGAACGTGGTCCCGGTGACAGGTGGTTTTCTTTTTAGCAATGCCCTTACCGGAGCCGGGATACTCAAAGTCGAATTGACGAGCGGCAACGCCTTTAATTTTGCCAGCAGCGTGGGAAACCTTTTTACAGGCACGCTGGAAATGGGCTCCGGCACCTTCAGCCTTGATGGCGATAACACCCTGGCGCTAACCAACGCCACGCTGCAGCTTGATTTGGGCGGGACCACCACCGTGGGGGCAGCCCAGCAAAATGTAGGTAACCTGACGCTAAACGGCGGCATTTTACGCTTCCCGGACCTGCCAGCGGGCACAATCAATACCGGACAGCTGAACATGCTTTCCGGCACCATCAGGGTTGATCCTGACGCCATTGTCGATACCAGCAATTTGTTGAAGGCAGACGATGGCGCGGGCGTGCAGCTGGTTACCTCAACCAGCAACACCGGTGCGGCGTCAGCGCTGTCGCTTCAGGATTTAACCGGAAATACCTTAACCACCTCTCAGGCGAACGTCACGCAGGGGGGCAATACCGTGGCGGTGGCGACCTATAGTGATTTCGGCCTGACCGAGAGCGGTGGGCTGGCCGTCGGGTACACCTTAAGCCAGCTGGATATCCAGGCAGGGCAAACCTTAACCCTCTCTGGCGACGCGGCCACCCCTTCCGGCGCGGCAGATATGAAAGCGTTGCTGAGCGGCAGCGGTAATCTGGCGGTCAATGCGACCGACGCCATTACCCTGACAAACGCGGGCAATACCTATACCGGCACCACGACCGTGACCGGTGGCACCCTGCGCGCGGGTGCGTTAAACGTGATTGACGACAGCAGCCAGGTCACCTTAAACAGCGGAACTGCGTTCGATCTGAACGGTTTCGATCAGAGCGTTAATAACCTCAGCGGTGCCGGAAACGTGACCCTGGGGGCAAATACCCTGACGGAGAATACCGCAGGCACCGTGACCTATGGCGGCGTAATCAGCGGCACCGGGGCAGTGACGGCCGCCGGAACAGGAACCTGGATCCTGACGGGGGATAATAACTGGACCGGTGGCACAACCATTGATTCTGGCGTATTACAGCTGGGGAGCGGCGGTACCACGGGGGGGATTACCGGCGATATCACCAACAACGGTGCGCTGGTGGTCAACCGTTCCAGTGCCCTGACGCTGGGCGGAGCCATTGACGGGACGGGGACGCTAACCCAAAGCGGAACGGGAGAGACCACGCTGAGCGGGGCAAACAGCTACAGCGGCGGAACAACGGTCAGCGCAGGCACCCTGAATGCCGCCAGTGCGACAGCGCTGGGCACAGGCGACGCGACGGTCAGCAGCGGTGCGACGCTGGATCTCTCCTTCACCGGTGGAACACTGACGAACAACATCGCCAACGAAGGTCTGCTGGCGGTCACCGGCGCGAATGCGACGCTTAGCGGCAGCATCACCGGGGCGGGTGAGAACCGCATCAGCGCCCTGAACACCACGCTGAGCGGCGATAACACCCTCTTTACCGGCAACTGGAATATCACTAACGGCGCTTCGGCAAACGTGACCGGCGGGCAAAACCTGGGGGATGCCGCCGTTAATCTGGACGGCACGCTGAATATTGCCCCGGCTAGCGGGGGAGATACCTTTACCAACACCCTGACCGGCGGGGGCCTGATGACCGCCACCGTGACAGGCGGCAACGCCTTTGCCTTTGATGGCACCGTCGGCAGCGCCTTTACCGGTACGCTGCAGCTCGGGCAAGGCACGTTTGCTCTCTCGGGCGTAAACACCACCACTCTGACCAACGCCACTCTTCAGCTTGATGGCGGCAACACCACAACGGTGGGGAGCGGCACGCAAACACCCGGCAACCTGACGCTGAACGGCGGAACCCTGCGCTTTGCGAATCTCGCCTCCGGGGTGATCGCTACTGGCCAACTGGGGCTGTCGTCCGGGACGGTGCAAATCGATCCCACTCAGGTCGCCAGCAGCGGGGGCTCGCTGTTAACCGAGGATGATGGTTCCGGGCTGCAGTTGATTACCGCCACCAGCACCAGCGGTGCCGCATCGAACCTGACCCTGACAGATCTCTCCGGGGCCGCGCTGAGCAATTCGCTGGTTAATATTGACCAGAACGGCGCGACGGTCGCCATCGGCACCTACGGCTACAGCCTGAACAATACCAATGGGCTGGGCGTCGGTTACACCCTTAACCAGCTCGATCTGCAGTCCGGCCAGACGCTTACGCTTTCTGGTGACACCGCCACCCCAGCCGGCGCGTCGGACATGAAGGCGTTAATCAGCGGCAGTGGCAATCTGGCGATCGACGCGACCAACGCGCTCACCCTCACCAATGCCGGTAACACCTATACCGGTACCACCACGGTAACGGGCGGTACGCTGCGCGCAGGCGCGCTTAATGTGATTGATGACAGCAGTCAGGTCACGCTGAACAACGGCACCACTTTCGATCTGAACGGCTTCAATCAGAGCGTGAATAATCTGACCGGCACGGGCAACGTCACGCTGGGTGCCAGCACCCTGACGGAGAACACCACCGGCAGCGTCACCTACGGGGGCGCGATCGGCGGCACCGGCTCGGTCACCACCGCAGGCACCGGGACGTGGATCCTCACCGGGAATAACGCCTGGACCGGCGGTACGACGCTGGGCGGTGGGGTATTACAGCTGGGCGCGGGCGGCACCAGCGGGTCGATTGTCGGCAACGTGGTGAACAATGCAGGACTGGTTATTAACCGTTCAGATGATGTCACCCTGGCGGGGGCAATAAGCGGTTCAGGGACACTGACCCAGAACAGTTCTGCGACCGGGACGACGACGTTAACCGGAACGAATAGCTACACCGGGGCGACCACCGTGCAGCAGGGCACCCTGCAGTTGGGCAACGGCGGGACCACCGGCTCGCTTGCCGGCACCAGCGCGATTACGCTCGACAGCGGGGCGGCGCTGACCTTTAACCGCAGCAACGCCATGACGGTCGCCAACGCGATTACCGGCGATGGTCGGGTCACGCAGGTCGGCAGCGGAACGACCGTGATGAGCGGCACCAGTGCCTATACCGGCGGGACCACGGTGGCGGCAGGAACGTTAAACGCCGCGAACAGCAGCGCTCTGGGTAGCGGGGCGGCAACCGTTGACAGCGGTGCCAGCCTGCTGCTCTCTTTCAGTAACGGTACGTTTGCCAATGCTGTTGCCAATGGCGGATTACTGAACGTTACAGGCGCGGGGAATACGCTCAACAGCACCTTCACCGGGACGGGCGAGAACCGCATCAGTGCGCTCAATACCACGCTTGGCGGGGATAACACCCTCTTTACCGGCAACTGGAACATTATCAGCGGCGGTGAGGCGAACGTGGCGGGCGGACAAAACCTCGGGGACGCCGCCGTTAATCTGGACGGTACCCTGAACATTGCCCCGGCCAGCGGGAATTATACCTTCACCAATATCCTGACCGGCTCAGGGCTGATGACCGCCGCGCTTGCCAGCGGCAGTAGCTTTGCCTTTGATAATACCGTCGGCAGCGCCTATACCGGCACGCTCCGCCTGGGGCAGAGCCTTTTCAACCTGGCGGGTGACAATACCGCGGCGCTGACCAACGCGACCTTGCAGCTGGATAACAACAGCGAAACCACGGTAGGCGCGGGAACGCAAACCATCGGCAACCTGACGATGAACGGCGGGGCACTGGTCTTTAACGGCGAGGTTCCGCCCGGACAGCCGGATGGCGCGGTGGCGGTGGGCGACCTGACGCTAAACAGCGGTGAAATTCGCACCGAAGCGCCGACCGCCGGTATTCCTAACCCGGCGCCAACGGGGCAGAACCTGATGGAAGAGGACGATCGGGCGATCCTGTCCCGGCTGGTCTCCGCTTCCGGCACGGTGACCGGTACGGCGAATAACCTGACCCTGACTGACCATGATGGCAACGCCATCAGCGATCCGCAGCAGTTTGCGATAACGGAAGGCGGAACGGCGGTAGCCAATGCCACCTACAACTATGCCCTCAGTACCGGCACCAGTAACGACGGCCTGTATATCCAGTACGGTTTAACCACGCTCGATCTGCTGAGTGCGCAGACGTTACACCTGACGTCGGATGCCGGAGCAACTGGGGCCGCGGCAACGCTGTCGGCGCAGGTGACCGGCATCGGTAATCTTGACGTTGATGCCAGTGCGGCTGGCGGCCAGACCGTTACCCTCAATAACAGCAGCAACAACTACACCGGGACCACCAGCGTATCCGGCGGAACGCTGCGTCTGGGCAGCAATCAGGCGCTCGGTAACACCAGCCTGCTTACCATCAACACCGGCGCAAACGCCAATATTAACGGCATGACCCAGACCATTGGCGCGCTGGCGGGCGATGGCGGTCTGGCGATTAACGGCGGTAACCTGACCATCAGCAACGGAGGAACGTTTGGCGGAGTGACCAGCGGCGCGCTCGGTAATCTGACGCTTACCGGCGGCACGCTGACCCTGACGGGGGCAAATACCTTTACCGGCCTCACCACGATTAACAGCGGCGCTGTCATGCAGGTTGGCGCGGGCGGGACAACCGGAAGCGTTGCCGGGCCGATCGCGGATAATGGCACCCTGAGCTTTAATCGCAGCGATAACGTGGCCCTGACGGGGGCGGTGTCCGGTAGCGGTGAACTGCACCAGGACGGCGCCGGTACGTTGTTTATCAACAGCAGCGTCGGAGTGACCGGGCCGGTGGTCATCAATAGCGGAACCGTGAGCATCGGCGATGGCACCACGGACGGCAGCGTGGCCGGAAATATCGTCAACAACAGCGCCCTGCAGTTCAACCGCAGCGACTGGCGCTACGGCGGCGTGATTAGCGGGGCGGGGACGGTGGAACAGGTCAGCGGCAGTCAGACGACACTGACCGCAGCCAATACCTACAGCGGCGCCACTACCGTAAGCGCAGGAACGTTAAACGCGGCGAACGTTGCCGCCCTGGGAAGCAGCGCCGCGACGGTTAACAGCGGCGCAACGCTGGCGCTCTCGTTCGCGAACGGCACCTTTGGCAACGCGGTGGACAATAACGGCGTGCTGAACATCAGCGGTGCCGGAAACACCCTCACCACCGACATCACCGGTACGGGAACCAACCGCATCAGCGCCCTGCAAACCACAATAGCAGGGGATAACAGCGGCTTTAACGGCAGCTGGGATATTACCGGCAGCGGTGGGGCGACCGTTACCGCTCAGGAAAACCTCGGCGGCTCACCGGTGCAGTTGAACGGCATTCTCAACGTCAGCCCGGCCAGCGGCGGCTTTACGTTTATCAACGCGCTGACCGGCAGCGGCCTGCTGGCCGCGACAATGGGAAGTATCAGCGATGCCTTTAACTTTGCGGCCACGGCGGGGAACGCGTTTAACGGCATTGTGGCACTGCGTCGCGGTACGATGGCGCTGGAAGGTGATAACACCAGCGCGTTAGCCAACGCCACGCTGTCGCTGGGGATCGGTGCAATCGCCACGCTCAACAGCGACCAGACTATCGGAAACCTGACGTTCAACGGCGGGCTGCTGGACGTGGCGATGAGCACGCCTTCCTCGGCAAATATCCTGACGGTGAATAACCTGAACGTCGATTCTGCCGTTACGCCGCCAGACGTGGGCGTCGTTAATCTGCAGACTACCTCCCTGCCACCGGGGACTAAACCAGACGGCAACTTCCTCGATCAGGATAACGAGGTGGATAACGGTATTCAGTTGATGAAAGCGACAACCGTCAGTTCGGAAGGAACGCATCTGACCCTGCTGCTGGATGGCGCAGCCCCGGCTGACGAGACGGATGAGGTCTCTGACGGCTTTGGTCATGACGACGTGCTGGCCACCTACGGCTATACCGCCGTCATGACCGCGGGTGCGAATGCCCCTGGCGGTCCGGGGTTGTACGCGGGGTATATGCTTAAGGTGCTGAACAGCCAGTCAACGGCGGTGATCGATACCACCGGAGCCACCGACAGTACGCTGGGTGCACAGTTGACCGGCGTTGGGGATTTCGAATTCCGCGCCAACGACGGCACCCTCACGCTGGCGAATACCGCGAATGATTATCAGGGGAATACGCAGGTAACCAGCGGCACCTTGCTGCTCGGTGGGAATAACACCCTCGGCCAGACCCGCGCCCTGAACATAGCTGACGGTGCGACGACCAACCTCAACGGATTCAGCCAGAGTATTGGCGCGCTCAACGGCGCGGCGGGGAGTACGCTCGCGCTGAACGGCGGCGCGCTGACCGTAACCAATGGCGGGCAGAGCGACGGGGCATTAACCGGGAGCGGTAACCTCAACCTGACCGGTGGCGAGTTGATCGTTACAAACGCTAACGATGCGCTGACTGCGACCGTGGATATCGACAGCGGGGCAACGGCGCGCCTCAAAAACGCGGCCGGGCTGGGCAGCGGCGCGGTCACGCTGGACGGCACGCTGGTGCTGGATACCGTAAAAGGATCCCTGGCTAATGCCGTCCAGGGGGCAGGGGCCATGAACCTGGTCAACAGCAGCGACGTGATCCTCACCGGCAATAACGCGGACTTTAGCGGCGACATCAACATTAGTACTGCGAATCGCCTGACGGCGCAGCAGCCTGCCAGCCTCGGTACGTCCACTCTCATCAATAACGGCGAACTGGTGCTGAACGCCAGCGACAACTGGGCGTTTGCCAACACGATGAGCGGCAGCGGCCTGTTGACCAAAGCGGGCGCCGGGAGGGTTACGCTCGCCAGTGACTATGCCCATACGGGGGGCACGCACGTTGAATCAGGTACGCTGGCGCTGGATAACCGCGCGGCGGCTCTCTCCGGCGGTGGGGCCGTCACGGTGGATGAGGGGGCCACGCTCGGCGGCTACGGTAAGATCGTCGGGAATGTCACCAGCAGAGGGACGGTTTCCGCCGGTGATGCCATTACCTCGCTGACCGGTGGTGCAGGGAATCTGACCATCCAGGGGGATCTCGATAACTACAATACCGTTAACCTGGCGGGGAATAGCGTGGGCAACACGCTCACCGTCACCGGGAACTATACCGCCCACAGTACGCTGGTGCTCAATACGGTGCTGGGCGGGGATAATTCGAAAACCGATAAGCTGGTGGTACAAGGCGATACCAGCGGTCATACCGACGTTTATGTCAATAACAAAGGCGGAACCGGCGCGCAGACCGTCAATGGTATTCGCGTCATTGAGGTGGATGGGGCGTCAAACGGGGACTTTACCCTTGCGAACCGCGTGGTCGCCGGTGCTTATGATTATCAGCTGTTAAAAGGCACGCCAACCAGCAATGACGGCGACTGGTATCTGCGGGTTCCCGTTGAGCAACCGGTCGTGCCGATTCGCCCGGAAGCGGGGGCCTATCTGGGTAACCAGAGCGCGGCGATGGACATGTTCACCCACAGCCTGCACGACCGTCTGGGGGAAAGCCTGTTTGTCACCGGCAACGGTCAGCAGCTGAACGCACCGTCCGCCTGGATCCGCACCTTCGGCAGCCGTACCGACAGCCGAAGCGCGGGACAGATTGGGCAGGATACCTGGAGTAATGGCCTGCAGCTTGGTTTCGATCTTGCCAGTAACCTGCAGGTCCAGAACCGCTGGCAGATGGGTGTCATGGCGGGCTACGGCTCCGCGCGGACCCGTAACCAGAGCGACGGCCAGAGCACCGTCGCCCGCAGCAAAGTGGATGGCTACAGCGTCGGCCTGTATGGGACCTGGTTTGCGGATGGGCGCCCGGAAGGGACGGGACCGTACATTGATACCTGGACGCAGTATGGCTGGTACAACAACAAGGTGCACGGGGACGATCTGCCGGAACAGAAATACGACAGCACGACCCAGGCCGTTTCGGTGGAGGGGGGCTGGGCCTTCAACGTCTATAACACCTCGCTGATGAGCTTCTTCGTGCAGCCTCAGGAGCAGGTTATCTACACGCATTACGATGCGGACGATGTGAAAGAGGACAACGGTACAAAAGTGAAGATGAACGACGGTGGTTTCAGCAACCGTCTGGGCGTAAGGATCTACGGCTATTCCGCAGACAAGAAGGGACGTCAGTGGCAGCCGTTTATCGAGGCGAACTGGCTCTATAACGGCTATACCGACGCCGTGAAAATGGACAGCACGCGTCTGGAATCCGATACGCCGAAGCATCGCTATGAGGTAAAAGCTGGGGTAGAAGCGAAACTGAGTAATCAGTGGAGCCTGTGGGGCAACATCGGTACCCAGCAGGGCGCCAGCGAGTACCGTAACGTGGAGGGCGGTCTCGGGGTGAAATACACCTGGTAAAAATAGCGGACATAAAAAAGCCCATCACGTCGCGGATGGGCTTTTTTTATTCTCACAGGAACGTGATTAACGGTGCGCCAGCTCGGCGTCGTCTTCACTATCCAGAATGGCTTTGTCGGTCTGCTTCAGCCACTGGCTGGTCAGCGTACCGGCCGTCATTGAGCCGCTCACGTTCAGTGCGGTACGCCCCATGTCGATCAGCGGTTCAACGGAGATCAGCAGGGCCACCAGCGTTACCGGCAGGCCCAGCGCAGGCAGAACAATCAGCGCGGCGAAGGTAGCACCGCCGCCCACGCCCGCAACGCCTGCGGAGCTAATGGTGACAATACCGACCAGCGTAGCAATCCAGACCGGATCCAGCGGATTGATCCCAACCGTTGGCGCAACCATCACGGCCAGCATCGCCGGGTAGAGACCCGCACACCCGTTCTGACCAATCGTGGCACCAAAGGAGGCCGAGAAGCTGGCAATAGACTCAGGTACACCCAGGCGACGAGTCTGCGCTTCGACGTTCAGCGGAATAGATGCGGCGCTGGAACGGCTGGTGAAGGCAAAGGTCAGCACCGGCCAGACTTTACGGAAGTATTTCAGCGGGCTTACGCCGTTCACACCCAGCAGGATGCCGTGTACGACAAACATAATGCCCAGACCCAGATAAGAGGCGACGACGAAGCTGCCCAGCTTAATGATGTCCTGCAGGTTAGAGCCAGCAACCACTTTGGTCATCAGCGCCAGAACACCGTAAGGGGTCAGCTGCATCACCAGACGAACCAGCTTCATCACCCAGCTTTGCAGGGTATCGATAGCGGTCAGCACGCGCTCGCCTTTCGGCGCATCGTCTTTCAGCAGTTTCAGTGCCGCCACGCCCAGGAAGGCGGCGAAAATCACCACGCTGATAATGGAAGTTGGGCTGGCGCCTGTCAGGTCAGCAAACGGGTTCTTCGGAATGAAGGAGAGCACCATCTGCGGCACCGTCAGGTCAGCGACTTTACCCACGTAGTTGGTCTGAATTGCGGTCAGACGCGCGGTTTCAGCGGTACCCTGAACCAGACCCTCGGCGGTCAGGCCGAACAGGTTGGTCACCAGCACCCCCACCAGCGCAGCAATCAGCGTGGTAAACAGCAGCGTACCGATGGTCAGGAAACTGATTTTACCCAACTGCGTAGCGTTATGCAGACGAGCAACAGCGCTCAGAATAGAGGCAAATACCAGCGGCATGACGATCATCTGCAGCAACTGGACATAACCGTTACCGACAATATTGAACCACTGAATGGAGTCTTTCAGTATCGGGCTATCGGAGCCGTAGACGGCATGTAAGGCCAGGCCAAACACGACACCCATGACCAGACCCACCAGCACTTTCTTCGCCAGGCTCCACTGTTTGTGACGCGCCTGGGCGAGAAGCAATAGCAATATAACGAACACGACAATATTCGCGATGAGTGGAAAATTCATCCCCGTTCTCCTGATTTATTATGTGGCCGGTTTTTACCGGTCCTGTTGGCGCAAGGTTAGCAGAAGTGTGATGTCGCGCTTATATCCAAATGGAATGGGTTATGACAAATGCGATAATTTTGCTGGTTTACTGTTCAATCTGGTGATGAATAAAGCGATTGAACTGAAATTGCAGCGAATTGATCATCTGAGAAGACCAGCGCACTGCACTGTTTTCGGGCAATGTCTGCGGCATCCAGACGGCATAGGCGAACAGAGCCATGCACAACACGCGCTCAAGCTGATTCCCTTTCTGGGGAACGAGAACAGGCAGGCGGAAACGCCAGCGGCAGGGCCACAGCAGCGGCACGCCAGCAGGCGTCAGCATATCGGCGAGAATATGACTCAAATAGCCCAGCACCATGCCCTGAATGGCATCGGCGGGCACTATCCAGCTTTCAGGTACTTTTAAATAGAACAGCGTCAGCAGGGCAAACACGGCCAGCAGGCTGTGCGTAAACCCGCGATGGCCAAACGCACGGGCGATTGGTTTTGAGATCCACTTCAGGCGTTGCCCAAGAAAAGATTTAGGATGGTCGATGTCGGGTAACAGGCAGGTCAGCACGGCAGAAGGAACAATATGCCACCAGTCCCCCTGTGCAAGCACGGGGGTAAGCTCAGCGTTTTTGGCAAATACTGCGCACGCAATGGAAAAAAGCAGGTGGCCTTCCGCCGTCATGATAAAACCCAGGAAACTGTCAATTCATACAGTATAGGGTTTTTATACAGTAGGCGAAAGAGGTGACGGTGTAACTCTTTGTCACAAAGCGGGTCAACGTGCCAGCCAGCCCCCGTCGACGGCCAGGGTATGGCCGTTCACGTAGTCTGAGGCGGCGGAGGCCAAAAACACCACCGGGCCCTGCAGATCTTCCGGTATGCCCCAACGCCCTGCAGGAATGCGGTCAAGGATTTCCTGGCTACGCTGCTCGTCATCACGCAGCTGCTGCGTATTATTGGTCGCCATGTAACCCGGTGCGATAGCGTTGACGTTAATGCCATGCGCCGCCCACTCGTTCGCCAGCAGACGGGTGATCCCCAGCACGCCACTTTTTGAGGCGGTATAAGAGGGCACGCGGATGCCGCCCTGGAAGGAGAGCATTGAGGCGATGTTGATGATTTTCCCACCCTGACCCTGGGCGATAAACTGCTTTGCCACGGCCTGTGAGAGGAAAAAGACGGATTTCAGATTGAGGTCGATCACCTCATCCCAGTCCTTTTCCGTGAACGCCAGCGCATCTTCCCGGCGAATCGTCCCGGCGTTATTCACCAGAATATCGACGCGCCCCATCTCAGCGACGGCACGCTCCACAACGCCCTGAAGACTCGCCTGCTGGCCGAGGTCGGCCCGAATGGCCGTAAACCGTCTGCCGAGCGCCGTCACGATGGCCGCTGTTTGCTCAGGCGCTTTACGGTTTACGCCCACGATATCGCAGCCCGCCTGTGCCAGCGCGATGGCCATGCCTTGCCCCAGACCGGTATCGCATCCGGTGACGATGGCCACTTTTCCTGAAAGAGTAAAGGTATCCAGTATCATTCGCGCCTCAGAAGCAGGTGATTGTCGTTCTGAAACTTAGAATAGGAGTCGGGCGTGAGAAATGCAACAGAAATGGAACGGTGTTTTATTTTATTTTCAGGCAGCACGAGGCTGCCTGAAACAGAGCGTTTATTCGCCTCGCAGGTGTTGCACCGTCAGGTCAGCCAGGGAGTTTAGCTTCACGTCGGCAAGCGCAAAACGGGGATCGTGTCGGCCCTCTTCAGCAGGAACGACAATGGAACGCATCCGCGCAGCTTTAGAGGCCACCATGCCGTTAACGGAATCTTCCAGCGCCACGCAGGTTAGCGGATCAAGACCGAGCTTAGCGGCACAATCCATATACACCTGGGGATGGGGCTTACTGTAGGGGAGCTTTTCCGCAGAGGCCAGCGCATCGAAACTGTCACGCAGCTCGAACATGGTGAGCACTTTTTCCAGCATGTGCAGCGGGGAGGCGGAGGCCAGTCCCACTTTCAGCCCCTGCGCTTTGCACAGGGCGACAGCTTCACGGACGCCCGGCAGCAGCGGCCTGGACTCTTCCACCAGCGCAATGGCGCGGCTGATAATGCGGGCGGTGACCTCATTGCGATCCGGGCCCACCCATGGCTGATGGGAATACCACAGGTCAACCACCATATCGATACGCAATCCCAGCGTATCCGGAAGTTCATGGCGGCGGCTGATATCGACGCCGAGGCTGGCCATGACGTCCAGTTCAGCACGATCCCAGAGCGGTTCGGAATCGATCAGTAATCCATCCATGTCAAAAATAGCGGCAAGAATTTGGCGCGGTGTCGACATCACAACGTCTCCTTATTAAGGGTGTACGACAGACGATACGTGCTAAGTACAATCTGCAATTTAGCATATTGCCTTTAAAGATCGGGCGAAAATGACGGTCAGGAGGTAGACTTAGCCACAAATAACGCGTCTTTATGAAGAGGAACTGATGACGTATCAACAAGCTGGACGCATTGCTGTCTTAAAACGGGTTGCTGGCTGGGTGATTTTTATTCCTGCCGTTATTTCTACGCTGATTTCTGTGCTCAAGTTTATGTACGATCACAGCGAAAAACAGCCGGGTATCAATGCGGTCATGCTTGATTTTGCGCATGTCATGATTGAGATGATGCGTTTTAACACGCCATTTTTGAATATCTTCTGGTTCAACTCGCCCACGCCGGACTTTCACCAGCAGCTGAATATCGGGTTTTGGGTGATTTATGCGCTGATCTTTATCGCCATGGCGTTACAGGCGTCAGGGGCACGCATGAGCCGTCAGACCCGTTTTTTACGTGAAGGGGTGGAAGACCAGATGATTCTGGAACAGGCCAAAGGCCCGGAAGGGATGACGCGTGAACAGATCGAGTCCCGCATCGTGGTGCCACGTCACTCTATCTTCCTGCAAATCTTTCCGCTCTATGTCCTGCCGGTGATCATTATTGTGGCGGGCTACTTCTTTTTCTCACTGCTCGGCTTTTTATAATCACAGGGTGGCCTGAGGCCACCCGTCCTGCCTTCACGCGGCCAGTACGCGCTCAAGCGCCCGCTGTGCGTTCACCAGATGCTCACCCCCGAACAGGATTGCGCGGTTCATCAGGGTATAAAGCTGATACACCGGCTGACGGTCGAGGAAGCCCTGCGGTAAGGGGGAGATTGACTGATAGCCGTCATAAATTTGTGGCGGCTGCTCGGGGTGCAGGGGCAGCATGGCGAGATCGCACTCTCTGTCGCCCCAGTAGCAGGCCGGATCGTATATATACGGCCCATTGGGGCCCAGCGCGCAGTTATCGGACCACAAATCGCCATGCAGCAAAGAAGGCTGAGGCTGATGAGAGGCCAGGCGCTGCTGTATATGCTCGACGATGGCATCAATGTTGCCAAATTCGAGGCCTTTCTCGGCGGCGAGCTCAAGCTGCCAGCCGATACGCTGCTCGGCAAAAAAGGTCGACCAGCGACGTTGCCAGGCATTCGGTTGTGGTGTGGTGGAGAGATCGTTATCAAAGTCGAGACCAAACTGCGGCTGGTCGCTCCATTGATGCAGGCGCGCTATCTGCTGTCCCAGAATAAACGCATTGTGGGCATCCAGCGGACGGGCAGGGAGATATTCCATCACCAGAAAGCTGTAGTCGCGGTCGCTGCCCACGGCCAGCACCTCCGGGACGGTGACCGTTTTGCTGCGCGACAACAGTTCCAGCTGATCGGCTTCGGCGGTGAAAATCGGGAGCAACTCTCGCTCGTCGCATTTTACGAAGAGATCGCGCCCTGAGTAGCGTATATGCCATGCGGCGTGGATCTCTCCGCCTGGCAGTTCGTTACGCAGTTCAATTTCACCTTCGCCCAGTTGTTCACGTAAAAGATGACTGATAGCCTGCCACATGATCTCTCTCCCATGTTGTCTGCCAGATCATAAAGTTAGCGCATAACTGCGGTAAAAAAATACGAACTAACGCACACCTGAGCGGTTTACCTTCATGCAGGGCACTTATTGTTCTTTTTTCTGCCAGGTTTCCCAGGTATCCACATCAATTTCGGCAGGTTTATCGGTCACGCTCTCAGCCAGGCTTTCCGCCAGCGCGCGAACCTCCTCTTCGCTGAGGGCGCTTATCAGGCCGAATGCCAGCGTGCCTAAATCATGAATATTGCCTTCTTCATCCGTCAGCGTGAGCAGGAAATTGGCCCGGGTAAAGGCGTTGTTAAGCTCATTCAGCTCGGTCAGCGACGCTTCATGAATGTTGACGGTAACGACGTAGCGGGTGATGTCACCACTGCTCATAATTCACCTCATTGTTATCATGAAAGTTTTCTTAGCATAGTCGATAGTGTGTGTTTGGCGACTTTGCACTGCATTTCCCCTTCAGCGCGAAGGGGAAAGCGGGTTAATTTCGGGACAGGTAATCGACAATTTTTTGCGTATCGGCCAGCGAACACAGCCGCGTTCCCTGGTTGATGGTTGCCGCGCTACCTGCCGCCACGCCGTAGCGTGTCATCTCCAGCAGCGTCGCGCCCTGCGCCAGTTTTAGCGTCATTGCCCCAACCATGCTGTCGCCTGCGCCTACGGTGCTCTGGCTTTTCATCGGAGGCGGGACAACCTGCACTGACCCCGTTTCATCCACGGCCAGCGCCCCCTGCGGGCCAAGAGAGACCACCACGCGCCGCGCTTTACCCGTGCGCACCAGCTCCTGGGCCGCGCTGCGCACATCATCCGGCTGAGTGAGTTCGCGGTTAACCAGCGCGCTCAGCTCTTTCTGGTTTGGTTTTACCAGCTCAAGATTGCCCGGCTCTAACGCTGCCTGCAACGCCTCGCCGCTGCTGTCTACAATACAGCGGATGCCGCGCTGCTGTGCGGCCCGAATGAGCGCCGTCAGCTTTTCCGTACTGACACCGGGTGGCAGACTGCCGCTGATGACCAGCAGTGAACCGCTTTCAATCGTCAGCACTTTCTCTTCAAGCTGACGGAACTCGTCGTCGCTCAGTCTGGCGCCTGGCATCACAAAGCGATATTGCTCTCCGCTGGACTCCACGTGCACGTGCAGATTTTGACGTGTCCAGTCTTTGGCCTCGACCGTCTCCACGGCGACCTGTTCATCAGCCAGCAGAGAGACGAGATGTTCGCCGGTGGCTCCGCCTGCGGGGAATATCGCCGTGGCTTTCCCACCGAGATGGGTGATGGCGCGTGCCACGTTGATCCCCCCGCCGCCGGGCTCAAACACCGGGGCACTGCAGCGAAGTTTACCTTCCGGGTAAATCTGCGGCGTAAGGGTGGCGGAATCGAGGGAAGGGGAGAGCGTCAGAGTGTAGATAGAAACCATCATTACCTCCTTTTAGCGTGGGTTCCTTTTAGTCTGGCACCATTTGGCAGGAAGGCAATGTAAATAACAGTATGATTTTCAATATGAATAATGACAAAGCGAAGGCTAAGCGATATATAAAATAAAACGCATTTTGGGATCGTTCTTATTCAAAAAATGAAATAAGAAAACATTGCTATGTTATTTGCGGCTTTTTATAATTTGTTACCTTTCTCTGGACGCCTTGTCATTGATCCTCAAGAAAGTTTCCGGGACCGTGTGGTCTCTTTTTTTGTTGTACGGACTCCTTAATAAAATGAAGCTTTTGAAGACAGTGCCCGCTGCACTGATGCTGGCGGGTGGCGTGTTTGCGGCTATGAGCGCAACCGCTGATGATTCCGTTTTTACTGTCATGGACGATCCCACCGCGGCGAAAAAACCTTTTGAAGGTAATTTGAACGCCGGGTACCTGGCGCAATCCGGTAACACGAAAAGCTCCTCTCTGACGGCGGATAGCACGTTGACCTGGTACGGTAACACCACCGCCTGGTCTCTGTGGGGAAACGCCAGCAACACCTCCGCTAACGATGAACGCTCCTCCGAGAAATACGCGGTAGGTGGACGTAGCCGTTACAACATGACTGACTATGACTACCTGTTTGGCCAGGCAAGCTGGCTGACTGACCGCTACAACGGCTATCGTCAACGCGATGTGTTCACCGCAGGTTATGGTCGGCAGTTCCTGAACGGTCCGGTTCATAGCTTCCGCTTCGAATTCGGTCCGGGTGTCCGTTATGACGAGTTCACCGACGGCGATACCAAAACGCAACCGCTCGGCTA
This sequence comes from Enterobacter cloacae complex sp. 2022EL-00981, assembly GCF_028737495.1. Lineage (NCBI taxonomy): Bacteria > Pseudomonadati > Pseudomonadota > Gammaproteobacteria > Enterobacterales > Enterobacteriaceae > Enterobacter > Enterobacter cloacae complex sp. 2022EL-00981. The sequence goes on from NZ_JAQZRK010000008.1 coordinate 61,227, forward strand.
TGCGTCTGGCACCTACGCCTGGCAGATGACCGACAACACGAAGTTCACCCAGGGTGTTTCTGTGTTTGGCGCCGAGGACACAACGCTGAATTCTGAGACAGCGCTGAATGTGGACATCAACGAACACTTTGGCCTGAAAGTGGCCTATAACGTGACCTGGAACTCTTCGCCTCCAGAGACTGCGCCGGATCATACCGACCGCAGAACCACCGTTTCACTGGGCTATAAGATGTAATGCAGACGGGCCGATTATTTCGGCCCGTTTTTTTATTTTCTGAAACTGTGCTGTTTTATATTAAACGCCGTTTTAAAATAATTGGTCCTCAAAAATCTTCTTATTTTCTTCATAATTCATCCTGGCCAGACCGTATTCTGTTTATTTGACACAAATTGATAATAACCAGGCGAGGCAAAAGGATGAACCAGCGTTATACTCAATACACAGGCATTTATTTGCCTTGAGAAGTATTGCATGTCTTCAGAAAGAGAATAATAGTATGAAAAAAATCAAAAATACTGCTGCAGCCATGGTGCTTTCTGCACTTTCGTTTGGTGTATTCGCTGCAGATGATGCCAGTCAGGTTGGAATGACTCGCGCTTCTGACGTTGAAGCCGGGTCAAACATCGCGCCGGGCGCGCCGTCTACCGGTCAATCAATGAATGACGCGTTTGATGTACATAAACTGGTAGCAGGTGAATGGTCCTGACAGGTAATTGTGTACGCCATTATTCCACCTGTATTTCGCCTTGACGAAAAACAGGTGGAATATCGATAACGTTTTTTATTCTGTACGCCGTTGCGTCAAATTCCCGCTTAGCCCCAAATCATCGCCGCCCAACGCAATAGCAGCATTGCACCGCAGATGGCAATTAAGACCAGCACCATTTTCCAGTGTTTGACGGCAAATCGTTTTGTTGGCATAACCTAATCCTTGTCTGTTGATGCCTTCAGTCTATCAAAATACGCGCTGTCGGGGACAGAAGGTTATGCCACATCACCGGTTGGGCTAGAACCAATGAAATCTCTCGGCAAGGATCAACGCTAAACCGGCAGCAGAAAGTATATTCAATATCACTACGGTTCTACTGGATACATTCATGTGATGCCTCATGGCTGTGTCAGGACCTGTTCAAGAATAGCTCAACAATCGGGTATTGCGAGCTCTGGCAGGCGATCGTGCCCTCATACGTTCAAACTGGTCGCAGAGGGTGCATACGCCCTGTCATTAGTGTTACCATTAGAAAGCCTGCCGTAAACCGGCATTATTCTGATTTTGGCAGGTGCAGGATGACGAGCCAATTTGACGATTGTTGGTCAGATGGTGTCGTAATCTCTTGTTAAACTATGATTATTTTCTTTGTATATGCTCTTATGTGTGGGGCATCACTGCAAATAAGGATATAAAATGCCTGTAATTACTCTTCCTGATGGCAGCCAACGCCATTTCGACCACGCCGTTAGCCCAATGGATGTTGCCCTGGACATCGGTCCTGGACTCGCGAAAGCGACCATCGCGGGCCGTGTGAACGGTGAGCTGGTTGATGCATCCGATCTGATCGAAAACGACGCGCAACTCTCTATCATCACCGCAAAAGATGAAGAAGGTCTGGAGATCATTCGTCACTCCTGTGCGCATCTGTTAGGTCATGCCATCAAACAGCTGTGGCCAAACACCAAAATGGCGATCGGCCCGGTTATCGACAACGGCTTCTACTACGATGTTGACCTTGACCACACCCTGACCCAGGAAGATATCGACGCGCTCGAGAAACGTATGCACGAGCTCGCCGAAACCAACTATGACGTCATTAAGAAGAAAGTCAGCTGGCACGAAGCGCGTGAAACCTTCGTGAAGCGTGGCGAGAGCTATAAAGTCTCTATTCTTGATGAGAACATTGCTCATGATGACAAGCCTGGCTTGTATCATCACCAGGAATACATCGACATGTGCCGCGGGCCGCACGTGCCGAACATGCGCTTCTGCCATCACTTCAAACTGATGAAAATTGCTGGCGCCTACTGGCGTGGCGATAGCAACAACAAGATGTTGCAGCGTATTTATGGTACCGCGTGGGCAGATAAAAAAGCCCTGAACGCCTACCTGCAGCGCCTGGAAGAGGCGGCGAAGCGTGACCACCGTAAAATCGGTAAACAGCTTGACCTGTACCATATGCAGGAAGAAGCACCGGGTATGGTCTTCTGGCATAACGACGGCTGGACTATTTTCCGTGAACTGGAAACCTTCGTGCGTTCCAAGCTGAAAGAGTACCAGTATCAGGAAGTGAAAGGTCCGTTCATGATGGACCGTGTGCTGTGGGAAAAAACCGGCCACTGGGACAACTACAAAGATGCGATGTTCACCACCTCTTCTGAGAACCGTGAATACTGCATCAAGCCAATGAACTGCCCGGGCCACGTTCAGATCTTTAACCAGGGTCTGAAATCTTACCGCGATCTGCCGCTGCGTATGGCAGAGTTCGGTAGCTGCCACCGTAACGAGCCATCAGGTGCGCTGCACGGTCTGATGCGTGTTCGTGGCTTTACGCAGGATGATGCGCATATCTTCTGTACTGAAGATCAGGTACGTGATGAAGTTAACGCCTGTATTCGTATGGTCTACGATATGTACAGTACCTTTGGCTTCGAGAAGATCGTGGTCAAACTCTCAACGCGTCCGGAAAAACGTATCGGTAGCGATGAGACCTGGGACCGCGCAGAAGCGGATCTCGCCGTGGCGCTGGAAGAGAACGGAATTCCGTTTGAATACCAGCTGGGTGAGGGCGCCTTCTACGGTCCGAAAATTGAATTTACCCTGTATGACTGTCTCGACAGAGCTTGGCAGTGCGGCACAGTACAGCTGGACTTCTCCCTGCCTCAGCGTTTAAGCGCCTCTTATGTTGGCGAAGACAACGAGCGTCAGGTCCCTGTAATGATTCACCGTGCTATTCTCGGTTCTCTGGAGCGCTTCATTGGCATCCTGACCGAAGAGTTCGCGGGCTTCTTCCCAACCTGGCTTGCGCCGGTGCAGGTAGTGGTCATGAACATTACCGATTCTCAGGCGGATTACGTTAAAGAATTGACGCAGAAACTACAAAATGCGGGCATTCGCGTAAAAGCAGACTTGAGAAATGAGAAGATTGGCTTTAAAATCCGCGAGCACACTTTACGTCGTGTCCCGTATATGTTGGTCTGTGGTGATAAAGAGGTGGAAGCAGGCAAAGTTGCCGTTCGCACCCGCCGTGGTAAAGACCTGGGCAGCCTGGACGTAAGTGAAGTGATTGAGAAGCTGCAACAAGAGATTCGCAGCCGCAGTCTTCAACAACTGGAGGAATAAGGTATTAAAGGCGGAAAACGAGTTCAAACGGCACGTCCGAATCGTATCAATGGCGAGATTCGCGCCCAGGAAGTTCGCTTAACAGGTCTGGAAGGTGAGCAGCTGGGGATTGTGAGTCTGAGAGAAGCAATCGAAAAAGCTGAAGAAGCTGGAGTAGATTTAGTTGAAATCAGCCCTAACGCCGAACCGCCAGTTTGTCGTATCATGGACTACGGCAAGTTCCTTTATGAAAAAAGTAAGTCTTCTAAGGAACAGAAGAAGAAGCAAAAAGTTATCCAGGTTAAGGAAATTAAATTCCGTCCTGGTACCGACGATGGCGATTATCAGGTAAAACTCCGCAGCCTGATTCGCTTTCTGGAAGATGGCGATAAGGCCAAGATCACACTGCGTTTCCGCGGTCGTGAAATGGCCCACCAACAGATTGGTATGGAAGTGCTTAACCGCGTCCGTGACGATCTGAGTGAACTGGCAGTAGTCGAATCCTTCCCTACGAAGATCGAAGGCCGCCAGATGATCATGGTGCTCGCTCCTAAGAAGAAACAGTAAGGCCTTCAAGCAGCAAAATCTGTGGAGCCTTCGGGCCTCATAGGTTTTGCTCGCCTATGTTTCGTTTATTTAACAATGCGAAGTGGAAGTTATTAAAATGCCAAAAATTAAGACCGTACGCGGTGCTGCTAAGCGCTTCAAAAAAACCGGTAAAGGTGGTTTTAAGCACAAGCACGCTAACCTGCGTCACATTCTGACTAAGAAAGCTACCAAGCGTAAACGTCACCTGCGTCCAAAAGCCATGGTTTCTAAAGGCGATCTGGGCCTGGTTATCGCGTGCCTGCCGTACGCATAAGTCGTTAACGTTTAACTTTTTTAACTTAGAATAGATACAGGAGAGCACACATGGCTCGCGTAAAACGTGGTGTAATTGCACGTGCACGTCACAAGAAAATTTTGAAACAAGCTAAAGGCTACTACGGTGCGCGTTCACGCGTATACCGCGTTGCCTTCCAGGCTGTTATCAAAGCAGGTCAGTACGCTTACCGTGACCGTCGTCAGCGTAAGCGTCAGTTCCGTCAACTGTGGATTGCGCGTATCAACGCAGCAGCACGTCAGAACGGTATTTCTTACAGCAAATTCATCAACGGCCTGAAAAAAGCCTCTGTTGAAATCGACCGTAAGATCCTGGCTGACATCGCAGTATTCGACAAAGTCGCGTTCACCGCGCTGGTCGAAAAAGCGAAAGCAGCACTGGCATAAGCCAGTTGAGAGAGGGGGCCTGGCTCCCTCTTTTCATATACCCGTCATACTTCAAGCTGTACCTGCGTTGGCTGCGTTCGTTCCGAATTATTTAGGGTATAACCTTATCAGAAGATTGACTTTTATCCGTGCAGGCTTTTCAATAAGGTCTTAACGGTTTTTACCACACAAGGTAACGCAAGCATGAATGCTGCTATTTTCCGCTTCTTCTTTTACTTTAGCACCTGACTTCAGGAGGCTAGCGCGTGAAAGATGAAACGAAAAACAGCGCCAGATAAGCCTCCCGATGGAGGCTTTTTTTGTGCCTGAATTTGAGAGAATACGTCCACCAAATCGGTGTCTGTACCGACATAATGAGGAAAATCATGTCACATCTCGCAGAGCTGGTTGCCAGTGCAACAGCCGCCATTAATCAGGCCTCAGATGTTGCCGCGTTAGACAATGTCCGCGTCGAATATCTGGGTAAGAAAGGGCATCTGACCCTTCAAATGACTACCCTGCGTGAGTTGCCGCCGGAAGAGCGCCCGGCAGCCGGTGCGGTGATAAACGAAGCCAAAGAGCAGGTGCAACAGGCTCTGAATGCGCGTAAAGCGGCGCTGGAAAGTGCCGTGCTGAATGCGCGTCTGGCGGCAGAGACGATCGATGTTTCTCTGCCTGGGCGCCGTATCGAAAACGGTGGCCTGCATCCGGTGACCCGCACCATCGATCGTATTGAAAGTTTCTTCGGTGAGCTCGGCTTTACCGTGGCGACTGGCCCGGAAATCGAAGATGATTACCATAACTTCGACGCTCTGAACATTCCAGGCCATCATCCGGCACGTGCTGACCACGACACTTTCTGGTTCGACGCCACCCGTCTGCTGCGTACTCAGACCTCCGGCGTACAGATCCGTACCATGAAGGAGCAGGAACCCCCGATCCGTATCATTGCACCGGGCCGCGTCTACCGTAACGATTACGATCAGACCCACACCCCAATGTTCCACCAGATGGAAGGGCTGATCGTTGATAAAAACATCAGCTTCACCAACCTGAAAGGCACGCTGCACGACTTCCTGAACAACTTCTTTGAGGAAGATCTGCAGGTTCGTTTCCGTCCGTCCTATTTCCCGTTCACCGAACCGTCTGCGGAAGTGGACGTGATGGGCAAAAACGGCAAATGGCTGGAAGTGCTGGGCTGCGGCATGGTGCATCCTAACGTACTGCGCAACGTGGGTATCGACCCGGAAGTTTACTCCGGCTTTGCGTTTGGGATGGGCATGGAGCGTCTGACCATGCTGCGTTATGGCGTGACCGATTTGCGTGCATTCTTCGAAAACGATCTGCGTTTCCTCAAACAGTTTAAATAAGGGCAGGACAGAACAATGAAATTCAGTGAACTGTGGTTACGCGAATGGGTGAACACCACGCTGGACAGCGAAGCGCTTTCCAACCAGATCACCATGGCGGGTCTGGAAGTTGACGGTGTAGAGCCGGTTTCTGGCGCCTTCACCGGCGTGGTCGTGGGCGAAGTGGTTGAATGCGGTCAGCATCCTAACGCTGACAAATTGCGCGTCACCAAAGTTAATGTGGGTGGCGATCGTCTGCTGGATATCGTCTGCGGCGCGCCAAACTGCCGTCAGGGTCTGAAAGTGGCCGTGGCGACTGTCGGCGCGGTGCTGCCGGGCGATTTCAAAATTAAAGCGGCCAAACTGCGCGGCGAGCCGTCTGAAGGCATGCTGTGCTCGTTCTCCGAGCTGGGTATTTCCGACGATCACAACGGCATTATTGAACTGCCGCTGGATGCGCCAATCGGCACCGATATCCGCGAATACCTGAAGCTCGATGACAACACCATCGAAATCAGCGTGACGCCAAACCGTGCGGACTGCTTAGGGATTATCGGCGTGGCTCGCGATGTTGCGGTGCTGAACCAGACCGAACTGAACGCGCCGGAGATTGTCCCGGTTGCTGCTACCATCAGCGACGTCCTGCCTATTCAGGTAGACGCGCCTGAAGCCTGCCCACGCTACCTCGGTCGTGTGGTGAAAGGTATCAACGTCAAAGCGCCGACCCCGCTGTGGATGAAAGAAAAACTGCGTCGCTGCGGTATCCGTTCTATTGATGCGGTTGTTGACGTGACCAACTATGTTCTGCTGGAACTGGGCCAGCCAATGCACGCATTCGATAAAGATCGTATCGACGGCGGGATTATCGTGCGTATGGCGAAAGAGGGTGAAACCCTGGTTCTGCTGGACGGCAGCGAAGCAAAACTGAATGCCGACACGCTGGTGATTGCCGATCACGGTAAGGCGCTGGCGATGGGCGGGATCTTCGGTGGCGAACACTCTGGCGTGAACGATGAAACGCAAAACGTTCTGCTGGAATGTGCCTTCTTCAGCCCGCTCTCTATTACCGGTCGCGCACGTCGTCATGGTCTGCACACCGATGCCTCTCACCGCTACGAGCGCGGCGTTGACCCGGCGCTGCAGTACAAAGCGATGGAACGTGCGACCCGTCTGCTGATCGACATCTGCGGCGGCGAAGCGGGCCCGGTTATTGATGTGACCAACGAAAACACCCTGCCGAAGCGCGCGACCATTACCCTGCGTCGCAGCAAATTGGATCGCCTGATTGGCCACCACGTTGCCGATGCACAGGTCACCGATATTCTGAAGCGTCTGGGTTGCGACGTGACGGAAGGGCAGGACGAGTGGAAAGCCGTTGCGCCGTCATGGCGTTTCGACATGGAGATTGAAGAAGATCTGGTGGAAGAAGTGGCCCGCGTCTACGGCTACAACAACATCCCTGACGAGCCGGTACAGGCCGGTCTGGTGATGGGCTCCCACCGTGAAGCCGATCTCTCCCTGAAGCGTGTGAAAACCATGCTGAACGACAAAGGTTATCAGGAAGTGATCACCTACAGCTTTGTCGATCCTAAGCTGCAGCAGCTGATCCATCCAGGCCAGGAAGCGCTGATCCTGCCAAGCCCGATCTCCAGCGAGATGTCGGCAATGCGCCTGTCTCTGTGGACCGGCCTGCTGGGCACGATTGTCTACAACCAGAATCGTCAGCAAAACCGTGTGCGAATTTTTGAAAGCGGTTTGCGCTTTGTGCCGGATAATCAGGCAAATTTAGGCATCCGTCAGGATCTCATGCTGGCTGGCGCCATCAGCGGTAATCGCTATGAAGAGCACTGGGACCTGGCAAAAGGCACGGTTGATTTCTACGATATGAAGGGCGATCTGGAAGCAATTCTCGATCTGACCGGTAAATTATCTGAAATTGAATTCCGTGCAGAAGCCATTCCGGCACTCCATCCGGGCCAAAGTGCGGCTATCTATTTAGCGGGCAAACGCATTGGTTTTATTGGTGTTGTTCATCCTGAGCTGGAACGTAAACTGGACCTGAACGGCCGTACCATCGTGTTTGAGCTGGAATGGAGTCCGGTTGCAGACCGCGTGATTCCACAGGCGCAGGACGTCTCTCGCTTCCCGGCAAACCGCCGTGATATCGCGGTTGTGGTCGCTGAAAACGTGCCTGCAGCAGATATTTTGGCCGAGTGTAAGAAAGTTGGCGTAAATCAGGTAGTTGGCGTAAACTTATTTGACGTGTACCGCGGCAAGGGCGTAGCAGAAGGTTTCAAGAGCCTCGCTATCAGCCTTATCCTTCAGGATACCAGCCGTACACTCGAAGAAGAGGAGATTGCCGCTACCGTCGCCAAATGTGTAGAGGCATTAAAAGAGCGATTCCAGGCATCATTGAGGGATTGAACCTATGGCGCTTACAAAAGCTGAAATGTCAGAATATCTGTTTGATAAGCTTGGGCTTAGCAAACGGGATGCCAAAGAGCTGGTAGAGCTGTTTTTCGAAGAGATCCGTCGTGCTCTGGAAAATGGTGAGCAGGTAAAACTCTCCGGCTTTGGCAATTTTGATTTGCGAGACAAAAACCAACGTCCGGGCCGTAACCCGAAGACGGGGGAAGATATTCCCATTACAGCCCGCCGCGTGGTGACCTTCAGACCCGGACAGAAGTTAAAAAGCCGTGTCGAAAACGCAACGCCCAAAACAGAGTAATATGAACTAACTAAAAAGGCCGCTCTCGCGGCCTTTTTTCTTTGCTCTCGCTGGCAAACCCGCCGTAAAATCAATTACATCTCACGCTAATAAAACCGTACACATGCTTGATTTTGCCCATCGCCAACAGCGTTCCGATCGACGCCACCTGCTTTTGCTGGTACTGCTGCTTTTTGTTGCCGCCAGTTTTAGCCTGTGTGCCGGCGACCAGTGGCTAAGCCCGGCACGCTGGTTTGGTCCTGAAGGGCAGCTTTTCGTCTGGCAAATTCGTCTGCCGCGCACGCTGGCGGTGATCCTGGTCGGTGCCGCGCTGGCGCTCTCAGGCACCATTATGCAGGCGTTGTTTGAAAACCCTCTGGCAGAGCCGGGGCTGCTCGGTGTCTCAAATGGCGCCGGTGTAGGGCTGATTGCCGCGGTGATGCTCGGCGGTGGGGCGCTTTCCCCCTGGGGCGTTAGCCTCAGCGCCATTCTCGGGGCATTGCTGATCACTCTTATTCTCCTGCGCTTCGCACGACGCCATTTATCAACCAGTCGGCTGCTGCTTGCCGGGGTTGCGTTGGGGATCATCTGCAGCGCGTTGATGACCTGGGCGGTCTACTTCTCCACCTCGTTCGATCTGCGTCAGCTGATGTACTGGATGATGGGCGGGTTTGGCGGCGTAGACTGGCGGCAGGGCTGGCTGATGGTGCTGCTGGTCCCGGTCATACTGTGGGCGGGCGTGCAGTCGCAGCCGCTGAATATTCTCGCTCTTGGTGAAACCTCAGCCCGCCAGCTCGGGATGCCGATTGGCGTCTGGCGCAATGCGCTGGTGATTGCAATCGGCTGGCTGGTGGGAGTGAGCGTGGCGCTGGCGGGGGCGATTGGCTTTATCGGGCTGGTTATCCCGCACATGCTGCGTCTGTGTGGCATCACCGACCATCGAATCTTACTTCCCGCCTCGGCAGTGGCCGGTGCGGCAACGCTGCTGGTGGCGGATATCATCGCCAGGCTCGCCCTGAACGCCGCTGAGTTGCCCATCGGTGTGGTCACCGCCACGCTGGGCGCGCCGGTGTTTATCTGGCTACTATTAAAAGCTGGACGTTAAATCGATAACCTGAGGAAATGCTATGCAGTCTGATATTCTGAATACCGAAGTGACCACCATCGACGGGGACAAAACCACCCTGGAACGCTACAAAGGCAACGTGTTGCTCATTGTGAACGTGGCCTCCAAATGTGGTCTGACGCCGCAGTACGAGCAGCTGGAGAACATTCAGAAAGCCTGGGAGAAAGACGGCTTTACCGTACTGGGCTTCCCGTGCAATCAGTTCCTGGGTCAGGAGCCGGGCAGCGAAGAGGAGATCAAAACGTTTTGCAGCACCACCTATGGCGTGACGTTCCCGATGTTCAGCAAAATTGATGTGAATGGCGAAACTCGTCACCCGCTGTATGCCAAACTGGTGGCCGCCGCGCCGACCGCCGTGGCACCGGAAGGCAGTGGCTTTTACGAGCGTATGGCCAGCAAAGGGCGAGCACCGCTCTATCCGGACGACATCCTGTGGAATTTCGAAAAATTCCTGATTGGTCGTGACGGCCAGGTCGTTCAGCGTTTTTCTCCGGATATGACGCCTGAAGATCCTATCGTCATGGAGTCAATCAAGCTGGCGCTGGCGAAATAATGACGCAGCTGATGCAGCTCACGGACGTTGCCGAGACGGGGCGTCTGGAGCCGGTGATGGCTGCCATCCGTGCAGGTGAAATCCTGCATCTGGTGGGGCCGAACGGGGCAGGGAAGAGTACGCTGCTGGCGCGCATGGCGGGGCTGACCGTCGGGCCAGGCTCGATCACCTTGCTCGATAGCCCCCTTGGTGACTGGTCGGCGGTCGCGCTGGCGCACCGGCGGAGCTACCTTGTTCAGCAGCAGGTCCCGCCGTTTGCGATGCCGGTCTGGCACTATCTGATGCTGCATCTGCACGATAAACAGCAGACCGCGCTGCTCACCAAAGTGGCGGCAGCGTTGGGGTTAGAGGACAAACTTTCCCGGCATGCCAGCCAGCTTTCCGGTGGCGAGTGGCAGCGCGTCCGTCTGGCGGCGGTGATCCTTCAGATCCATCCGGCGGGCAACCCTCACGGGCGACTGTTGTTGCTGGACGAGCCGATGAGCGGTCTGGACGTGGCGCAACAGGCGGCGCTGGACACGCTCCTCAGCGCGCTGTGTCGACAAGGCATTGCCGTGGTGATGAGCAGCCATGACCTGAACCATACGCTGCGCCATGCGCACAGCGTCTGGCTTCTGGCGCGCGGGAAGATGATTGCCAGCGGCACGCGCGATAGCGTCCTTACGCCGCCAAATCTCGCTCGTGCTTACCATATGCCGTTCCGCAGGCTGGATATCGAAGGGCATAAGATGCTGATTTCTACCGCACACGAGTAACCGTTTCTTGCCTGTTAGCGCCATTGCACGCTAAATTACGAAAAGAATAAAAAAAGCAGAGGATTCGTCTGGACATGCGATTCTGGTTTCTCATGGTGGCAGCGTTATTTCTTGCGGGATGCAGTAGCCATCGCGCACCGCCGCCTAACCCACGACTTTCAGATTCAATCACCGTGATTGCCAGCCTGAACGATCAGCTGAGCAACTGGCGCGGGACACCGTATCGCTACGGTGGCATGAGTCGCGGTGGGGTGGATTGCTCCGGCTTTGTGCTGATGACGTTCCGGGATAAGTTTGATTTGCAGCTTCCGCGCGAAACGCGCAAACAGGCTGAAATCGGTACCGAAATTGATAAAGATGAGTTGTTACCCGGCGACCTGGTTTTTTTCAAAACCGGCTCGGGTGAAAGTGGTCTGCATGTTGGCATTTATGATACGGATAACCAGTTTATTCATGCCTCGACCAGTCGTGGGGTGATGCGTTCTTCCCTCGATAATGTTTACTGGCGTAAAAATTTCTGGCAGGCACGACGTATTTAGTCCGCCACCGACCACGCATTTCTGACGGCATGGCACAATTAAACCATGCCGTTTTTTTGCAAATAAGATGATTAAAGTTAAATTTACAACAAATTACTTATGTCCTTATGTGTCTGTTTTATCTAAAACTGGCTATTACGCAGCAACCAGGATAAGATTATTTTAGATTCAGGGATAAATCTGAAAATTAATACGGATCTAATGAAATTAAACTTATTAAAATCAAGACAGTGGAATTGTGTCAGCAATTGCTCCAGGATGTCCTCTCTCATCTTTAATGCGGGGCGAGTGCAATGATTATTACGTTAGATAATGCCTACCAGTCTGAGCTGTTGCTCCAGCCTGCCCGCAATAATGCCGGTGAGCTTAAAGGATTAGAGGTGACGGTTAACTTTACTGGCGTCGGCAGCGATGTACGGATCCCCACTGAACTCGTTATCCCGCGTCTGACACCGGCAGAAGAGTTAGCGCTGTTTCAAGAAAAACTGCAATTGCTTGATACCTGCAAACTGTTTTTTATTCAGCATCAGTTAATTGCATGGATCAATATTACACCTGTAATAGTTGAGTTTTTATTAAGTAATGGGAACGCTGTTTCAATACTTGAGCGTTATCCGTTTCTTGAGTTTACTGTTAATGAGAATTATCCAGGTTTAAATAACGGAAAAGACGATCCCGAACTGGCGAGAATGGCGATTCATTTTCCGCTGGTGCTGGCAAACTTTGGTGCCGGTGAAGCCTCGCTTAAAGCCGTTTATGATGGTTTGTTTAAACGTGTCATTCTGGACAAAGGGTTTATCCAGCAGCACGCGGCAGCGCTTTCTTTTGAGCCCTTTATGCGCGCTATTCTGTGGCAAATAACGTCACATTGTCAGTCTGTGCTCGTCGCCGGTATTGACGATCATGCCCTGTTGCAGCGCGTTTTATCCTTCAACTTTGGTGCCATGCAGGGGGCGCTGTGGCCTGCCGTAACTGCAGAGCGCGTCACCACGCTGGTTCAGTGATAACCCTTTCTTTCGCCCGTGTTTAAGTCCGGGTAAACCCTCTACACTAAAAGCAGGAGGACTTATGACCCTGTCTTTTACTGCGCACTGGCATGACGAGTTGCCGGGTTTTTATACCGCACTCAAACCAACACCATTACATCATTCCCGTCTTGTCTGGCATAACGATTCGCTGGCGAACGACCTGGCTATCCCACCGGAAATGTTCCAGCCTTCAGACGGCACGGGCGTCTGGGGAGGGGAAACGCTGCTCGATGGCATGCAGCCCCTCGCTCAGGTCTATAGCGGACACCAGTTTGGCGTCTGGGCGGGACAGCTGGGGGACGGCCGTGGGATCCTGCTCGGCGAACAACAGCTCCCCGGCGGAGAGACGGTCGACTGGCACCTGAAAGGGGCGGGTCTCACACCCTATTCACGCATGGGCGACGGGCGCGCGGTACTGCGCTCAACCATCCGTGAAAGTCTGGCGTCGGAAGCGATGCATGCGCTGGGTATTCCCACCACGCGCGCGCTGACGATAGTGACCAGTGACACCCCGGTGGTCCGCGAAACGGTAGAAAAAGGCGCGATGCTGATGCGCATTGCGCAAAGCCATCTGCGTTTCGGCCATTTTGAACACTTTTATTATCGCCGCGAGCCGGAAAAAGTACGCCAGCTTGCCGATTACGCCATCCGACGGCACTGGCCGCAGTTACAGGACGAGGCCGACAAATACCACCTCTGGTTCCAGGATGTGGTTGCCCGCACGGCAATCATGATTGCCCGCTGGCAGTCCGTAGGCTTTGCTCATGGCGTGATGAACACCGACAACATGTCAATTCTGGGGCTGACCTTTGATTACGGTCCGTTTGGTTTTCTCGATGACTACCAGCCGGGGTATATCTGCAACCACTCGGACTATCAGGGGCGCTATAGCTTTGACAATCAGCCGGCGGTAGGGCTGTGGAATCTGCAGCGTCTGGCGCAATCCCTGTCGCCGTTTATCGACGTTGATGCCCTGAATGATGCGCTCGACGGCTATCAGGAGACATTGCTGCGCGAATACGGCACGCTGATGCGCAACAAGCTGGGGCTGCTGACGCAGGAGAAGGGCGATAACGCTATTCTGAATGGCTTGTTTGCGCTCATGGCGCGTGAGGGCAGCGACTATACCCGTACCTTCCGTATGCTCGGCCAGACAGAGCAGCATAGCCCCGCCTCACCGCTGCGCGATGAGTTTATCGACCGACAGGCGTTTGACGACTGGTTTGCCACTTACCGCGCGCGCCTGCAACAAGAACAGGTGGATGACGCGACCCGGCAGGCGCAGATGAACGCGGCGAACCCGGCGATGGTCTTGCGCAACTGGCTGGCGCAGCGGGCGATTGAGCAGGCGGAGCAAGGTGAGTATGCGGAATTACACCGGCTGCACGTAGCGTTGCGCACGCCGTTTGCCGACCGGGACGACGATTATGTCAGCCGCCCGCCTGACTGGGGCAAGCGGCTGGAGGTCAGCTGCTCAAGCTAATGTTATGGCCGGGAAGCACAGGCTTGCCCGGCCGATACGTCACTGGGCGACCCACCCGCCGTCCATATTCCACGCCGCGCCCCGCACGTGCACGGCGCTGTCACTACATAAAAACAGCGCCAGTTCACCCAGCTGTTCTGGCGTAACAAACTCTCCTGATGGCTGTTTCTCCGCAAGCAACTGCTCGCGAGCCCGATCCGCAGGCACACCTTCTGCGATACGTTTGTCGATCTGCTGCTGAACCAGCGGCGTAAGCACCCATCCCGGGCAGATGGCGTTAGCAGTAATACCGGTGCGGGCAGTCTCCAGCGCCAGGGATTTTGTAAAACCGACCACCCCGTGCTTGGCGGCGACATAGGCTGACTTCTCTTTTGACGCCACCAGCCCATGCACGGAGGCGATATTAATGATGCGTCCCCAGTTTTTCTCGCGCATTGCAGGCAGCGCCAGTCGGCTGGTGTGAAACACCGACGACAGGTTAATGGCAATAATGTCGTTCCATTTCTCCACCGGGAACGCCTCAACCGGGGCGACATGCTGTATCCCGGCATTATTGATAAGAATATCCACCCCGCCGAACTGCGTGTCGGCGTAGCGCATCATCGCATCGATTTGCAGGGCGTCACGCAGATCTGCATCGTGATAACCCGGTTTTTTCCCCAGCCGGGCGATCTCTTCTCTTGCTGCGTCACTGTCGCCAAAACCGTTGAGGATCAGCTGTGCTCCGGCCTTTGCCAGTACGCGGGCGATGCCCAGACCAATCCCGCTGGTCGAGCCGGTCACCAGCGCCGTTTTACCGTTCAGATTCATTTTATTCTCCTTACACAATGCCGGTGAGATAGAACACGGCAATGACAAAAAGCACCGCCAGACTTTTGATGATCGTGATGGCGAAAATACCGCCATAGGCCTGACGATGGCTAAGACCGGTGATGGCAAGCAGCGTAATCACCGCGCCGTTATGGGGCAGTGTATCCATGCCACCGCTGGCCATAGAAGCCACCCGGTGCAGGACCTCCAGCGGAATATTCGCGGCATGGGCGGCGGCGACAAAGCTATCTGCCATGGCCGCCAGCGCAATGCTCATCCCGCCTGAAGCCGAACCGGTGATCCCGGCGAGAACGGTTACGCTGATCGCTTCATTCAGTAACGGGTTCGGAATAGCCGCCAGCGCGTGGGATAAGACCAGAAAGCCGGGCAGGGCGGCGATAACTGCACCGAAACCATATTCCGAGGCGGTATTCATCGCCGCCAGGATCGCGCCGCTCACTGCCGTCCGGCTGCCTTCCGCCAGACGTCCCCGGATGTTGCGAAAACCAAAGATCAGCACCAGCATGATACCGGAAATCAGCGCGGCTTCCACGGCCCAGATGGCGGTGATCTTGCTGACCTCGGTCACAATCGGCTTTGCCAGCCCGGGCAGGGTCAGCTCGTGGCTGGTGCCATACCAGCCGGGGATCCAGCGGGTAAACAGCAGGTTGAGGATCCCCACCACCAGCAGGGGGGAAATCGCAATCAGCGGATGGGGAAGGTTAATGTTTTCCGGCGTTTCCGGTTCGTTTTTCAGATCCGTGCCGTAACCTTCATTGTTATTGAGCGCTTTCCGCCGCTGGCGCTCCAGCCAGAGCAGGCCAAAGCAGATAATAAAAAGCGAGCCAATCAGCCCCAGCCAGGGGGCAGCCCAGGCATTAGTGCCGAAGAAGCTGGTGGGGATAATATTCTGGATCTGCGGCGTGCCGGGCAGGGCGTCCATGGTGAACGAGAACGCCCCCAGCGCCACGGTCGCCGGGATCAGCCGTTTGGGGATCCCGCTCTGGCGAAACAGTTCGGCGGCGAAAGGATAAACGGCAAACGCCACCACAAAGAGCGACACGCCGCCGTAGGTTAACAGTGCGCAGACCAGCACAATCACCGGAATGGCGTGGCGGCGGCCAAGGATTTGAATCGCTGCGGCAACAATGGAGCGTGAGAAGCCGGAGAGTTCAATCAGCTTGCCAAACACGGCGCCCAGCAGGAACACCGGGAAGTAGAGCTTGACGAAGCCCACCATCTTTTCCATAAACAGGCCGGTAAACGTCGGGCCGACAGCGCCCGGGTCGGTTAACAGCACGGCACCCAGCGCCGCAATGGGCGCAAAAAGAATAACGCTATATCCGCGATAGGCCGCCAGCATCAGCAGCGCCAGCGCCGCCAGGGCAATTAACACACTCATTGCGACTCCTTACTGTTGTTATATTCGGGTACTCACGAGAGGTTTAACGCTCGACGGTCAGCGCAATGCCTTGCCCGCCGCCTATGCACAGAGTGACCAGCCCTTTTTTGGCGTCACGGCGCTGCATCTCATGCAGCAGCGTCACAAGGATCCGACAGCCGGATGCACCAATCGGATGGCCCAGCGCGATAGCGCCACCGTTAACGTTCACCTTGCGCGCATCCCAGCCGAGCAGGTTACCAACCGCCAGCGCCTGCGCGGCAAAAGCTTCGTTGGCTTCGATGAGATCCACCTCATCCAGCGTCCAGCCTGCCCGCGCCAGCGCGGTCTGGCAGGCGCTGACGGGGCCGATGCCCATTACGGACGGGTCGACCCCGGTAACGGCGTAGCTCACGATCCGGCCCAGCACCGGTAGTCCGCTCGCCCGCGCTTTTTCTTCGCTCATCAGCAACACCGCGGCGGCGCCATCGTTCAGGGTGGAGGCATTCCCCGCCGTGACCGTACCGTCCTCCTGGCGAAACGCGGGGCGCAGTTGCGCAAGCTGCTCTGCGGTGGTTCCTGGTCGGGGTTGTTCGTCATGACGAATCACCAATGGCGGCTTCTTGCCCTGTTTCACCGTTACCGGGGTAATCTCGGCCTCAAAGCGAGCAGATTCGATGGCAGACGCCGCCTTTTGCTGTGACCCGGCGGCGAAGGCATCCTGCTGCTCGCGTGAAATGCCGTGCTGCCGGGCGACGTTTTCCGCGGTGATCCCCATGTGGTAATCGTTAAACGCATCCCACAGGCCGTCGACGATCATGCTGTCCTGCAGGCCTGTGTGGCCAAAACGCAGCCCGGAACGGGCGCCATCCAGCAGGTAAGGGGCATTGCTCATGCTCTCCTGACCGCCCGCGATCACCACCTCTGCGTCTCCACAGCGGATAGCCTGTGCCGCAAGCTGTACCGCCTTCAGCCCCGCGCCGCAGACCAGATTGACCGTGGTGGCAGGGGTACTGACGGGCAGCCCGGCGGCGATAGCCGTCTGACGTGCCGGGTTTTGTCCGCAGCCTGCCGTCAGCACCTGCCCAAAAATCAGTTCGTCTGTGTCACCTGCCGAAAGCGAGCTCTCCTCAAGCAGGCGGCGCACCGCGACAGCACCAAGTTCAACGGCGGAAAGGGGAGAGAGCGAACCGCGAAAACTGCCAATCGGCGTTCGCGTTGCCCCGACTATCATGACGTTTTTCATGTTGAGTTCTCAGCTAAAGCGCATTTCGCGAACGTCGTCCGCCACGATGATTTTTCCGGCAGTTTTGCTGACGATCTCGTCAATGCCGACGCCGGGGGCGTATTCACGCAGAATGAACGCACCGTCTTTAATTTCCAGCAGGGCCAGGTCGGTTAACACCCGGCGGATGCAGCCCACGCCGGTGAGCGGTAGCGTGCAGCGCGACAGCAGTTTGGACTCACCGCTCTTCGACGCGTGGGTCATCACGACAATGATGTTCTGCGCCCCGGCGACAAGATCCATGGCGCCGCCCATGCCTTTCACCATCTTTCCGGGGATCATCCACGAGGCGATGTTGCCTTCCACGTCCACCTCAAACGCCCCGAGCACCGTGAGGTCGACGTGACCCCCCCGGATCATGGCGAAGGACTGGGCCGAGTCGAAAATGGCGGCACCGGTTCGCGCGGTAACGGTCTGCTTACCGGCGTTAATCATGTCGGCATCAAGGCTCTGCGCATCGGGAAATTCCCCCATCCCCAGCAGTCCGTTTTCTGACTGGAGCATCACGTCCATGCCGGCGGGGATGTAGTTCGCCACCAGCGTCGGGATGCCGATCCCCAGGTTGACGTAGTAACCGTCGCGCAGCTCACGGGCGACGCGCATGGCCATCTGTTCGCGGGTTAACATGGTCAGACTCCCTCTGCGCGCAGCGTGCGCTGTTCAATGCGTTTCTCAAACTGGCCGACAATCAGCCTGTCGAC
The DNA here is from genome assembly GCF_028737495.1 of Enterobacter cloacae complex sp. 2022EL-00981. Classification (NCBI taxonomy): domain Bacteria; kingdom Pseudomonadati; phylum Pseudomonadota; class Gammaproteobacteria; order Enterobacterales; family Enterobacteriaceae; genus Enterobacter; species Enterobacter cloacae complex sp. 2022EL-00981. The sequence continues at coordinate 79,506 of NZ_JAQZRK010000008.1, forward strand.
GTAAATTCCCGGGGTGTGAATGGCGGACGGCGGCAGCTCACCCGGCGGGACAATCTCTTCCACCTCCACCACGGTTATCCGTCCTGCGGTGGCCATTAGCGGGTTGAAATTTTGCGCGGTGTGGCGGTAGATGACGTTGCCGTACCAGTCCGCTTTCCAGCCTTTGATCAGCGCAAAATCGCCGGTAATGGCCTCTTCAAGGATGTAATGCTTACCGGCAAACTGACGTACCTCTTTCCCGGCGGCCACGGGCGTGCCATAGCCGGTGGCCGTGTAAAATGCCGGAATACCGGCCCCGCCCGCGCGCACCTTTTCGGCCAGCGTGCCCTGGGGCGTCAGCTCAACCTCCAGCTCGCCGCTCAGCACCTGCTGTTCGAACAGCGCGTTCTCGCCGACGTAAGACGCCACCACCTTCCGCACCTGGCGCGTCTCCAGCAGCAGCCCGAGCCCGAAACCATCCACGCCGCAGTTGTTCGATACCACCGTCAGGCCCTGCACCTGACGGCGTTTGACTTCCGCAATCAGATTTTCAGGAATACCGCACAGGCCAAAGCCGCCCGCCAGCAATGTCATCCCGTCCGTCAGCCCCTCCAGCGCCTGCGCATAGCTGCCGACGCGTTTATCCAGTCCTGCCATAGCCATCCCTCCTGTTGTCCGTGGCGGTATCATTGGGGGCGACGACTCTTTTGTTAATTTTGAATTTGTGACCCACTCATTTGGTTTTTTTATTAATTTCCTGTTAACTAAATTTTTTCAATTAGTTAACAGGATGAAAAATGAGAATGAGAGTAAAACAGTTACGCGCGTTTTTAGCGGTAGCTCACACTCTCAATTTTGCGCACGCCAGCGAACGGTTAAATCTTTCTCAGCCTGCCCTCAGCCTGACGATTAAAGGGCTGGAGGATGCGCTGGGAGGCCCGCTGCTGCAGCGAAGCACGCGTAAGGTCACCCTGACGCAGGAGGGCGAAACCTTTTTACCGATGGCGCGGCAGCTGCTGGCTGACTGGGATAACGTGGAAGAGGCAATGCACCAGTGCTTTACGCTGCAGCGCGGCAAAATCTCGGTCGCGGCCATGCCGTCGTTTGCGGCTAACGTCCTGCCGGAGGTGCTGAAAGCGTTTCGCGATCGCCATGCCGGGATCAACGTCACCGTGCATGATGTCATCAACGAACAGGTGATTGAGATGGTGCGGGAAGGGCGGGTCGAGATGGGGATCGCCTTTGAACCGGCGCCGACGCATAACCTGCTGTTTACGCCGCTGGGCCTCGACCGGTTTGTCGCCATTGTGCCGAAAGCGTCCCCCCTTGCGATGAAAAAACGCCTCTCCTGGAATGAACTGCTGACGCTGGATTTCATTACCCTGCAGCGCCCCTCGGCGGTGCGCCTGATGATGGAAGAGGAGCTGGCCCGTAGCGGCCGCAAGCTGGAGGTGGCGCTGGAGAGCCATCAGCTGGTGACGGTAGGAAGGATGGTCGCCAGCGGGCTGGGCGGCAGTGCCGTACCGGCGCTGTGCGAGGCGCAGATGACATCGCTGGGTGCGGTCTGTATTCCGCTGGACAGCCCGCCGATAGAAAAATGTATCGGGGTGATCCATCCAGGGCACACGCAGCTCTCAAAAGCGGCGCATGCCTTGCTGGAAACCCTGAAAGATTTTTATCAGCCCGATCAGGGGGCGAGAAATACCTGAGGTGCAGCATGAGCCGGGTGTCGGCCAACCTGCACCTGCGCGCCGTACCAGCGCGTCAGCGTATCGGCCTGCAGAACCGCCTCCGGGGCCCCCTGAGCGACCATTTTGCCGTTATGTAACAGCAGGATCCGATCCGCCCACAGCGCCGCCAGATTGAGATCGTGCAGCACAACACAGACATGCAAATGCCCCCGACGGGTCAGGGAAGAGAGCAGGCGCAGCAGATGCTGCTGGTGGTAAAGATCCAGCGCGGACGTGGGTTCATCCAGAAACAGCCAGCCGCGCGGCGCACCGTCGCACCAGAGCTGTGCCAGCGCGCGGGCGAGTTGAACGCGTTGCTGCTCCCCGCCGGAGAGCGCCGCAAACTGCCTGCCCGCCAGCGGTAAACAGCCGGAGATGGCCATCACCTCCTCAATCACCGACGCCTCAGGGCGGCGCGTCCATGGCGCACGCCCCATCCCGATCACCGCTTCTACCGGCCAGTCGAATCCGAGCTGGGTATTCTGGCGCATGACCGCCCGGTAGCGGGAGAGTCTGTCCGGCGGCCAGGCCGCAAGCGGCGTTCCTGCAAGACTGCACCGTCCGCTCGCGGGTTTGAGATAGCCGGTAAGCAGGCGTAACAAGGTCGATTTCCCGGCACCGTTGGGGCCAATCAACGCCACCAGTTCGCCCTGAGAGAGGGTCAGCGACACGTCGTCGATCAGCGTCCGTTGTCCGGCGTGAAAGACAATATTTTCCGCACAGTAGCGTTCAGCCATGCGCACCTCCGCGACGAAAGATAAGCCACAGGAACCACGGCGCACCGAGAAGACTGGTCAATAAACCGACCGGCATTTCCGCCGGGGCGACCAGGGTACGCGCCAGCGTATCGGCAGCCAGCAGCAGTAACGCACCGGCCAGCACCGAGCCGGGGATCACCGCCCGGTGGTCGGCCCCCAGCCACATGCGCACCAGGTGTGGCACCACAAGGCCAACAAAGCCGATGACACCGCTGACGGCCACCGCGGCGGCCACCAGCAGGGCGCTGCACAGCAGCAAGAGCCGCTGCACAACGGCTACCTCCACCCCGAGGTAGTGCGCCTCTTCTTCGCCAAGCTGCAGCAAATTAAGCGCGCCAGCCAGGCGCCAGATAACCAGCACGGTGGGAACCATCAGCGAGCAGACGGCCAGCAGCGTTGACCACTGGGCCTGACCGAGGCTGCCCATGCCCCAGAGTGAGAGCTGGCGAAGCTGGGCATCATTACTGAGCCATGACAGCACGCCGACGGCCGCCCCGCACAGGGCATTGATGGCAATCCCCACCAGCAGCAGTCGCGACAGGGAACTGTCACGCTGCCGGCTGAGCAGGAAAATCACGAATGTCGCGGCCAGCGCCCCGAGAAACGCCGCCAGCATCGGGGCGTACAGCATCACCAGCGCGGGCAGCGAGAGCGGAAGAACCACCCACAGCGCGACGGCGAGTGCTGCGCCGCTGCTGATCCCCAGCAGGCCCGGATCGGCCAGCGGGTTACGAAACAGTCCCTGCATCACGCAGCCCGCCAGCGCCAGCGAACCGCCGATCGCCAGCGCCAGCAGCACGCGGGGCAGGCGGATTGTCAGCCAGATCTGACGCAGTGCGTTGTCGCTGCCGCTCCACAGCAGGCTGACCGGCAGGCGCAACGCGCCCACACCGCTGGCCGCCAGCGTCATGACGGCCAGCAGCGCGGCCAGCAACCACAATGCCAGTACGGCGCGTCGGGACATCAGGGCAATTGCTCCGCTTTACGGCGTAACTGCTGGATGGCCTGTGGCGTTCGCACGCTAAAGCCCAACAGCGCCATATCGTCGATGGCCAGCATCTGCCGGTGACGTCCCGCTGGAGTTTGCGCCAGACCGGGCAGTTGCCACACCGCATCCGCCCCACCCAGAGCGTTCACGCCATCCTGCGAGATCACCACCAGGTCGGGCTGACTGGCGATAACGCCTTCCTGAGACAGCGGCTGATAGCGAGTGAAGCCCTGCATCGCGTTCTGCAGCCCTGCCGCACGAATGGCAGCATCCGCTGCGGTTTGTTGCCCGGCGGCCATCGCGGTCATCCCGCCGTGGTTGAGAATAAACAGCACCCGTTTATTGAGCGGTGACACGGGAAGCGCCGACAGCGCCTGACGCAGCGAGTTGCGCAGGGTTTTCCCTTCTGCCTCGCGGTGTGTCGCCTCAGCGATAACCCGAACCTTTTCATCGATAACACTGAGGTCATTGCCTGCCGGAACGGTGATCACCCTGACGTGACTCTGCTCTACCTGTTTTAACGCCAGAGACGGCTGTGCCTGTGCACTGGCCAGCACCAGCGTGGGGCGCATGGACAAAATGCCTTCGGCATTTAGCTGGCGCAGATAGCCCACGTCCGGCAGCGTGTTCGCCGCCTGTGGCCACTGGCTGGTGCTGTCGCGTGCCACCAGCGAAGATGCCGCGTTGAGCGCATAGACAATCTCGGTGACGTCGCCGCCGAGCGCGACGATTTTCTCCTGCGGCGCAGCAAATGCCAGCAGCGGCAGGGCGCTGATCAGGGCAAGCCATTTTTTCATGCGGCCAGCCCTTTTGCCGTTAAGGCGTCGATCTGGCTGCGCCACTGGCTCTGCTCGGGTTCGCCTTCGCTCCGCTGGCCGTACAGCTGGGCAATCTGCGTGCCGTCGGCGGCAAACAGCTCCAGGCTGGTGACATGTCCGTCAGCCGTCGGTTTGCGCGTGACCCAGGATTCGGCGATGGCGCCTTCCAGCAGATGCAGGGTAAAGGCCGGGTTGAAGATGTTCAGCCAGCCCTTCATCGGCATCAGTTTTTCCACCACGCCGGTGAAGATCTGCACGCAGCCGCGGTTGCCGACGAAAATCATGATTTCGTTCCCGTCCTGGCGCGCCGTTTCCAGCAACTGGGCCAGCGCGGTGTTGTCGACCCTGCAGGCCAGATCGTCGCCCACCAGGCGAAACGCCTGCTGGCGGCTGAGGTTGTGACGCTTGAGCAGGCTGAAGAACTGATGCACGTCGGTCATGGCACGCCACTCTGTGTCCACGCGCGAGGCGTCCGGGTTTTCAGCGTGAGCCGGGACATCGGCCGTTTTCAACGCCAGCGGCGGATTCCCGGCAAAGATAAAGCGGGTGAGCAGATCGCCCCAGGCGGTGAGGTCGGTGTTATCCGTGGCGTAAACCTTCAGCAGGGCGTCTCCCTGGTGGTCGAAGAACTGAATGCTCTGCCGCTCGCCGTGGGCGGTGGCCTCGCTGATATGAAATACGCTCGCCCACTGGTTAAGGAACAGGCGCAGATCCAGCGCGCGCGGGTTGAGGATCAGCCCGGCGTGGCCGCTCAGGTGTTGATGGGTAAAGGCGCCGACCTGCTCGTGAACGGCGTAGTCGTTGCGGCAGATGCATTTGGTTTCGCCCACCGCTTCCAGCGCGGCCAGGATCTCGCGGGCATCACCGCGCAGGCGCCAGGCGTCATGGCCCACACGGGCGAAGGTCAGCTCGGCTTCGCTGATGTTCATTAAACCTGCAATGTCGCGCGCGTACTTACCCGGATTTTTGTCTTTTAGCTCAAGCCAGCGTGTGTAGTGATTCATTGTCTTTTCCTCTCAAAGCATTGCCCCGGCCAGCCGGGGCGGGGATTACCATTGATAACTGACGAAAATCTTCCCGTTTCGGCCATCCTGCGGAATGCCCTGTGGCGACCAGTATTGTTTGTCGAAGGCGTTGCCCAGCACCAGCGTCGTGGTGACGCCTTTAAGCTGCGCCTGGCCGGTGTAGCTCACGTAGAAATCGTTAACCGCGTAGCCGGGTTGCTCGCTGTAGCTGCTGCTGATGTGCGTTGAGCGATCGACAAAGGTGCCGATCCAGCCGACGGAGAAGCCGCTTTGTGCCAGCGGAATATCCAGCTTGCTGGTGACGGTATCCGGGTTGATGCTGGAAATATACTCGCCCGTGTCGGTATCTTTTCCGCGCGTGCGGTTATAGGCGAGGTCGAGGTTGAACAGGTCGGCGGAGTATTTCGCCATCACGTCCCAGCCCCAGATTTTGGCGTTCGGGACGTTATATGACATGGTGGTCGCCGCCGCAAAATCGACGGTGGTGGAGATGTAGTCTTTGGCGTTGGTATCGAAATAGCTGGCTTTAAACTCCAGCGCATCGTTGGCCAGCATCAGATCATCAAAGCGCAGACCAAAACCATACTCCTGCGTTTCGTTGGTTTCCGGGCGCAGATTGGGGTTGGGCACCCAGTAGTTGGTATAGAAGCGGCCAATGGAGAAGTGTTTGGCGTCGTTATACATTTCGCCCATGGTTGGCGCGCGGAACGCCTGCGCGTAAGAGCCGAACAGCATCAGCCAGTCGGTCGGGCTGACGGTTAACCCGGCGCGGGAGGACCACTTATCGGCATCCACATCCTTGTAGCCGTCGCTGCTGCCGCGGTAATTGTCGTAGCGCGTGCCGCCAAGAAGGGTCACGGGGAGGTCGCGCAGGGTAATTTCATCCTGCAGCCAGCCGGAGCTGAAATCGATTTGTGCCTGCGGGAAGCCCGTTGTTGCCCCGCCCGGGCGTTGCTCCTGACGATAATACTCACCGCCGTAGGTCAGCAGGTGCGACGCAAAAGAATCGCTGAACAGGCGGGTGCGGTTCTCCACTTTGCCGCCTTTGGTGGTCTGTTTGCGAAACTCACCGCTGCCGTCGATGTTCTGGGCGTTGATACGTGCTTCGGACCAGTAAATTTTCGCGTCGGCGTTCAGCCAGTCGTTACCCTGTGGAGCAAGGTGATAGCCGAGCTGCGCGTCACGCTGGATGGTGGAGCGGTCGGTCAGCGGGTTACTGCTGCTGTCTGCTGTACTGGTTTGCGGGTTTTTCGGCTCCTGTGCAGCGTTATTGTAATAGCGCAGGGAGCCGCTCAGGCTCTGGGCCGCGTCGATTTTCCAGCTGCCCTTCGCCAGCATGTTCTGAATGGATTCGTCGTTCGGGGCGGTGGTGCCGTCACTCTGGCGCAGATCGCCACGATCCCGGCTAGACCAGGAGACCAGCCCGTCCAGGGTATCGGTGCGGCCATAGGCGCTGGCCCCCATGCCGATGCTGTGATCGCCCGTCGCACCGGTAGCGAACACCCGGTAGCCGCTGTTTTTACCCGGCTCCAGCAGATCTTTGGCATCGACGGTGTCATAGGCAATCACACCGCCCAGCGCACCGCTGCCGTACAGCAGGGCCGACGGACCGCGCACCACTTCGATACGTTTAATCAGCGCCGGATCGAGGAACGTGCTGTTCAGGTGGCCGGTGTCGGTTCCCTGGCGCACGCCGTCAACCAGTACCAACACGCCGCGACGGTCATAACCGCGCAGGTTAACGTCCTGGCCGTTGGTGCGTCCGGTGCCATCGAGCGTCAGGCCGGGGACGTTACGCAGCAGGTCGGCTGCCGAGCTGGCAGTCTGTTTATCCGGTGTGCTGGCGTCAATCACGCTTACCATCATGGGGGCTTCGAAAGCGCTACGGGCGTTACCCGTGGCGGTCACGGTCATTTCATCTGTGGTAGCAAACGCGACGCCCGGCAGGGTGCTGACAATCGCCAGCGCCAGAAGTGACGGACGTAAAGGCGCGGAAGGCAGGTGTGGCATAGCAACTCTCCATTAAGAATTGAAAGCGCTGGCTGCCTGGGGTTCACCTGGGTGGCTGGCGGAGTTTTTGTGTTGTTTATTTTGTGAGGATCAATTTTCCGGCATGGGTCTGGCGCAGCAGGTAGCGTTGACCGTCATGCTCGATAATGACCCGTCCCTCATCGCCCAGCAGGGTTTTGCTGTCAATGCGACGCTCGGCGGGGGCGGATGCTGTGTCTGTTTTTGGCGGCGTTGCCGCAGTGTTATCCGTACGTGACATAATGTTTATAAATAACAATCAATGTAACAATGATAATCATTATCAATAAACTGCAAATTCGCGGCAAGCGTTTTTGTGAAAAAAGGGTGAGAGGATCAAATTTGGGGGAGGTGCGGTCTGATGCCCTCACCCCGGCCCTCTCCCACAGGGAGAGGGAGAAGGGCACGTATCGCAGGTCGGGTAAGCGCAGCGCCACCCGACAATAAGATCAGAAGCGCGAATCTACCGCCGACGCCAGCTTCTCCAGCAGCAGTTCGCTGTCTTCCCAGCTCAGGCATGGGTCGGTGATCGACTGGCCGTAAACCAGCGGCTGACCCGACACGATTTTCTGCGTGCCTTCGCGGATAAAGCTTTCGGCCATAATACCCGCAATGGCGCTTGAACCGCTGCGGATCTGCTGGCAGATCTCATCGCAGACATCCAGCTGGCGACGGTGCTGTTTCTGACAGTTACCGTGGCTGAAGTCCACCACCAGATGTTCCGGCAGATCGAACTCGGCCAGCGTTTCACAGGCCGCGGCGATATCCCCGGCGTGATAGTTCGGTTTCTTGCCGCCGCGCATAATGATATGCCCGTACGGGTTACCGCTGGTCTGGTAGATGGTCATCTGGCCGCTCTTATCCGGCGAGAGGAACATGTGGCTGGCACGCGCAGCGCGGATCGCATCGACCGCAATCCGGGTGTTGCCATCGGTTCCGTTTTTAAACCCGACCGGGCAGGAGAGGGCAGAGGCCATTTCACGATGGATCTGGCTCTCGGTGGTCCGCGCGCCAATCGCGCCCCAGCTGATCAGATCGGCGATAAACTGGCCGGTCACCATATCGAGAAACTCGGTGGCCGTGGGAACGCCCAGCTCGTTCACCTGCAAAAGCAGCTTACGTGCCAGCTCAATCCCATGGTTAACGCGATAGCTGCCGTTGAGGTCGGGGTCTGAAATTAATCCTTTCCAGCCCACCACGGTACGGGGTTTTTCAAAGTAGGTCCGCATCACGATCTCAAGGCGATGCTGGTGTTTTTCCCGCAGTCCCTGTAGCCGTTTTGCATAATCCATCGCCGCGTCCAGGTCATGGATCGAGCAGGGGCCAATTACCACCAGAAGACGTTTGTCTTCACCATTAAGAATTTTTTCAATGCGTCGGCGCGAGGCCGTAACATGCTCCGCAACGCCTGCGGAAAGTGGATGCCGCTGTGCCAGTTCAGCCGGTGTAACCAGGCTGTCAATGCGCGCTGTGCGGAGTTCGTCGGTTTTATTCATGGAATGTCTCAGAAATTTTTTGCTTCATCGGCAGACTACCGGGAAGTGATGGGCATCACCTTAAACCAATCCCTGCTGATTTCAAGTTCGGGGCGGCTCCGCCCCGAGGATGTGGTGGATGATACCTGAATCTGAGCTAATGTACTAGCATATTAGTACATACGACGATTAAGACCCATGATGTCGAGAATTTTGGTGGCGATCTCTTCGACCGAATAGTTGGTGCTGTTCAGCCACGGGATCTGGTTTTTGCGGTACAGCGCTTCCACTTCGGAGACCTCCATTCGACACTGGCGCATGGAGGCGTAGCGGCTGTTCTCGCGGCGCTCTTCGCGGATGGCGGCAAGGCGCTCCGGATTAATGGTCAGCCCGAACAGCTTGTGCTGCAGTGGCTTCAGGGCGGCAGGCAGCACCAGATTGTCCATATCATCGGCAATGAACGGGTAGTTGGCGGCACGAATACCAAACTGCATCGCCAGGTAGAGGCTGGTAGGGGTTTTGCCGCAGCGCGAGACGCCCAGCAAAATGACCTGCGCCTGGTCGAGGTTTCGCAGCGAGATGCCGTCGTCATGCGCCAGGGTGTAGTCAATGGCGGCGATACGCGCATCGTATTTGGTCAGGTTGCCGGGGTTCAGCCCGTGGGTTCGGTGTGCGATGGGGGTCGGGTCGAGCTTCAGCTCGCTCTGCAGCGGGGCCACCAGCGCCTGCACGATATCCTGACAAAAGCCTTCGCTTTGCAGAATGATGTTGCGAATTTCCGGGATCACGATGGAGTAGAACACCAGCGGCCGTACGCCCGTCTGCTGGTAAATGGCATCAATCTGATCCTTGACCGCCCGCGCGCGGCTCTCATTTTCCACAAACGGCAGCGTGATGCTGTTAATCGAAACGGGGAACTGTGACATCACCGCATGCCCCAGCACCTCGGCGGTAATCGCCGTACCATCAGAAATATAAAAAACGTGGCGATCGACAGCATTATCCATTTTATCCACCCTGAATATCGGACCTAATTGTCTGAAAGCATAAATTAAAAAAGTTAATTGCACAGCAAAGAAGTTATCTGAATTTAAAATGAAATGGTGTTTTTGATTTTCCTGAAAAGTGGATTTCATTTTTCAAATAGCGACGTCATTTTTGTGGTTTTTGGCTGAATATATAGGAATCATCGGCTTATCCGGTGGAGGGAAAGTATCCGAAAAGTTGAAAATTTAAATTGCTTACACGATTCACCGTTTTTTTAGCGTAAATAAATATGCCAGTATAAATACGTAGTCAGGTGTTTCTTACTCCGATCAAATATCACAAAAGGATTGTTTCGATGTCCAACAATGGCTCGTCACCGCTGGTGCTTTGGTATAACCAACTCGGCATGAATGATGTAGACAGAGTTGGGGGCAAAAATGCCTCCCTGGGTGAAATGATTACAAATCTGTCCGGTATGGGTGTCTCCGTACCAAACGGGTTTGCCACGACCGCCGATGCGTTTAACCTGTTTTTAGACCAGAGCGGTGTAAACCAGCGCATTTACGACCTGCTGGATAAAACGGATATTGATGACGTTACCGCGCTTGCTAAAGCCGGGGCGCAGATCCGCCAGTGGATTATCGACACACCTTTCCAGCCGGAACTGGAAAAAGCCATTCACGATGCGTACAACCAGCTCTCCGCTGATGATGCGCAGGCCTCTTTCGCCGTGCGCTCCTCTGCAACCGCAGAAGACATGCCGGATGCCTCGTTCGCCGGGCAACAGGAAACCTTCCTGAACGTTCAGGGGTATGACGCGGTACTGGTGGCGGTGAAACACGTGTTCGCCTCCCTGTTTAACGATCGCGCTATCTCCTATCGCGTGCATCAGGGCTATGACCATCGCGGCGTCGCGCTCTCTGCGGGCGTACAGCGTATGGTGCGTTCCGACGTGGGCTCTTCCGGCGTGATGTTCTCCATTGATACCGAGTCCGGCTTCGACCAGGTGGTATTCATCACCTCCGCGTGGGGCCTGGGTGAGATGGTGGTGCAGGGGGCCGTGAACCCTGACGAATTCTACGTCCACAAACCGACGCTTGCCGCCAACCGTCCGGCGGTGGTTCGTCGCACCATGGGCTCGAAAAAAATCCGCATGATCTATGCCCCGACCCAGGAGCATGGCAAGCAGGTGAAGATTGAAGATGTACCGCAGGAGCTGCGCGACCGCTTCTCCCTGACCGACGCCGAAGTGCAGGAGCTGGCGAAGCAGGCGGTGCAGATTGAAAAACACTACGGCCGTCCGATGGACATCGAATGGGCCAAAGATGGTCACACCGGCAAGCTGTTCATCGTCCAGGCGCGCCCGGAAACGGTTCGCTCCCGCGGCCAGGTGATGGAGCGTTATACCCTCCACGCGCAGGGCAAAATCGTGGCGGAAGGTCGCGCGATTGGTCACCGCATTGGTGCCGGTCCGGTGAAAGTGATCCACGATATCAGCGAGATGAACCGCATTGAACCGGGCGACGTGCTGGTAACCGACATGACCGACCCGGACTGGGAACCGATCATGAAGAAAGCCGCGGCTATCGTCACCAACCGTGGCGGGCGTACCTGTCACGCGGCGATCATCGCCCGCGAGCTGGGGATCCCGGCGGTTGTCGGCTGCGGTGACGCAACCGAACGCATGAAGGACGGACAGAACGTGACCGTCTCCTGTGCCGAAGGGGATACCGGCTACGTGTATGCCGACATCCTCGACTTCAGCGTGAAAAGCTCCAGCGTCGATACCATGCCGGACCTGCCGCTGAAGATCATGATGAACGTCGGTAACCCGGACCGCGCGTTTGACTTCGCCTGCCTGCCGAACGAAGGCGTGGGCCTGGCGCGTCTGGAATTCATCATCAACCGTATGATTGGCGTTCACCCGCGCGCGCTGCTGGAGTTTGACGACCAGGACGCAAAGCTGCAGAACGAAATCCGCGAGATGATGAAAGGCTACGACTCGCCGAAAGAGTTTTATGTTGGCCGTCTGACCGAAGGGATCGCGACGCTCGGGGCGGCGTTTTATCCGAAGCGCGTGATCGTGCGTCTGTCGGACTTTAAGTCTAACGAATACGCCAACCTGGTGGGCGGCGAGCGTTACGAGCCGGAAGAAGAGAACCCGATGCTGGGCTTCCGTGGGGCCGGACGTTATGTCTCCGACAGCTTCCGCGACTGCTTCGCGCTGGAATGTGAAGCGGTAAAACGCGTGCGCAACGACATGGGGCTGACTAACGTTGAGATCATGATCCCGTTCGTACGTACCGTGGACCAGGCGAAAGCGGTGGTGGACGAGCTGGCGCGTCAGGGGCTGAAGCGCGGCGAAAATGGGCTGAAGATCATCATGATGTGTGAGATCCCGTCCAACGCCCTGCTGGCAGAGCAGTTCCTGGAGCACTTCGACGGCTTCTCTATCGGTTCGAACGACATGACGCAGCTGACGCTGGGTCTGGACCGTGACTCCGGCGTGGTCTCTGAGCTGTTCGACGAACGCAACGAGGCGGTGAAAGCCCTGCTGTCGATGTCCATCCGTGCGGCGAAGAAACAGGGTAAATACGTCGGGATTTGTGGCCAGGGCCCTTCTGACCATGAAGACTTCGCGGCCTGGCTGATGGAAGAGGGGATCGACAGTCTTTCCCTCAACCCGGACACCGTGGTGCAAACCTGGCTGAGCCTGGCTGAACTGAACAAGTAACGTCTTCCGTATCTGAAAAGGCGAGGGAAATAATCCTCGCCTTTTTTATTTCCGCTTATATTTGCTCCCCATCACAAATAAAGTAAAAAACCAAATATCATAATTTGTCTGTTAATTTAGACAATTGTTAGCACACAAAGGGTTGCTAATACTTGAGCCTTACCGCGCAAATCAACACGATTTTGCGCAACTGGTTGAAATACGTTTTAACCTGATAAAAAGGCAAATAACAAATGACAATCTCCTCTGTACTGCGTACCAAAGATAAAATAGGTTATGGCTTAGGTGATATGGCCAGTGCGCTGGTCTGGCAAACAGCGACGTTATTTCTTGCTTATTTCTATACAGACGTTTTCGGTTTACCCGCGGCCATTATGGGCACCATGTTTTTAGTGGTACGCGTGGTCGATGCCTTTATTGATCCCTGTATCGGCGCGCTGGTGGATCGCACCCAAACGCGTCACGGTCGTTTCCGTCCATGGCTGCTGTGGTTTGCCATTCCGTTTGGTGTGAGCTGCCTCATTACGTTCTACGTTCCCGACGTCGGGCCCACGGCGAAAATTGTCTATGCCTGTGTGACCTACGGGATTTTAAGCCTCATCTATTCCGCCATTAACGTCCCCTACTGCGCCATGCCGGGCGCGCTGACGCTGGATCCGCGCGAGCGCCATTCGCTGCAGTCGTGGCGCTTTGGCCTGTCGTTTATCGGCGGGTTGATTGTGACGGTTATCGCTTTGCCGTTGGTTTCGCATCTTGGACAGGGCAACGTACAGAAAGGCTATTTCTATGCCATGAGCCTGATGGGATTACTGGGGATTATTTTATTCTTCTGCTGCTTCCTGATGACCCGCGAGCGCTATTCTCCGCGGAATGATACTTCTGGCTCCATGCTCACCGATTTAAAACTGCTGGCCGGGAACAGCCAGTGGCGAATTGTGTTCCTGTTTAATATTTTGCTGTTAACGGCGGTCGTGACGCGCGGCTCTGCCACGATGTATTACGTGAATTATGTGCTGTTGCGTCCGGAACTGGTGTTTGCCTTTATCGTCTCCGGGATGGTGGCCTCCTTAAGTGGCGCATTATTATCCGAACGGCTGCTGGGGAAATTTGACCGCGTACGTGCTTATCAGTGGACCATTATTTCCTTCGTGATTTTTGGGGCGCTGATCTTCTTCCTTCCGCCTTCACAGGTCTGGCTGATTTTCGGCCTCAATATTGTCTTTAGCTTCATCCAGAACCTGACCACGCCGCTGCAGTGGACCATGTTCTCCGATGTGGTCGACTATGAAGAGCACCGCAGCGGTCGCCGGCTCGATGGTCTGGTCTTCTCCACCGCGCTGTTCGCCATCAAATTTGGTCTGGCGTTGGGTGGGGCAGTGGTGGGTTGGGTGCTCGGGATGGTGGATTACGCGCCAGGCCAGGCAACCCAGACGCCGCACGTACTCACGACCATTAACGCACTGTTTACCCTCATTCCGTGCGTGCTGTTCCTCTGCATGGTCGCGCTGCTTGCCATCTACAAACTCAACAGTCGGCTGGTGGATTCCATCGCCCGCGAACTGGCCAGCAAGCGCGACGTGCGGCCAGAAGCAGGGCAACTCAGCCCGGCTGCCCCTTCCGCCCTACAGGAGTAAAACATGACTGCAATCTATAAGGACGCGGGACGTCCCGTGCACGAGCGCGTCGCCGACTTGCTGGCACGCATGACCCCGGAAGAGAAGTTCGCCCAGATGCACGCGTACTGGTTGATCCTCGATGAAAACGGCAACCACCGTGAACGCAGCGACTTGAGTGACGAATTCGCGGGGGTGAGTGAACAGGCCTCGCTCAGCGAACGGCTTAAGCTGGGCGTCGGGCAGATTACCCGTCCGCTGGGTACCCATATCGTTGATGCGCAAACCGGCGTGCGCGCCGCCAACCGTCTGCAGCGAATGATGATGGAAGAGACGCGGCTCGGCATTCCGGCGCTGTTCCATGAGGAGTGTCTGGTGGGGTTGTTGTGCAAAGCGGCCACGCTGTTCCCGTCATCGCTCAACTACGGTTCAACCTGGGAGCCGGCGCTGGTGCAGCGGGCAGCCGAGCAGATAGGCAAAGAGGCGCGGTCCGTGGGCTGCCAGCAGGGGCTGGCCCCGGTGCTGGATGTCTCCCGCGATGTGCGCTGGGGGCGCACGGAAGAGACCTTTGGCGAAGATCCCTGGCTGGTGGGTGTGATGGCCACGGCCTACGTTAAAGGGCTGCAGGGCGATAAACGCGATCTGCTGGCCACACTTAAGCACTATGTGGGCCACTCTTTCAGCGAGGGGGCGCGCAACCATGCCCCGGTTCATCTGGGCTTTAGCGAACTGAATGATACCTTCCTGCTGCCGTTTGAAATGGCGGTGAAGCTGGCCAATGCCGGGTCGGTGATGCCTGCCTACCACGATATCGACAATCAGCCGGGGCACAGTGACCACTTCCTGCTGACCACCGTCCTGCGCGAACAGTGGGGCTTTGACGGGATCGTTGTGGCGGACTATGGCGGCGTCAGCCTGCTGCATCAGCATCACGGGGTCTCGCATGATGCGACCGAATCCGCCGCGCTGGCCTTTAACGCCGGGCTTGATGTTGAGCTGCCGAAAGATGACTGCGCCCGCCATCTGGCCGAGGCCGTTGAGCGTGGTCTGATCTCCATGGCGAAAGTGGACGAGATTGTAGGACGCGTGCTGACCGAAAAATTCCGTCTCGGCCTGTTTGAAAACCCGTATGCCGATGAAAGCGGCATTGATTTGCAAAATGAGACCACCCGGCAGGTTGCACGTGAGGTGGCGACCCGTTCGCTGACGCTGCTGGAGAATAACGGCATTTTGCCTCTCGGCGGCAAACCCCGCGTGGCGGTGGTGGGCCCCACGGCGGACGATCCGCTGGCGTTGCTCAGCGGCTACAGCTTCCCGGTGCATTTGATTATCAGCGATATGGTTGACGAAACGTCACAGGTGACGACTCCGCGCGCGGCGCTGGAGCACTATCTGGGCGCGTCGAACGTGCGTTATGCCAAAGGGTGTCACATCATCGAAAAACGAATGGCGGGCGCGCCGGTCTTCCCGGGTGACAGCGGGGGCAAACCGATGCAGCAGTCGCCGGTGTCGCAAAGTACCGCGCTGATCCCCGAAGCCGTGAACGCCGCGCAGGAGAGCGACGTGGTGGTGGCCTGTGTCGGCGACCTCGCCGGTTTGTTCCAGAGCGGCACGGTAGGGGAAGGATCCGATACCGATTCCCTGCATCTGCCTGGCGTTCAGCAACAACTGCTGGAAGCCCTGGTCGCCACGGGCAAACCGGTGATTGTCGTGATGACCGGTGGGCGGCCGTACAATCTTCAGGGGCTGGAAGATAAGGTCGCGGCGCTGATGATGGCCTGGGCACCTGGGCAGGAAGGGGGCTGGGCAATTGCCGATGTGTTAACCGGCCGCGCGGAGCCGCAGGGACGTCTGGTGGTGAGCGTGCCGAAAAGTGCGGGCGCCATGCCGTACTACTACAACCACAAGCTGAAAAGCGGCGGCACGCCATTCGCGTTCCACTTTGGCTCCCGCTATCCCTTTGGTTTCGGCCTTGGCTGGACGCAATTTAACTGGGGCGCAGCACGCCTCGCGCAAAACAGCGTACCGGTGGACGGCGAAGTTGTGTTGAGTATTGACGTCACCAACCGCGGTGAACGCAGCGGCAGCGAGGTGGTGCAGGTGTATGTCCGGGATAAGGTTGCCACGCAGGTGCGGCCGCTTCAGGAGCTGAAAGCGTTCCAGCGCGTGGCGCTCGCGCCGGGCGAAACGGCCACGCTCACCTTTACGCTGCCCGTGGAGATGTTCAACTTTACCCGTCGGGACGGCAAACGCATTGTCGAGCCGGGCGAGTTTGAGCTACAGGTGGGAGCATCGTCGGCGGATATTCGCGACGTGGTGACGGTCAATGTGACGGGAGAGACGCGGGTGCTGCCTGCTGAATGGCGCATGCTAAGCACCTGTCAGGTTCAGCACGCGTAGCCAGGATAAAAAAAAGCCCATCGTGGGAGATGGGCAAAGACTACACACAGCAATTCGTTGTTTCACTCAGGGGATTTCCATGCTTATAAATCAAGGTGTTGATTTATAACCGTGAGCTAATAGTAGGCATGCCAACCTTGAGCGTCGATCAGATTCGTCTCAATAGTTAAAGAGAAGTAAAGATTTCTTGAGGTGAATAGCGGACTTAGAGCAAAAAAGGCGGGTCGGACCAGTGCGCAACGAATAAATAGTTTAGCAATGTTTAAGTATTGCCGGGGAGAATGTAGGCCGGGTAAGCGTCCACGCCACCCGGCAACCCCTTTTACTGCGTATTCTTCTCTTCCAGCTCTTCGAGTTCGCTCAAAATCACATCCGGGTCGGTGCCCGGCGGCGGCACTTCGTGTACCCAGGCGGAGAAGAGACGCCAGGTGACGGCAAGCAGCACCGGTCCAATAAACAGACCGATCATCCCAAAGGCGATTAACCCGCCAATGACGCCGGAGAGGATCAGGATCAGCGGCAGGTCCGCGCCCATGCGGATGAGGATGGGACGAATCACGTTATCCATGGTGCCAACCACGCAGCTCCAGACCAGCAGAACGGTTCCCCACGTGGTATCCCCCGTCCAGTAAAGCCAGATGATGCTGGGGACCAGCACCAGCAACGGCCCCAGTTGTGCAAGACAGGTCATCAGCATCACCACCGTAAAGACGGTAGCGTACGGCACGCCAGAAATGGCCAGGCCGATACCGCCCAGCACCGCCTGCACCAGGGCCGTGACGACCACCCCAAGCGCAACCGCCCGCACGGCCTGCGCCGCCAGCAGAACTGCGGCATCGCCGCGTTTACCGGCCAGTCGGGTAGCGAAATGGCGTACGCCCAACGCTACCTGCTCACCGCGCCAGTAGAGCAGGGCGCTGAAGACCAGCATCAGCGCACAGTGCATCATAAAGCGGCCAATATGTGCCGCCTGACCCACAAACCAGGTGGTGGTGGTGCCAATATACGGACGCACTTTCGCCATCAACGCGCTGCCGCCCATCTCCAGCAGGCTGTGCCAGCCGCTGTAAAGTTTGGCGCCTACCACCGGAATGCTGTTCAGCCAGGCGAGATCCGGCAGCGTCAAATCACCGCTGGTGACGGCGCGAATAACCGGGCCACTGGAATCGACAAGGCTGTTCACCAGCAGCGCAATCGGAATAATAAACAGCAGGAACAGCAGCAGCGTCATGACCAGTACCGCCAGACCGCGGCGGCCAAACAGCAGTTTCTGCAAACGTAACAGCACCGGCCAGGTCGCCACGACCACCGTTGCGGCCCAGGCGAAGCCAAGTATGAAAGGTTGAACAATCCACAGACACGCAATAATCATGAGGGCCAGAAACAGCACCGACAGCAAAATTTGCGCAACATCCCTGGGCTGGCGAAGATTGACCATAAATGAAACTTTCCTTAATAAACACCAGCGAGGCTGGCGGGAACGGATAACTGCGTCACTCTAATCATTAATGATATCAGCGATTTTTGACAGGCGGATTTTGCCCGTAATTCAGCGAAGCACATAAGAAAAAAATGTGATAAAACTTTCCAGACACAACGCAAACGATTTCACACTACTCTAATTAGGGTCGACAGTCATGATCCCACAGATTTCTCAAGCACCTGGCGTCGTTCAGCTGGTGCTTAATTTTTTGCAGGCACTGGAGCAACAGGGTTTTACAGGTGATACCGCCACGAACTATGCCGACAGGCTGACGATGGCGACCGATAACAGTATTTACCAGCTTCTTCCCGATGCAGTCGTCTTTCCACGTTCAACGGCCGATGTGGCGCTGATTGCCCGGCTGGCGACACAAGAGCGTTTTAGCGCTCTGGTGTTCACCCCGCGCGGCGGCGGCACCGGAACAAATGGCCAGGCCCTGAACCAGGGCATCATCATTGATATGTCGCGCTATATGAACCGCATCATCGAGATCAATCCTGAAGAGGGATGGGTTCGCGTAGAAGCGGGCGTGATTAAGGATCAGCTCAACCAGTATCTGAAGCCCTACGGCTACTTTTTTGCGCCGGAGCTTTCTACCAGCAACCGGGCAACCATCGGCGGGATGATCAACACCGATGCCTCCGGGCAGGGTTCGCTGGTCTACGGAAAAACCTCCGATCATGTTCTGGGCGTACGGGCGGTGCTGCTGGGCGGCGATATCCTGGATACCCAGCCTGTGCCGGTTGAGCTGGCTGAAACGCTGGGTAAAGAGAACACCGCAAGCGGGCGCATCTATCGCACCGTGCTGGAGCGCTGTCGCGATAACCGCCAGTTGATCCTCGACAAATTCCCCAAACTGAACCGTTTCCTGACCGGTTACGACCTGCGTCATGTCTTTAACGACGAACTGACCCAGTTTGATTTGACCCGCGTGCTGACCGGCTCCGAAGGAACGCTGGCGTTTATTACCGAGGCACGGCTGGATATCACCCGGCTGCCCAAAGTGCGCCGCCTGGTGAACGTCAAATATGACTCCTTTGATTCCGCGCTGCGTAATGCCCCGTTTATGGTGGAGGCGCAGGCGCTGTCGGTGGAAACCGTTGACTCGAAGGTGCTTAATCTGGCGCGGGAAGATATCGTCTGGCACTCGGTGCGGGAGCTGATTACCGATGTGCCGGACAAAGAGATGCTTGGGCTTAACATCGTTGAATTTGCCGGAGACGATGCAGAACTTATCGATAGCCAGGTGACCACGCTCTGTCAGCGGCTTGATGAACTGATCGCCCACGGCGAAGGTGGGGTCATTGGCTGGCAGCTCTGTAACGACCTGGCCGGCATTGAGCGTATCTACGCGATGCGTAAAAAAGCGGTGGGGCTGCTCGGCAATGCCAAAGGCGCCGCGAAGCCGATTCCGTTTGCCGAAGATACCTGCGTTCCTCCTGAGCATCTGGCGGATTATATCGTTGAATTCCGTGCGCTGCTGGACAGCCACGGCCTGAGCTATGGCATGTTCGGCCACGTTGATGCCGGGGTGCTGCATGTGCGTCCGGCCCTGGACATGTGCGATCCGCAGCAGGAGATCCTGATGAAACAGATCTCCGATGAGGTGGTGGCCTTAACCGCGAAATATGGCGGCCTGCTGTGGGGGGAACACGGAAAAGGGTTCCGCGCCGAGTACAGCCCGGCGTTCTTCGGTGAACAGCTCTTCGGCGAGCTGCGCAAGGTCAAAGCGGCGTTCGATCCCAATAACCGTCTCAATCCGGGGAAAATTTGTCCGCCGGAGGGGGTGGACGCGCCCATGCTGCAGGTGGATGCCGTCAAGCGCGGCACGTACGACAGACAAATCCCGATTGCCGTGCGCGCGTCCTGGCGCGGAGCGCTGGAGTGTAACGGCAACGGCCTGTGCTTTAACTTCGACGTGAAAAGCCCGATGTGCCCGTCGATGAAAATCACCAGCAACCGCATTCATTCGCCAAAAGGGCGGGCGACGCTGGTACGCGAATGGCTGCGTTTGCTGGCCGATCGCGGTATCGACCCGCTCAAGCTGGAGCAGGAGTTGCCGGAAAAACGGGCCAGCCTGCGTTCCCTGATTGAGCGCACCCGCAACAGCTGGCATGCGAATAAGGGCGAGTATGATTTCTCCCATGAGGTGAAAGAGGCCATGTCCGGCTGCCTGGCCTGTAAAGCCTGTTCGACCCAGTGCCCGATTAAGATCGACGTACCGGAGTTCCGCTCGCGCTTCCTGCAGCTCTACCACACGCGCTATCTGCGCCCGATGCGCGACCATCTGGTGGCAACGGTGGAGAGCTATGCCCCGCTGATGGCCCGGGCGCCAAAGACGTTCAACTTCTTTATCAATCAGCCGCTGGTGCGCAAGCTTTCCGAAAAGCATATCGGGATGGTGGATCTGCCGCTGCTTTCGGTGCCGTCGCTGCAGCGTCAGCTGGTGGGGCACCGCTCGGCAAACATGACCCTGGAGCAGCTTGAGGCGTTAAGCCCTGAGCAAAAAGCGAAGGTGGTGCTGGTGGTGCAGGATCCGTTTACCAGCTATTACGACGCGCAGGTGGTGGCCGATTTTGTCCGTCTGGCGGAAAAACTGGGGTATCAGCCGGTGGTTCTGCCGTTCTCACCTAACGGTAAGGCGCAACACATTAAAGGCTTCCTCAACCGCTTCGCGAAAACGGCGCAAAAAACGTCTGATTTCCTTAACCGGGTCGCCGGGCTGGGCATGCCGATGGTGGGTGTCGATCCGGCGCTGGTGCTCTGCTATCGCGATGAATATAAGCAGACGCTGGGCGATAAACGCGGGGCGTTCCACGTTATGCTGGTGCACGAATGGCTGCCGGCGGCTCTCGAGCAGACCAGCGCCATGGAGGTCAGCGGTGAGCCGTGGTACCTGTTTGGCCACTGTACCGAAGTCACCGCGCTGCCGGGCGCACCTGCGCAATGGGCCTCTATTTTTGCCCGCTTTGGCGCGAAGCTGGAGAGCGTCAGCGTCGGTTGCTGCGGCATGGCAGGCACTTACGGGCATGAAGTGAAGAATCACGCCAACTCGCTCGGTATCTACGAGCTGTCATGGCATCAGGCGATGCAGCGCTTGCCGCGAAACCGCTGCCTGGCAACGGGCTACTCCTGTCGTAGCCAGGTGAAACGTGTTGAAGGTAACGGGGTACGCCATCCGTTACAGGCTTTACTGGAGATTATCGGATGATCTGGAAACGTGCCGTCACGCTACAGGCGTTAAACGCCATGGGCGAGGGGAATATGGTCGGGTTGCTGGATATCCAGTTTATCCGCATTGGCGAAGACGATCTGGAGGCCACCATGCCTGTCGATCATCGTACGCACCAGCCGTTTGGTTTACTGCACGGCGGTGCGTCCGTGGTGCTGGCCGAAACCCTGGGCTCGGTGGCGGGGTATCTCTGCACCGAAGGGGAGCAGAAGGTCGTCGGGCTTGAGGTGAACGCCAACCATATTCGCTCGGTGCGCAGCGGGCGCGTGCGCGGTATTTGCCGCGCGCTGCACGCCGGTAGCCGTCATCAGGTGTGGCAGATTGATATTCTCGATGAGCAGGATCGGCTGTGCTGCTCATCCAGGCTGACGACGGCGGTGGTGTAAATTTCCTGATGTTTTTGCATTTGGTCAAAATCTCGCCAGGGTGTTGTGATATACTGGTCAGGATTTGTACACAAGTGAGGACATCATGGATACTGAAATAACCCCAACGCAACTGGCAATTGAATATTTACGTCGCGATAACAGCAACCTGTCTCCGGCGCAGTACCTGAAAAAGCTGAAACAGCTTGAACTGGAGTTTACAGATTTGCTGGCGCTCTCTTCGAATGAACTGAAAGAAGAGATCTATTTTGCCTGGCGCTTGGGCGTTCACGTCCATTGAGAGAATGAAAAGGCCGCGAGCGCGGCCTTTTTTGTGTCTGCAATTCAGTACCGGGCGGGAAGTTTATTGATTTTAATCAGCCTGCCATCTTCCATTTCAATAAAGCCCCCCGTTTTGAGATCGGCCAGGATACGCATCACGCCGCTACGGGAAAGCTGGGTTTTATCGCGAATGTAGCGTTCTGCGGTTATCTCCCGGCGATAAGATTCATCTTCATTCATTAATAACATCAGCTGCTGGCGGATCATCTCATAGGCCGTCGGAGCACCCTTTGGCATGACGGTGTTATAAAGCCGGTTATACATAAACATCAGGTGGTTTGATATCAGCCCCCACAGCGCCTTCTCCTGAATAATGACGTTGAGCTGCTCTGCGGTCAGCATTCCAATCTTGCAGGGGGTCACCGTTTTCAGGCAGTCGTCAAAAAAGATGTCATTAATATTGGCCACTCCAAATAACGCCGGGCTTTTCGCGGTCGACAGCATCAGATTGTCGCTGCGTCGGTAAATGGCAACGGTCCCTTCCAGAATCAAATAACTCATTCCCCGGCCATTAACCACCAGATCCAGCTGCTCCCCGCGATCGAGATGACGGACAGTAGAGTAAGGTTGTAAGTGCGTAATCAGCGCTTGCGCATAGGGAGAACCACGATGGGGTTTTTCTGTGGAGGACATAACCTGAACCTGAAAGAATCGTCTTTCTGATTATAGCGTTACTCCTTATTACCGACATCACCTGAATCAGTATTTCCGCGGCAGATGGTGGACATCAAGCAGCACGCCGCGCTCCATCGTAATGTACTTCCCGGTGCGCAGTTCGGCCAGGATCCGCATTATCCCGCTACGCGAAAGCCAGGTGCGACTTTGTATATAGGCGGCCGCCGTGGTGTTCAGCCGTATTGCTTCGGGCTCCTGCATCAATTCAACCAGCTGGAAACGGATGATGTCATAGGCCGACATCTGCGAGATCCGCGAGCAGTGCTCATAGACCCGGGAGGCGGTATAGATCAGCAGATGCGAAAACGGCTCCCACAAATTGTGTTGCGCAATCACGCCGTTAAAACGCTCCAGCGAAACCCCGGCGAGTTCGGAGGTCTCCAGCGCCCTGACATACAGGTGCTCTGAGGAGAACTGGCTACTCACGCCAAGAATAAACGGCGCGGATTCAGAATTTAAGACGATGCCATCTCCCCGACGGTGCAACGCCACGCTGCCCTGGAGCAATAAAAAACACTGACGCACGTCGTTTGCATAATAGTGGAGCACTTCCCCCCGGGACAGTATGCGCCTCTCTGCCAACGGAAGAAGATGATCAATTAATTTCTCGATGTGCTTATAGGGTTTAGCCGTAAGCACGGTGGCTTTTTCATTATCGAGACTGGGAGCCATTCGGGTGTTCATCAGATACCTCACTCACGGACGCGATCATTATTTGATCGATATAGAGAATTATCTTAAAAAACAGCGAGTCGTGGAATATTTAAGACGGGTCTAAAAATAGACCACAGTAAATGACGAGCCTAATTATATGAATTCTAAGGACGTAAATTAGGGGTCTAAAAGTAGACTGAAAATAGAAAGGCTTAAGAAATTTCAAAACTGAAATGTATTTATTTTGTTAAAGAGAAGTCTACAGCTAGACCTCAAAATAGATTGTGTGCCGAAAAAGAGTTGTATAAATTTCGGTCATCGGCTGATGAAGCCCGAATTATGTAATCTGGATTTCAGTAATAAATAAAGTGATACAGGATTTGATGATGAAAAATAAAATGATGATAACCCTGCTGGCAGTGGGTTCCGCCCTGACAGCAACCCACGCTTTCGCCGCAGCAGGTACCGTTAATTTTAACGGAAATATTCTGGATTCCGCCTGTGACGTTGATGTGGCTTCGCAGAACCAGGTGGTGGTATTAGGTGATTATTATAAGACCGAGTTTCCAACCACCGGGGCCAGAACCGCAGCCACGCAATTTAATATCGTGTTGAAAAATTGCCCGGTGACGGTGACTAACGCGAAGGTTCGCTTTGATGGTACGCCAGATGCCACCAATTCCAGCCTGCTGGCGATTGATTCGTCCGCGGCGGGAGCGGCGACCGGAGTGGCAATCAACCTGATGAGTGCGGATAAGGCGGATCTGCCGCTTCACGGCAGCAACAGCTATAGCTATGTGCTGAGCAGCACCGCGGATAATACCCTGAGTTTCTACGCTCAGTATATTTCCACCGCAGCGACTGTCACCGCCGGTCCGGCGAATTCTGTCGCTAACTTCTCCGTGGTTTACAACTAATCGTTTGCAGCAATGTGCAGGGGGCCAGCCCGGCCCCTTTGTGGTATGAGGTTTACAATGCGTTTTATCAACACAACCGGACTGGCCGTAGCGCTGTCAGCACTGACGCTGAGCACAGCGCAGGCCGGAGTGATTATTGGCGGCACCCGTATCATTTTCGATGGGACAAAAAAAGAGGCGTCAATAAGCATTAATAATCCTGACGCGACGCCTTATTTAATTCAGTCATGGATAGATGTGCCGGAAGGTAATTCAGGTAAAGCGCCTTTTATTATTACCCCACCGTTATACCGACTGGATGGCGGGCAAAAAAACGTCGAGCGAATTGTGATGGCGGGGGCACTGCCTCAGCAGCAGGAAAGTTTATTTTGGCTGAATATTAAAGCGATCCCTTCGGCATCAAAACAGACGAACGCCCTGCAAATAGCAGTGAAAACGCGCATCAAACTGATCTACCGGCCAGAAAGTTTGCGGGCGTCTACGCCAGAAGAACAGGCTAATAAATTAACCTGGCAACGAGCCGGGAATGAAATTCAGGTCAACAACCCCACGCAATATGTCGTCAATTTTAATGAAATTACGCTGGGGGGGAAAAAGCTGGACGATGTGACCTACGTGTTACCCGGCGCCTCAGCCCGGTTTGTATTACCCAATGAGGCAAGGGGAAATTCACTCACGTTTAAAATTATTAACGACTATGGCAGTCCCGGCGTATTACATAAAGCCAGTTTGTGATCCTTTCACAAACGGCAACGCCTGCATTAACCCGGTAATTCGCAATGACGGTAAATAACACGATGAAACCCGCACGCCTGGCGATGTTTATCGCCTTAGCGTTTGGCGGATCCTCAACCTCGCTCTACGCCAGTGTTGCCTTTAACACCGAATTAATTGAGCTGGATAATCCAGGCATGGATAAAGCCGATTTGTCGGCCTTTGAATCAGGCTCGCAGGCACCGGGGATCTACCATGTCGATATTATTGTCGACGACGCGTTTCTGGAGACGGGGGATATTCAGTTTACCGCGAGCAAAGCCGACAACGGCGATGCGTCATTGCAGCCTTGTCTGAGTCTTGCACAATTAAAACGCTGGGGGGTGAAAACGGCATTATTTCCTGCGCTCAGTGCAGGACACGGTGAATGCGTCAATCTTCAGGCGATTCACCAGGCCAGTGCCGATTTCCAGTTTGGTGCCCAGCGTCTGGTGTTGAGTATTCCGCAGGCCGCAATCGATCTGCCGGCAAGAGGCTATGTGCCGCCGGAGATGTGGGATGAGGGGATAACGGCAGCCATGCTCAATTACAGCCTCAGCGGCGCGAACAGCCGGGCGAAAGCGGGTGAGGGGGCCAGCAGCAACAGCCAGTATGCGAACCTGCGTCCGGGGATAAATATTGGCCCGTGGCGTCTACGCAACTACACCACCTGGTCACGGGATGGCGCGGGGAAAGATCGATGGGACACGGTCTACAGCTATCTGCAACGTGCCGTTATTCCCCTGAAAGCGCAGCTTACCCTTGGGGACAGTTCCGCCCCGGCGGATGTCTTTGACAGCGTGCCTTTTCGCGGGGTTCAGCTGGCCTCGGATGATGACATGTTACCGGACTCCCTGAAAGGCTATGCCCCAGTGGTCCGCGGGATCGCGCGCACCAATGCTCAGGTGGTGATTCGCCAGAATGGCTATCAGATCTACCAAAGCTACGTGGCGCCGGGCGCGTTTGAAATTACCGATATGTATCCCACCGGCGGCGCGGGCGATTTAGACGTGACCATCAAAGAGGCCGATGGCAGCGAGCAGCATTTCACGCTGCCGTATGCCTCGGTACCGGTATTGCAGCGCGAAGGGCGACTGAAATATGCCCTCACCGGTGGACAGTATCGCGCCTACAACAGCAGCGTGGAGAAAACCCCGTTCGGGCAGATCGCCGCGATTTATGGGCTTCAGAAGGGCATCACGATCTATGGCGGAGTGCAGGGTGCCAGCAAATACCAGTCATTTGCGGTCGGCGCCGGTAAAAACATGGGGGACTTTGGCGCGCTTTCCGTCGATGTCACCCAGGCATGGTCAACGCCGGCCAATACTGCAAAAACGCAGGGGCAGTCCTGGCGAGCGCGTTACAGCAAGAACGTCATTAATACCGGCACCAACTTTTCGATTGCGGGGTACCGTTATTCAACGCGCGGCTATTACGGACTCCAGGACGTGCTGGACTCCTGGGGGAACAGCGGCGCACTTCAGGACAGACGGCGTAACCGCCTGGAGCTCACCATGAGCCAGACGCTGGGCGGTGACCGGGGGGCGCTGACGCTCAGCACCGCGCGGGAAGATTACTGGAACGCTGACAGACCCATGGCGTCGTGGAGTGTCGGCTACAACAATGACTGGCACAACATCAGCTATGGCGTGAGCTGGACATACAGCAAAAATGGCAGCCCGTCGTCTGGCAGTGGAAGTACAAAGACCTACGCTAACGACCAGCTTCTGGCGCTGACCGTTAGCGTACCGCTGGATAAATTTCTGCCGCAGACGTGGGCTAACTATGGCCTGAACGCCAGCAAGAACAGTGGCACGACGCACAGTATCGGCATGAACGGGGTGGCCCTCGACAATAGCGCCCTGAGCTGGAATATCCAGCAGGGTTACGGTACTGACGGCGTGGGCTATACCGGTACGCTCAACGGTGACTATAAAGGCACGTACGGGGAAGTTACGGCGGGTTATGGGTACGACAAACATAGCGAGCGCCTTAGCTATGGTTTGCAGGGAGGGATCCTCGCGCATGCTGATGGCGTGACGCTGTCTCAGCCGCTGGGGGAAACCAACGCGTTAATCAAAGCCCCGGGCGCGCACGGCGTGAATATTCGCAATCAGTCAGGCGTGCGAACGGATTTCCGGGGCTATACGGTGGTGAATAACCTCTCCGTATACCGCAAAAACGATCTCACTCTCGATCCGGAAAATATGCCTGACGATGTGGAGCTGGAGATCAACACCCGCACGGTCACGCCTACGCGCGGCGCGGTGGTAAAAGCCGATTATTTGTCCAAAGTCGGACGTCGGGTGCTGATGACGTTGACGACGCCTGATCAATACGTGCCGTTTGGCGCGGTTGTTACCCTGGCGGATGATGACAAGAGCAGCTTTATCGTGGGCGATCGCGGCCAGTTCTATTTAACCGGCCTGCGCGACCAGGGCACGGTCCTGGCAACATGGGGACATCAACCTCACCAGCAGTGTCGGGCAGATTTTAGCTTGCCGAATGGAGCGCAATACGGCGGCATCACGGACATCAGCGTCTCGTGTCGCCGGGAGCATTAAGATGAAACGGATCAACATGTTATTACTGCTGTGCTGTCTTTGCGCATGGCATATCGCCCGGGCAGGGACCTGCACCACCATTACGCCTCAGCTCTCTACGCTGTCGGTGGGCACAATCAATGTTCAGCGCGATGCGCCTGTCGGCACGGTGATTTTTTCCGGCGCGGCGAGCAATACCGGCACCTACCTTAGCGGGTGTACCAATCCGCTTATGCTGGGTTTTAGCATGCGATACAACAATGCCGCGCTGAGCAGCTACGGCAATCATGTGTACAACACCAACGTTAGCGGGATTGGCATTCGGCTTTCATCAAATGCCTATTTTGAGAACCCGAGCAATACGTTCTCGTATAGTGCGCAGACCTCGTATGTGGTCTGGTACGGGGGCTGGGTCGAGCTGGTGGTGACCGGCCCGGTATCGTCCGGCGCCTTAACGCCTGGCCCCATAGGGGCGGTGACGCTGCAGGGCAGCGACGGTATCTACCGCGACGGGTTAACCGTGCAGCTGACCGGCGGCACAATCAACGCGCTGGCCTGCACCATCACCACGCCGCAGCTGACGTTCCCGATTGGTGATATTTCAGCCGCAGCATTTGGCTCAGTGGTGGGGACCACGCCTGCGGTTGCGCAGAATACGCAAAACCTCGGGTTGAACTGCAGCGCCGGCACCAATATTTCGGTTTCCCTGAGCGGAATACAGAACCCGGACAGTGCGAATACCAGCGTAATGGCATTAACAGGGCAGGGAAACAGCGGCACCGCAAAAGGCGTTGGCGTGCAGCTTCTCTATAACGGCTCTCCGCTGACGTTAAACAGCCGTCTTTTATTAAAACAGTCTGCAGGCGGGCAGGAGACGCTCCCGTTAACGGCACGCTATTTCCAGACATTAACATCCGTTGAGTCCGGCTCGGCAAATGCCTCCGCCACCCTTAATTTGACCTACCAGTAACAGGTAAAATGATGAAATTACCCTTCAGGAGAGGGATGCTCCTCCTTGCATTCAGCTGGAACGTCATTGCAGCTGATAGCGTTAATCTGGGCGTGACGGGAAATATCATCGCCTCGCCCTGCGTATTTAATGGCGGGAGCGCAAACCTGGATATTAATCTTGGAAATATACAGGCGACTAATATGGCGACGCCGGGATCGACATCCGATCCGGTGCCGTTTAATTTGCAATTTACCCAGTGCCCGGCGGGGACCCGAAGCGTCACGGTCTCGTTCACCGGCACCCCCGATCCGGCGGCCGGTACGGACTACTACATGAACAGCGGCTCGGCGACAAACGTGGCGATAGCCATGCGTGAGGCCGCAACGGGTACGCTGAAGGGGACCGGGTCCAGCATAACGCAAAATATTGCGCCGGACAGAACGGCGACCATGGCCATGCAGGCTTCGGTAAAATCTGTAACCGGTGGCGCGACGCCGGGCAGTGTCAGCGCAGTTGTTGTGATGACCATGCAATACAATTAACAATCCCGCGCGTTAATAACGCTTATTGACTGACCCACATCGGTATTTGCTATGTTGAATATTCTGATTCAAGAGACAGACCAATTTTTTCACCATGGGCTGCAGTGTTTCTTTGTGGAATTCTTTTTGCGTAATTTTAAGCAGCAGATTCATTTCGAGGCGGAGCTTAGCCGTGATAACGTCAGTGCCGCCGATATTATCGTTCTCTCATTTTGTATGGGGGAGGCGCTGGTCTGTTTTCCCGAATTACAGGCGCGCCAGAAAGGGATTGTGATCGGATTGGTAGAAGATGAATATCATTTTTCTGCCTTACCCTCCTGCTTTAACGATATTATTTTTATTTCGCGTCGTGCTTCGCTTGATCGGATAAGCCAGGTGCTGTTCATTGCCTGGTACCGCGCAGAGTTGGCGGGGAACAGCTGGAAGCAAAAAAGCTGCGCAGAGTGTCAGCATAAAATATTATCACCCCAGCAAAAACGCATTATGGCCAATTTTTACCGGGGATTATCGGTAGTGCAGATCGCGCATGCGCTGAAGATCAGCGATAAAACCGTTTTCACGCAAAAGTATGTAATGATGCAAAAGTTTAATCTGCGAACCGATTTTGAACTGATTGCCCTTATTCGCCGAATGGTGCAGAGGAACAGTTATCCTAACCGGCTCGGTGACTATCTCGCATTCTCTTTGATACTGTAAATTACCTGAATTTGTGCGCCGTTATGCGCCTTTAGCATAGCGCGCGCGTCATGGTACTTTTTATGCTTTATATAATGACGCCTTCGCTATGCAAATTCATAAAACCATCAAGCCGATTTTTGTCTGTAAATTTAAGTGTGTTGGGCCAGAATGCTTAATGTCATGTTGTCGTGGCTGGGCAATCGCTATCGACAAGAAAACTCATCAGAAATACGTTCTCTCCTCGCACACAGAGATTGCCGCCATTGCCAAAAAGAACCTTATCCTTCAGAGAAAGGGTAAGAACAGCTACTCCAGAGTGAAGTTAAACGAAAAAGGGGACTGTCCTTTTATCGATGAAAACAAGCTCTGTATGGTTCATCGCGATCTGGGGGAAGAGGCGCTTTCGCATACCTGCAGCACTTACCCCCGGAGTTCAACTCGCTACCAGGATGAGACACGGCACACGATGACGCTTTCCTGCCCGGAAGTGGTGCGGCGGGTGCTGTTTGACCCGGATGCGATGCTGCTTCAGGAGCAGGATGAGCTGGTGGCGGGCTATAAAACCAATTTGATTGGGCAGCGCCAGTCTGTCTCGCAGACTCAACAGGTGATCCATCTTTTCGCCTGGAATTTAATCCAGTCGCCATCCCGTAATATAGAAGAAAATTTGATGGCGCTGGCGCAGTTTATTCTTTGTCTCCAGCACGTTAACGTCGATCTACATAATAAATTTGCTGAAGTGGAAAATTTCTACGAAGCGCTTCTCAATGAGTTGCAAAGCGGAAAATCGCTGATGGATTCCGGTCATCTGGCGAAGTCAAACGCAATGAAATATCTGGCGTTGTCCGTCATGGGAACGCATGTTGCAAAAGATTCAGCCCGGGATGGTTTTATTCTTGAAGGGCATCAGCAAATTGCCGCATACCTGGATGTTGCCGGTATTAGCGACGCGGCGGAACTGGAGACGAAATTCGACGCGATTAATCAGCAGTGGCACAAATTATGTGAGGATTCCTGTTTGTCAGAACATTACGTGTTACGCAATTATCTGCTGTACAAACTCTACAGCAGCTATTTCCCCGGCAAAAACATGGCGACGATGATGCGTCAGTTTTATCGTATCGTGCTGGACTTTTTCTATATCAAATTCATCCTCAGCGTGGGATCGATGCAGGGCGAACTCGACCAACAGGTGGTAATGAAAACCATCGCCAGCCTCTCCGAAAAGACCATGCACAATACCACCATTGATGCCCGCATGGACGCTGCGATTGATAAAATCAATGGCGGCGATGATTTATCCTGCCTGCTGTTGATTGGATAAACGCCCGTGACGTAGGCCGGGTAAGCGCAGCGCCACCCGGCATTTTCTCAGACATTCACCGCACTGATCAGCCGAGACTTCATGGACTGGTACGCCGATGCCGCAAAGTCCTCAGCCCAGCGTTGATCCTCAATGGCGTCCAGCTCAACCGCACAATACTTCGTTTCCGGCGTTTTGGAGATGGGATCGAGGTTATCCTGCGTCAGTTCGTTGCAGGCACCAATCCACCACTGATAGGTCATATATACAGCCCCGGGGTTGATGCGTTCGCTGAGGCTGGCGCGGGTAATCACTTTACCGCGGCGCGAACGCACCCAGACCAGTTGCCCGTCAGTAATACCGCGTTTTTCCGCATCCGCCGGGTTCAGTTGTACCCGACCCGGTTCGTCGGCCAGGCTTTGCAGCGCAGCGCAGTTTCCGGTCATGGAACGACAGGAGTAATGTCCCACTTCGCGCACCGTGCAGAGCACCAGAGGATAGTCTTCGTCAGGTGTTTCAGCGGGCGCTCGCCAGGGCGCGGCAAACAGTTGCCCTTTGCCGGTTGGCGTGTCGAAGTGATTATCTTTGTACAGGTACGGTGTGCCGGGGTGATCGAGCGTTGGGCATGGCCACTGGACATGGCCCATTTCGCCCATTTTTTCGTATGTTACGCCGTAGAACAGCGGACACAGCGCGCGCATCTCATCCCAGATCTGCTGGTTTGAGGTGTAGTGCATCGGATAGCCCATTTCTGTCGCCAGCAGGCTGATGATCTCCCAGTCGCGTTTTACGTTGCCGCTGGCCTCAATGGCCTTGCCGAAACGCTGGAAGCCACGATCGGCACAGGTAAAGACGCCCCCGTGTTCGCCCCAGGAGGTAGCGGGTAACAGAACATCCGCCACTTCCGCCGTTTTGGTCATGAAGATGTCCTGAACCACCACAAAGTCGAGCGCCTCAAAGCCGCTGCGTACCAGGCCCAGGTCGGCCTCGGTCTGCAGCGGGTCTTCCCCCATGATGTAATAGGCTTTGACTTTACCTTCCAGGGCGAGATGCGGCACCTCGGTAA
This sequence comes from Enterobacter cloacae complex sp. 2022EL-00981, assembly GCF_028737495.1. NCBI lineage: Bacteria > Pseudomonadati > Pseudomonadota > Gammaproteobacteria > Enterobacterales > Enterobacteriaceae > Enterobacter > Enterobacter cloacae complex sp. 2022EL-00981. Next base: position 111,546 of record NZ_JAQZRK010000008.1, read on the forward strand.
TACGCGTGCCGACGCGATCGTCCATTACCGTAACGTCAATTCCCCAGGCATCGGCGAACTTCTGCCTGACAGCCGGGTCCGTCACGTCCTGATAGCCGGGGAACATATTGGGCAAAACGCCCATGTCACAGGCTCCCTGCACGTTATTTTGTCCGCGAACGGGACCGACGCCGACGGCAGGGCGACCAAGGTTACCGGTTAACAGCGCCAGACTCGAAAGGCCTTTTACCACATCGACGGCCTGACCAAACTGTGTGACGCCCATTCCCCACATCACGGTCGCTGAAGGGGCCGCTGCGAAAGTGCGCATCGCCTGGCGGACATCGTGGGCGGGTATGCCGGTCAGATGTTCGACCTTCTCTGGCGCGTACTCTTTCACCGTCTGCCGGTAGGCCTCAAGCCCCTCCGTGAAGCGTGCGACGTAGTTTTTGTCGTACAACTCCTCTTCCAGCAGCACATAGCCAAAGGCGTTAACCAGTGCCATATTGCTGCCGTTTTGCAGTTGCAGATGTTGGTCGGCAATGCGGGCTGTTTCAATCCGACGCGGATCGCAGACGATAATTTTCGCACCGTTCTCACGGGCTTTCAGCACGCGGCGGGCGACAATTGGATGGGAATCGGCGCAGTTGTATCCGAAAACCAGCAGGCATTTTGAGTGTTCAATGTCGTTAATGGAATTACTCATCGCGCCGTTGCCCAGCGTTTCCTGCAAACCCGCCACGGAAGGCCCGTGGCAGACGCGTGCGCAGCAGTCCACGTTGTTGGTATGGAGTACCGCACGGGCGAATTTCTGCATCACATAGTTGGTTTCATTACCCGTCCCCCGGGAAGAGCCGGTGGTCATGATGGACCGCGGCCCGAACTGTGCTTTAATGTTTTTAAGCTTGTTGGCGGTATAACGAATGGCCTCGTCCCAGGTGACCGGGGTAAAGGGTTCGCCTTTGTGGTAGCGGATCATCGGTTGCGTCAGGCGAGGGGTGAGCAAGCGGGTATCGTTAAGGAAGTCCCAGCCGTAAAAGCCTTTCAGGCACAAGGTGCCCTGATTGGTTACGCCGTCTGCGGCTTCGGCACGGATAATACGATTATTTTCAACAACGAGGTTTAATTTACAGCCTGCACCACAGTAAGGGCAGACGCTGGCGATTTTTTTCATCAATAACAGACCTGTTAAGAAATGAAGCAAGATGACCGGAGAGCCCGATCCCGTAAAGAGGATTAAGCAGGAAGTGTGCCATCTTTACGATACGTGTTTCACAGGGTGTTATGAGGGGGGAGGGGTGTCATCGTCAGGCTGGTCGACAGTTATGACGATGACACGTTAGCTGATTTTAAAGGTCGTCCATTGTGTAACCCACAACAATTTCCAGCGTTTTACGAATGACGTCGGCCTGAACCACGTCATCCGTCGCTTCCAGCGTCTGGATCAGCCAGAGAATGATCGCTTTGTTGGTAAGGTGACCTTCCGTGGCCAGGACACAACGTACTGCAGTAGAAAAAATCGCGGATTCTTCAGCAAAACGATCGCCAGCGTGGCGGAAATATTCCGACAAAGCGCTGTCCAGAAAAGCCGAATGGTATTCGGGTTGTGGCTGAATATTCTGTCTCATTTGTTCTCACCGTAGCTGTTAAATTGCAGTCAATGTATTTTCCTGGGATTGGACGGTTTTCCATCACCAAATAACGGCACTACATTGTCTCTGTTATCCTTGAGAGATCCCTCTCTGCCTGGTCGTCCTTGCGCGGTTCTGCGACGTATAAAGGCGCTGTTTTTTGAGCCGATGTCGGCTATCACCCTCGCCAGTGTCTCCCGCCGCCGGGGATCCTTTTCATGTATTTGCATTTTACGCAGACGCTGTACCAGAGAATCGGTCGTCAGTGGCCCCCGTTCTTTCAGGAGGGAAAGCACGGCTTCACCGATAAGCTGGTCTGTGAGTCTTTCAGCGTCACTGCGATTCATAACGTTACCGTTCGAAGAGCAAACCAAGCAGCATGTGGTAATGCTGTTCCTCTTCCGGCCCTTCGGCCTTTTCGAGGCGACTTAAGAGTTTGGTGCAGAGCGACTTGCGGTTGAGGTTTCGCCCGTCGCTAAGAATTTCAACCACGACTTCACCCAGCGTTTCCTGTTGCGTTGGAAGCGCGGCTTTTTCGAAGTACTGCGCAATAGCGGCGGCAGAATCTGCGACGTAACCGTTCTGTTGCATGTTTCGCTCCTGTAAAATTTAGTAATCACTAACGTTACATTTAAGGTATACACAAATCCCAAATCTGTACATTAAAAATGTACAGGTTTTTAAATATTTTATGATATATTTTATAAACTTTTTACATTTCAGGGGGTTATTGATAGGGTTTGTAACGGTATCGTAACAGAATATATTGTACAACTTGAAGCGTCGTGGTTAAGTTGTACAACATCGAAAACTCGGGTCATAAACGTCCTAAATCATTGAGACGTAAATTATTTGCCTGACAATTAATATGCTATAACAGAACTCTATCCACGCGTTTTCGTGGCCAAACCCCTAACCCCTCCAGGAAAAGCATGCTGACAACCATCATATACCGCAGCCATATCTGCGATGACGTTCCGGTGAAAGCGCTGGAAACCATGGTCGCTGCTGCAGATAGTAAAAACCGACAATCCGACGTCACGGGGATCCTGTTGTTTAACGGCACGCACTTTTTTCAGTTGCTCGAAGGGCCAGTCGAAAACGTGACCGCCATTTATGAGCAGATCTGCCGCGATCCGCGTCACCACAATGTGGTGGAACTGATGCGCGATCACGGACCTACCCGGCGTTTTGGCAATGTTGGGATGGAGCTCTTTGATTTGCGTCACTTCGACCGGGAAGATGTTCTTCAGCAGGTGCTTAATAAGGGCACGACCCGCTATCAGCTGACCTATAACGATCGTCCGCTGCAGTTCTTCCGCACGTTCGTTGAGGCAACCGAGAAGGCCAACTATTTTGAATTGCCGCCCGCCGATGCCTGGGATTTTATCCCCGAGGAGACGCCGTTATCCGCACAACCGCCGGTGGTAGCAAAAGGGGCGGACTGCAGCTTTGCATTTCAGCCGATTGTGGATCCCTTTATGCAGGAGGTGGTCTCCTGGGAGGCACTGCTGCGCACGCCATCCGGCGACTCGCCACGGGCCTATTTTGCGGCGCTTCCGCGCGAAGAGGTCTACGCAGCAGATTTGCACAGCAAACAGGTTGCGCTCTCCATGGCCAGTGCGCTGGGGCTACAGAATCAGACGCTGTCGATTAACCTGTTGCCCATGACGCTGGTCAATGTCCCGCATGCCGTCGATTTCCTGCTCACCGCTATCGACGCGAACGGCTTTGTGCCGGAGCAAATTGTGGTGGAATTCACCGAAAGTGAAGCCATCTCGCGCTTCGATGAGTTTACCCATTCGGTCCGGCAGTTAAAAAGTGCCGGTATCAGCGTGACGATCGATCACTTCGGGGCCGGTTTTGCCGGGCTGCAGTTGCTGGCCCAGTTCCAGCCGGACAGAATTAAGATTAATCGCGATCTGGTGCTGGATGTGCATAAAAGCGGTCCGCGTCAGGCCATCATTCAGGCGATTATCAAGTGCTGTTCCTCGCTGGAAATTCAGTTCTGCGCCGTTGGCGTGGAGAAGGCTGAGGAGTGGATGTGGCTGGAATCTGCGGGAATTTCCCAGTTCCAGGGGCATCTGTTTGCCAGCCCCCGACATGGCGGCATTCCGGCAATTTCGTGGCCCGAGAAAAAGTCTGGATTGTGATAAAGCTGTACAACCTTTGGCAGAGTTAACTGTACGTAAGGCGGAATTTAGACAACAATAGAGTTAACGGCGTGGATGGTGGCCTCATCATTCACCTGTTTTAAACTGAGGTCTTAGTTATACAAATAGCTTGTACAATCTGATAAGGTTGCTGTGGTTGGGTATGGAAGTATTGAGCGTGAGGGAGTTAATGGCCTATTACAGTATCGGCGAAGTCGCCGAACGATGCGGTATCAACCCCGTTACGCTGCGTGCCTGGCAGCGCCGTTATGGTTTGTTGAAGCCGCAGCGCAGCGAAGGGGGTCATCGTCAGTTCGACGACGAGGATATCCTGCGTATTGAAGAGATCAAACGTCTGATGAAATCAGGCGTTTCGGTGGGGAAAGTAAAAGCCTTGCTGGAAAACAAGGAAGTGATGACCCAGGGTAACTGGGCCGCTTTCCAGGAAGAGATGATGACCGTTTTGCGCTATGCCAGCCCGGCAAAACTGCGCGCAAAAATTGGCGAGTTTCGCCGCGATCACACCATGGATGCGCTGATCGACAACATTATTACCCCTGTAAGGCAGCGCATGAATCAGGATCAAAATACGGTGCGCCACATGGCGAGCCTGTTTGATGGTGTGCTGATCGAATTCGCCGTGGCAAGCCTGGCAGAATCGCGTAAAAAAGCCGGTAAAGATGCGTTGCTCATCGGTTGGGAGTGCGACGACCGCACTCATCTGTGGCTTGAAGCCGCGCGCTTAGCCAATAAGGGCTGGCATATCGACGTGCTGGCAGAGCCGATTGATTCACCGCGTCCCGAACTCTTCCCCGGGCAGAAACTCTTTGTCTGGACGGGAAAATCGCCCACGCCCCGTCAGCAGGAACAGCTCGATCACTGGCGTGAACAGGGTTTTTCCGTCGCCTTTCATCATTAATCATCAGAGGCCTTGAGGGCCTTTTTTTCTTTCTGTCCTGTCCTGCGCAAAAGCTATCTCAAAAATAGGCATTTCCGATGCATATTTTGCTTTTCCTTTTAATCAGACGAACGACGCAGCGAAATGCATTATTAATCAATGCATTGAACAATTAAATCCATCCCGCCAGCATCCTCTCACAGGGTCTATGCTTAATAAAACCAGGCAAAAAGGGCGATTAAGCCTAATGCCCCTGCTGTCAGAGGGTTGAAGTGATAATCGTTATCACTAACATGGTGTTATGCCCTGATGGCTTATCAGATGAGGTGGACCTATGGAACTGCATTCAGAAACCTTTAACCCTGCCGATTTCGCCTGGCGCGGTTTAACGCTCACGCCAGCGGCGGCGGCACATATTCATGAGCTGGTGGCGAAAAAGCCAGAGATCCTCGGCGTGCGTTTAGGGGTCAAGCAGACCGGCTGCGCGGGGTTTGGTTATGTGCTCGACACCGTCACCGAACCCGAAAAAGATGATCTGGTGTTTGAAACGGATGGCGCAAAACTGTATGTCGCGCTTCAGGCGATGCCGTTTATCGACGGCACCGAAGTGGACTACGTGCGTGAAGGTTTAAACCAGTTATTCAAATTTCATAACCCGAAAGCCCAGAACGAATGTGGCTGCGGCGAAAGCTTTGGGGTATAGGCGGTACTATGTCTCGTAATACTGAAGCAACGAGTGAAGTAAATACCTGGAGCGGCGGACACCTCAACTATAAAGAGGGGTTCTTCACCCAGCTGCAAACTGATGAACTGGCGAAGGGCATCAACGAAGATGTCGTGCGCGCAATTTCAGCCAAACGTAACGAGCCGGAGTGGATGCTCGAATTCCGCCTGAGCGCTTACCGGGCCTGGCTGGAGATGGAAGAGCCGCACTGGCTGAAAGCCCACTACGATAAGCTGAATTATCAGGATTACAGCTACTACTCTGCACCTTCCTGCGGCAGCTGTGACGACACCTGCGCCTCGCAGCCCGGCGCGGTACAGCAAACCGGGGCGGATAACAGCTTCCTGAGTAAAGAGGTGGAAGAGGCGTTTAACCAGCTTGGCGTGCCGGTTCGCGAAGGGAAAGAGGTGGCGGTGGACGCCATTTTTGACTCTGTCTCGGTGGCAACCACCTACCGTGAGAAGCTGGCGGAACAGGGGATCATTTTCTGCTCTTTCGGCGAAGCGATCCATGATCACCCGGAACTGGTGAAAAAGTACATTGGCACCGTGGTACCGTCTAACGACAACTTCTTCGCGGCGCTTAACGCAGCGGTCGCCTCAGACGGCACCTTCATCTACGTGCCGAAAGGGGTGCGTTGTCCAATGGAGCTGTCGACCTATTTCCGCATCAACGCGGAAAAGACCGGCCAGTTCGAGCGCACCATTCTGGTGGCGGACGAAGGCAGCTACGTCAGCTACATCGAAGGGTGTTCCGCGCCGGTGCGCGACAGCTACCAGCTCCACGCCGCGGTGGTTGAAGTCATCATCCACAAAGACGCTGAAGTGAAATACTCCACGGTGCAGAACTGGTTCCCGGGCGACGGTAATACCGGCGGTATCCTCAACTTCGTCACCAAGCGTGCGCTGTGCGAAGGCGAAAACAGTAAGATGTCCTGGACCCAGTCTGAAACCGGCTCGGCCATTACCTGGAAGTACCCGAGCTGTATTTTGCGCGGGGATAACTCCATCGGCGAGTTTTATTCAGTTGCGCTGACCAGCGGTCATCAGCAGGCGGATACCGGCACCAAGATGATCCACATTGGTAAAAACACCAAATCGACCATCATCTCAAAAGGTATCTCCGCCGGGCACAGCCAGAACAGCTATCGCGGGCTGGTGAAAATCATGCCAACGGCCACCAACGCGCGAAACTTTACCCAGTGTGACTCCATGCTGATTGGCGCAGACTGCGGCGCGCATACCTTCCCGTACGTGGAGTGTCGCAACAACAGCGCCCAGCTTGAGCATGAGGCGACAACGTCGCGTATCGGGGAAGATCAGCTTTTCTACTGCCTGCAGCGCGGGATCAGTGAAGAAGATGCCATCTCGATGATTGTCAACGGCTTCTGTAAGGACGTGTTCTCTGAACTGCCGCTGGAATTTGCCGTTGAAGCCCAGAAACTCCTCGCCATTAGTCTTGAACACAGCGTCGGTTAAGGAAAGCACATGTTAAGTATTAAAGATTTACAGGTTAGCGTGGAAGACAAAGCCATCCTGCGTGGCCTCAATTTTGACGTCAAGCCGGGTGAAGTCCACGCCATTATGGGGCCGAATGGCTCCGGGAAAAGTACGCTTTCAGCGACGCTGGCGGGACGCGAAGATTACGAAGTGACCAACGGCTCGGTGGAGTTTAACGGCAAAGATTTGCTGGAGATGTCGCCGGAAGAGCGCGCGGGGGAGGGCATCTTTATGGCTTTCCAGTATCCGGTCGAAATTCCGGGCGTCAGTAATCAGTTCTTCCTGCAAACGGCGCTCAACGCGGTACGTAAATACCGTGGCCTGGAGGCGCTGGATCGTTTTGATTTTCAGGACCTGATGGAAGAGAAGATCAAGCTGCTGAAAATGCCGGAAGATCTGCTGACCCGCTCGGTGAACGTCGGCTTCTCCGGCGGCGAGAAGAAGCGCAACGACATTCTGCAGATGGCGGTGCTTGAACCTGAACTGTGCATTCTGGATGAGACCGATTCCGGTCTGGATATCGATGCCCTCAAGATTGTCGCCGACGGGGTGAATTCTCTGCGCGACGGCAAACGGTCATTCATTATCGTTACCCACTATCAGCGTATTCTTGACTACATCAAACCGGATTACGTCCACGTGCTTTACCAGGGGCGCATTGTGAAATCCGGTGATTTCACGCTGGTCAAACAACTCGAGGAGCAGGGTTATGGCTGGCTTACCGAACAGCAGTAATGCGCTCCAGCAGTGGCACCGCCTGTTTGAAGCGCAGGGCGGAAGGCGTTCTGAGCAGGCACAACAGCACCTGCAACAGATGCTGCGCCTCGGTTTACCCACGCGTAAACATGAGAACTGGAAGTACACGCCGCTTGAGGGCCTGCTGAACGCTGAATTTGTCTCGCAACGGGCGGATATCACACCGACGCAGCGCGATGCACTGGCGCTGAATGTGGATGCCCTGCGCCTGGTGTTTGTCGACGGCCAGTTCCGTCCTGATCTGAGCGACAGCACCGACGAGAGCGGTTATACAATCGCCATTAATGATGAGCGCCAGAGCCTGACGGCACCCGTGCAGCCGGAGGTCTTTCTGCACCTTACCGAGAGCCTGGCGCAGAGTGTGACGCAGATTCACGTGAAGCGAAACCAGCGCCCGGCGAAACCGCTGCTGCTGATGCACATCACCCAGGGCCTGGACGGCGATGAAATCAATACTGCGCACTATCGCCACCATCTGGAGCTGGCGGAGGGGGCGGAGGCCACGATTATTGAACATTACGTCAGCCTCAACGATACCCGCCACTTTACCGGGGCGCGCCTGACGATGAATGTCGCCGCCAACGCTCAGCTGCACCATATCAAGCTGGCATTCGAGAACCCGCAGAGTCACCACTTTGCGCATAACGATATCCTGCTTGGACAAGATGCAGCGGCATACAGCCACAGCTTCCTGCTGGGGGGCGCGGTACTGCGTCACAATACCAGTACGCAGCTTAACGGCGAGAACACCACCCTGCGCATCAACAGCCTGGCGATGCCGGTCAAATCGGAAGTGTGCGATACGCGGACCTGGCTTGAGCACAACAAAGGCTACTGCAACAGCCGCCAGCTGCACAAAACCATTGTCAGCGACAAAGGCCGTGCGGTGTTTAACGGTCTGATCAATGTGGCGCAACACGCCATTAAGACCGACGGGCAGATGACCAACAACAACCTGCTGCTGGGGCGCCTGGCAGAAGTGGACACCAAGCCGCAGCTGGAGATCTATGCCGACGACGTCAAATGCAGCCACGGCGCCACGGTCGGGCGCATTGACGATGAACAGATGTTTTATCTGCGTTCGCGCGGTATTGACCAGCAGGCGGCGCAGAAAATGATTATCTACGCCTTTGCCGCAGAGCTGACGGAGGCGCTGGACGATGGCCTGTTAAAACAGCAGGTGCTGGCCCGTATTGGTCAGCGTCTGCCTGGAGGCGAAGCATGAGTTTTCCCGTAGAGAAAGTACGGGCCGATTTCCCGGTTCTGACCCGTGAAGTGAATGGACTGCCGCTGGCCTATCTCGACAGCGCTGCCAGCGCGCAAAAACCGAATCAGGTGGTGGATGCAGAAGCCGAATTCTACCGCCACGGTTACGCCGCCGTGCATCGCGGTATTCATACGCTGAGCGCAGAGGCGACCCAGCGTATGGAGAACGTCCGCACCCAGGTGGCCGCTTTTCTGAATGCGCGCTCGCCGGAAGAACTGGTGTTTGTGCGCGGCACGACGGAAGGGATCAACCTTGTCGCCAACAGCTGGGGCAGTGCGCAGGTCCACGCGGGCGATAACATCATCATCACCGAGATGGAACACCACGCCAATATCGTGCCGTGGCAGATGCTCTGTGAGCGTGTGGGTGCTGCGCTACGGGTGATCCCGTTGAATCAGGACGGCACGCTTCAGCTTGAGCACCTTGATGCCCTGCTGGACGACCGCACGCGGCTGGTGGCGATAACCCAGGTCTCTAACGTGCTGGGCACCGAAAACCCGGTGGCAGAGATCGTCGAAAAAGCCCACCGGGCGGGCGCGAAGGTCCTGATTGATGGCGCTCAGGCGGTGATGCATCACGCGGTGGATGTTCAGGCGCTGGACTGCGATTTTTACGTCTTCTCCGGGCATAAGCTTTATGGCCCAACCGGGATCGGCGTGTTGTATGTGAAAGACGATATTTTGCAGGCCATGCCGCCGTGGGAAGGGGGCGGCTCGATGATCGCCACCGTCAGCCTGTCGGAAGGGACCACCTACGCGCGCGCGCCGTGGCGTTTTGAGGCTGGTACGCCCAATACCGGCGGGATTATCGGGCTTGGGGCTGCTCTCTCTTATGTCTCCTCCATTGGCCTTGAGGCCATCCAGGAGTATGAGCAGATGCTGATGCACTACGCGCTGCAGGAGCTTGCCAGCGTGCCCGAGTTGACCCTGTATGGCCCGGCCAACCGGCAGGGCGTGATTGCGTTCAATCTGGGAAAACACCATGCCTATGATGTGGGCAGTTTCCTCGATAACTATGGCGTGGCCGTTCGTACCGGGCACCACTGTGCCATGCCGCTGATGGCATTTTATCAGGTCCCGGCAATGTGCCGCGCGTCGCTGGTAATGTACAACACAACGGAAGAGGTCGACAGGCTGGTGGCGGGGCTAAAACGCATTCACCAGTTGCTGGGCTAACGGAGAAGCGAACAATGGCAGAGTTGCCGGACAAAGATAAATTACTGCGTAACTTCGGACGTTGCGCAAACTGGGAAGAAAAGTATCTCTATATTATTGAGCTGGGGCAGCGTTTGCCGCCGCTCAGTGAAGCGGCGCATAACCCGGATAATATTATTCAGGGCTGCCAGAGCCAGGTGTGGATTGTGATGGAGCAAAAGGGCGACGGTACGATTGAATTGCACGGCGACAGCGATGCCGCGATTGTGAAAGGGCTTATCGCCGTGGTCTTTATTCTCTACCACCAGATGTCCGCGCAGGATATTGTCGCCTTTGATGTGCGCCCGTGGTTTGAAAAAATGGCCCTGACCCAACACCTCACCCCGTCCCGCTCCCAGGGGCTGGAAGCGATGATTCGCGCCATCCGCGCCAAAGCTGCAATCATTAGCTAGACTTACAGGACAGCATTCATTCTGTTTCGCGAGGTGGTTCCCGCCTCGCTGGTTTTTCAGCTTTCTGGCGTTCTGTCAGTGAATAAGGAATCTCAGCATGAAGCGCGCGTCTCTAATAACACTCTTACTCCTTGGTTCGCTCGGCGCTCTTAATTCGGCCAGTGCGATGGATTATCCGTTACCGCCCGCAGGCAGCCGTCTGATTGGGCAAAATCAAACCTACACAATACAGGAAGGGGATACCAAACTTCAGACCATCGCACGTCGGTTTAATACTGCGGCACAGCTCATCCTTGAAACCAATAATACCATTGCGCCGGTAAACCCTGCGCCGGGAACGGTGATTACCATTCCATCCCAGATGCTGCTTCCGGACACGCCACGCGAAGGTATTGTGGTGAACCTGGCCGAGTTACGGCTTTACTACTATCCGCCGGGGGGAAATATTGTTCAGGTCTTCCCGCTGGGGATTGGACAGCTGGGGCTGGAGACGCCGGTCACGACGACCCGCGTGAGTCAGAAGATCCCTAATCCAACCTGGACTCCGACGCCGGGCATCAGAGCGCGCTCTCTGGAGCAGGGCATTAAATTGCCGCCGGTCGTACCCGCCGGGCCAAATAACCCGCTGGGACGCTTTGCACTGCGTTTAGGCGTGGGCAATGGGGAATATCTCATCCACGGTACCAGTGCGCCGGACAGCGTTGGTCTGCGGGTGAGTTCAGGTTGTATGCGCATGAATGCCCCGGACATTAAAGCCCTGTTCGAACAGGTGCGGGTCGGCACACGGGTGCAGATTATTAATGAGCCGGTGAAGTTCTCCGTCGAGCCGGATGGCAAACGCTATATTGAAGTACATCGTCCGCTGGCGCAGGTGGAGGGAGAAAACCCGCAGATTACACCTATTACCCATTCCGCTGACTTTGCCTCGTTTGTTTCTCAGGCAGGAAGTGACAAAGCGCTTATTGATAAAGCCTTGTCGCGCCGGGCGGGGATCCCGGTCGCCGTATCGGCGGCTAACGGCCCGTCGGCCAGCAACAACGTGCAGTCCGTGCAGAACAGCCGTGTCTCTGCTGCGGTAACGGAAGAGGATGGCGAGAAGGTGACGCAGTAGGAAGTTTGACGCAGGCAAAAAAAATGGCGCACAATGTGCGCCATTTTATTAACAGGTACTATTACTTACGGTATTTAGTAGCCTGGTTGTCCAGACGCTGGTTAGCGCGAGCTGCGTCGTCTTTAGCAGCCTGAACGTCGGAACGCATTGCGTTCACGTCGTTGCTCAGCTGGTCAACTTTAGCGTTCAGAGTCTGAACGTCAGAAGACAGCTGATCGATTTTAGCGTTGCTGGAGCAACCTGCCAGCAGAGTAGAACCCAGGATTACCGCGCCCAGTACCAGTTTAGTACGATTCATTATTAATACCCTCTAGATTGAGTTAATCTCCATGTAGCGTTACAAGTATTACACAAACTTTTTTGGGTTGAGAATATTTTTTTGATGGGAATACGCCTATTTTTGATCGTTCGCTCAAAGAAGCAACGAATTCGGCATTTTTGTCGAAAAAGCTATGTTAAAAAAGGCATTTTTCATCGGATTCATCTTACATAAATCGCGATTAAATAGAAAAACCCGATTTGCTTTTTGAATAGAGTTGGCTAATACCACGAATAAAAAAAGCGCCCCGAAGGACGCTTTTTATCAAAAACTAATTCGTTTGAACATTATTACAGCACGTGAACAGATGCGGTATTGGTTGTACCACTCGGTACCAGTGCACCCGATACCATTACCACCACGTCGCCTTTCTGTGCCAGGCCGCTTTCCAGCGCCAGTTCTTTACCCTGAATGTAGAAATCGTCGGTAGAGGCGATCTCTTTCACCAGGTGCGCAACAACACCTTTGCTCAGCACCAGCTGACGCGCAGTGGTTTCATTGGTGGTCAGCGCCAGGATGGTAGCATCCGGGAAGTATTTACGTACGGCACGCGCAGATTTACCGCCCTGGGTTGCAACCACGATCAGTGGCGCTTCCAGCTTCTCAGCCGTTTCTACCGCACCGCGGCAGACCGCTTCAGTGATGCGCAGTTTGCGGCTGTCGTTGTTGAAGTCCAGACGGCTGGTCATCACGCGGTCAGTACGCTCGCAGATGGTGGCCATAATGGACACCGCTTCCAGCGGATATTTACCTTTCGCGGATTCGCCAGACAGCATGACGGCATCAGTACCGTCGAGGATGGCGTTCGCCACGTCGCCTGCTTCAGCGCGGGTTGGACGTGGGTTTTTGATCATGGAGTCCAGCATCTGGGTGGCAGTGATAACCACTTTACGTGCGCGGACACATTTCTCGATCATCATCTTCTGCGCGAAGATCACCTCTTCTACCGGGATTTCAACACCCAGGTCGCCACGCGCAACCATGATACCGTCAGACGCTTCGAGGATTTCGTCGAAGTTGTTCAGGCCTTCCTGGTTTTCGATTTTGGAGATGATCTGGATCTTCTCGCCGCCGTGCGCTTTCAGGTGCTCACGGATTTCAACCACGTCGGAACGTTTACGGATGAAGGAGGCAGCAACGAAATCAACGCCTTGCTCGCAGCCGAAGATCAGGTCTTGCTTGTCTTTTTCAGCCAGTGCTGGCAGCGCGATGGAAACGCCTGGCAGGTTAACGCCTTTGTTTTCGCCCAGGTCGCCGTTGTTCAGCACTTTACAGATGACTTTGTTGCCTTCGATGGCGGTGACTTCCATTCCGATCAGACCATCGTCTACCAGCACGGTGTTACCCACAGACAGATCGCTGGTGAAGCCTTCATAGGTTACCGCAACGATTTCGCTGTTACCGACCACAGACTTGTCAGTGGTGAAGGTGAAGGTCTGGCCCGCTTTCAGGGAGACGTCGTTACCGCCTTCCAGTTTGATGGTGCGGATTTCAGGACCTTTGGTATCCAGCAGGATGGCGGCTTTTTTACCGGTCTTGCTCATGACGTTGCGCAAGTTCTGGATACGCTGACCATGTTCAGCGTAGTCACCGTGAGAGAAGTTCAGACGCATAACGTTCATGCCGGCGTCCAGCATTTTGGTCAGCATCTCTTCAGATTCGGTTTTCGGGCCGATGGTACAAACAATTTTCGTCTTTTTCATGACAGTCTTAGTCTTTAAGTTGGGAAGGATATGGAAATCTCGCTCCGGGGGCGCACCGCCGCGGAGTCAAACCTGTGTTGCAAAAGAGTATATGACACGCACTAAGGATAGGAGACATCAAATGAGCGTGCAGAAGAAAGTGTGCCTGAGTGACAGCCCAACGAAGGAGAGGAGAAGTTGTACGTTGTTTTTTGTATTCCAAGCGCTGAAACCATTCACCAGGGATTTGGCGCGCATTATACGCTGATTTTAAGATAAAAGGAAAATGGAAACGGTGTTTCAGAAATAATCTGTGCAGTTTCACATAATATTGTTATCAATGCGTTAAGGCATAATGACATCTTATGGCGACAGGCGAGGGGCCTGCCGCCTTTTGCTTATTTTTCCAGCGCCTGACTCAGATCGGCAATCAGATCGTCTGCCTCTTCGATCCCCACGGACAGGCGGATTAGCTGCGGCACAATGCCGTTAGCCAGACGCTGCTCGCGCGGAATAGAGGCGTGGGTCATGCTGTAGGGCTGACTCACCAGGCTTTCCACACCGCCGAGACTTTCTGCGAGGGTGAACAGCTTCAGCTTGCGGATCACCTCCGTCGCACGTTGCGCATCGCCTTTCACCACGACGGAAATCATCCCGCCCGGCAGCGCCATTTGCCTGCGGGCGAGCTGATAGTGCGGGTGCGAATCCAGCCCCGGATAGAACACCTTTTCGACCTGCGGCTGCTGCGCAAGCCATTGCGCAATCGCCAGCGCGTTGCTGCTGTGCTTTTCCATCCGCAGAGCCAGGGTACGCATTCCGCGCAGCGTCAGAAAACTGCTGAAGGGATCGAGCACGCCGCCGATGGCGTTTTGCAGATACCCCAACCGTTCCGCCAGCGCCGGGTTATCGCCCACCACCGCCAGCCCGGCTACCACGTCGGAATGGCCGTTCAGGTATTTAGTGGCGGAGTGCACCACGATATCAAAACCCAGCTCCAGCGGACGGTGAATGACCGGGGAGGCGAAGGTGTTATCCGCCACGCTTATCACGTTATGGCGGCGGGCAATGGCCCCGATGGCTGCCAGGTCGGCCAGTTTCAGCAGCGGGTTAGTCGGCGTCTCCACCCAGATCATGCGCGTTTGGGGGCCAATGGCGGCTTCCAGCGCGGCCAGATCGTCGGGCTTTACCCAACTGACCCGCAGCCCGGTGCTGCGCTTGCGCACGTTTTCAATCAGACGGTAGGTGCCGCCATACACGTCATCAATGGCGACGATATGGCTGTTTTTATCCAGCAGCTCCAGTACGGTGGAAATGGCGGCCAGACCGGAGGCAAAAGCATAGCCGCGCGTACCGCCTTCCAGCTCGGCGATGGCGGTTTCCAGCGCATGGCGGGTAGGATTGCCGCTACGGGAATATTCGTAGCCGGTATGCTCCCCCGGCGACGGTTGCGCAAACGTCGAGGTGGCGTAAATGGGCGGCATGACCGCGCCGTGTTGATCGTTAACCTGGCCGCTGTGTACGCTGAGCGTGGCGAGATTTTTCATTCTTGTTTCCTTATTGCTGTAGACGGTTGCGCCAGGCGGTGAGGAGATCGCTGCGGGTGATCAGACCCAGAAAACGATCATTGTCATTAATCACCGCCACCAGACCGCGGTCGAAGATGGCGTGCAGGGCACTTTCCGGCGCATGTTTATCGAGAAACTCCACCTGTTGCGTCATGGCCGCCGTGACGGGGAGGGCAAAGCGAGCCCCGTCGCCGCCAATGTGGCGCAGCAGATCCCACTCATCGATAATACCCACCACCTTGCCGTTCTCCAGCACTGGCAGCTGCGAGATGTCATACAGGCGCATGCGTGCCTGTACGGTGGAAAGCGTGTCGTCCGGGGCGGCGGTGACGGTGGCGCCCTCGTCGTGGCGCAGCGCAATGTAGTCAGAGAGATCGCCTGCCTGCGGGCGAGACATCAGCCCCTGCTGGCGCATCCAGTCATCGTTGAACATCTTTGAGAGGTATTTGTTGCCGCTGTCGCAGGCGAAGGTCACCACGCGTTTCGGCGTGGTCTGTGCCTGGCAATACTTCAGCGCGGCTGCCAGCAGGGTTCCGCTGGAGGAGCCAGCCAGAATGCCTTCCGTTTTCAGCAGCTCGCGCGCGGTGGCGAACGCGTCGCGGTCGGTGATGCGCCAGGCGCGATTCACCCCGTCAATGTGGGCCAGTGGCGGAATAAAGTCTTCGCCAATTCCCTCAACCAGCCAGGAGCCCGCATCGCGGTAGCGTCCGGTTTCCACCTGGTCGGCCAGAACCGATCCTGCCGGGTCTGCGAGGACAAACTCCGTGTGCGGAGAGTGTTCGGCGAACCACGCCTGCAGGCCACCCAGCGTGCCGCCTGACCCCACGCCCACCACGATGGCGTCGATCCTGCCGTTAAGCTGTTCAAACAGCTCCGGCGCGGTGGTGGTACGGTGCGCCAGCGGATTGGCTTCGTTATTGAACTGGTCGATGTAAAACGCGCCGGGCAGTTCACTCGCCAGACGCCGGGCATAATCCTGGTAATAGGCGGGATGGCCCTTATTGACGTCCGAACGCGTCAGTACCACCTGGGCACCCAGCGCGCGAAGGTGGAAGATTTTCTCGCGGCTCATTTTGTCCGGTACCACCAGGATCAGCGAATAGCCTTTCTGGGCGGCGATCAGGGCCAGCCCCAGGCCGGTATTCCCCGCCGTGGCCTCAATAATCGTGCCGCCCGGCTGCAGCTGGCCGGTGCGCTCCGCTTCATTAATCATCGACAGCGCCACGCGGTCCTTTATAGAGCCACCCGGGTTCTGGTTCTCCAGTTTCAGAAACAGCGAACAGAGGCCGGTGTCCAGTTTATGCAGCTGGATAACCGGTGTATGGCCAATCAGTTCAGTGACGGAGTGGTAAATCGTCATGGTTTTTTCCTTTCAGGAGGTCATGACGGGATGATAGGGCGGTGAAAATTTCGCAAGAAAGAACGAATCTCTGCTTTTTAGAACAGAAAAGAATATAAATGGTGTTTTTGGATGTCAGGATAGCAAGACGTAAAGTGCTCCGGATGTGAGGATGGCTATATCAGCAGAATATGTTGAAAAAATACGCGTTTTTGGCGTGGGTCGTCTCTGACATATGCATCGTGCAGATAAACATTGCTGAAATTGGTCTAAACGGGTTCCGCCCGCGACAGGTAGTGTTTATTCCCGCTGGTTATAACACATGCTTATTTGTTCATTTAAAAGCAAGTAACGGCTGATTACTATCGTTTGGACATCCATACTTCTAAACCGCCAGGGCGGACGGATAACGAATAAGAATGATTGTTCTCAGCAATATTTCGAAGGTCTTTGACAACGGCAAGGTGGCGCTCACGGCCGTTGATAACGTCAATCTGACGATTGAGCAGGGGCAGATATACGGCATTATTGGCTACAGCGGCGCGGGGAAAAGTACGCTTATCCGCCTGTTAAATGGCCTGGAAAAACCGAGCAGCGGCAGCGTGACCATTAACGGTCAGGACATTTCTGCCGCAAAGGGGGAAGCGCTGCGACAGGCGCGTCTGAAGATCAGCATGGTGTTCCAGCACTTCAACCTGCTGTGGTCGCGAACGGTAGCGGAAAACATTGCCTTTTCGATGCAAATCGCCGGGGTGCCAAAAGCCAGGATTCAGGCCCGCGTGGCCGAGCTGGTGGAACTGGTCGGGCTGAAAGGCCGCGAAAATGCGTATCCGTCGCAGCTGAGCGGCGGGCAAAAGCAGCGCGTGGGCATTGCGCGTGCGCTGGCGAACAACCCGGACGTGCTGCTCTGTGACGAAGCCACCTCTGCGCTCGACCCACAGACCACCGATCAGATCCTCGATCTGCTGCTGGACATAAACCGTCGGTTCAGGCTGACCATCGTCCTCATTACCCACGAGATGCACGTGGTGCGCAAAATCTGTGACCGGGTGGCGGTGATGGAGAACGGTAAAGTGGTGGAAGAGGGCGACGTGCTGAGCGTTTTTACCCATCCGCAGCAGCCGATTACGCAGCAGTTTGTCCGCCAGGTGAGTCAGTACGCCGAGGAAGAGACCTTTAATACCGAGCTGGCAAACGATCTGGAAGGGACGGTCATCCGTCTGACCTTCACCGGGCACAGCACACATAAACCGATTGTGGGTGAATTGACGCTGCGCTACGGCCTGCCGTTTAACATTCTGCACGGAAAAATGACCCAGACGGCGCACGGCGTGTTTGGCCAACTGTGGGTACACGTGGTGGCATCCGATGAACAACTGAACAATATCCTCGCCGACCTGAAGCACAGCGATATTGAAGGCGAGGTGATTAAACATGGCTGAGAATCTCTTTCCGCATCTGAAGTGGGATCAGCTCTGGGCGGCAACGCTTGAGACGCTGTACATGACCGCGCTCTCCGGTGTGGCGACCTTTGTGCTGGGGATCGTACTGGGTCTGGCGCTGTTTTTAACCGCCCGCGGCGGATTGTTCTACAACCGCACGGTCTATAGCGTCATTTCAATTGTGGTGAACGTGTTCCGCTCTATCCCGTTCATCATTCTGATTGTTTTGCTGATCCCGTTCACCAAGACCGTTGTTGGCACCATCCTGGGGGCTAACGCGGCACTGCCTGCCCTGATTGTGGGTGCCGCACCGTTCTACGCCCGCCTGGTGGAGATCGCCCTGCGTGAAGTGGATAAAGGCGTCATAGAAGCAACGCGCTCAATGGGGGCACGACTGAGCACCTTAGTGTTTCGGGTTTTACTGCCGGAATCATCACCCGCACTGGTTTCAGGTATTACGGTGACGCTGATTGCGCTGGTGAGCTACAGCGCAATGGCCGGAGTGATCGGCGCCGGTGGGTTGGGAAATCTGGCTTATCTGGAAGGATTCCAGCGCAACCATGGTGACGTCACGCTGGTGGCAACGGTGACCATTTTGATCATCGTTTTCGTTATCCAGTTCTGCGGCGACATCATTACCTCACTGTTAGATAAACGCTAATAAATACACACAGGAACCATCATCATGAAAAAGACACTGACACTGATCGCCGCAGCAACCCTCAGCGCCCTGAGCTTTGCCTCCTGGGCTGACACCCTCACCGTGGGCGCGTCAAATACGCCACATGCTGAAATTCTTGAGCAGGCGAAGCCGATTCTGGCGAAGCAGGGTATCGACCTGGAGATCAAACCGTTCCAGGACTACATTCTGCCCAACACTGCCCTGGCGGGCCACGACATTGACGCGAACTACTTCCAGCACATCCCTTATCTGAACAGCGTGCTGAAAGATCACGAAGGCGATAAGGATTATGATTTTGTCAGCGCAGGCGCGATCCACATCGAGCCCATCGGCATCTACTCCAAAAAATACAAGTCGCTGAAAGACCTGCCGGAAGGCGGCAAAATCATCATGCGTGATGCCGTTTCTGAAGAGGGGCGTATTCTCTCTATCTTCGAAAAAGAGGGGGTGATCAAGCTGAAGCCTGGCATCGACAAAGTGACCGCGCGCATCAGCGACATCGTGGAGAACCCGAAAAAGCTGCAGTTCACCCCTAACGTGGAAGCGTCTCTGCTGCCGCAGATGTACAACAACGATGAAGGTGCGGCGGTCGTGATCAACGCCAACTACGCGATTGACGCCGGTCTGGATCCGGTTCACGACCCGATTGCGGTTGAGAGCGGTGAAAACAACCCGTATGCCAATATCATTACCGTACATCGCGGTGACGAGAAGAAGAAAGATATCGTTGCGCTGGTGAACGTGCTGCACTCCAAAGAGATTCAGGACTGGATCCGCACCAAGTACAAAGGCGCGGTGATCCCGGTAAATAACTAATTAATTGATTTAGCTTAGGAAGCCCGGTGAGTTTCTCGCCGGGCTTCTTTTTTGTATCCGGGCGAGGGATCATTTAAGCTGACGGTTTAGGGCAACGGAGTGGATCGCCATGGGCAATGTGACCAAAGACGAAGAGCTGTACCAGGAGATGTGTCGGGTGGTAGGGAAAGTCGTTCTGGAGATGCGTGACTTAGGGCAGGAGCCCAAGCATATCGTGATTGCCGGGGTACTGCGTACGGCGCTGGCGAACCAGCGCGTAAAACGGAGCGAGTTAACCACCCAGGCGATGGAAACAGTGGTTAAAGCGCTGGCCGGTTGATGCGCCAGCGCTTTGCAAGCTGTTCCAGGGAACAGCAGAGAAGGTAATAAACGACACCCGTGAAAATAAAGATGGCCGCCGGGTAAATTTGCACCCGGTTGTTCACTTGCCCCGCCACCGTGGTCAGTTCAGGCACGTTCACAATGAACGCCAGCGACGTGTCTTTAAGCAGGCTGATAAAAATCCCCACCAGAGAGGGCAGGATATTACGCATCGCCTGCGGCAGCAGGATGCGCCACAGGATTTGTTGTGTGCTGAATCCTTGCGTTAAGGCCGCCTCGTACTGACCCGACGGCAGCGCGTGAATGCCCGCGAATACTGAGTGCATCACCGATGCCGCCGTAAACCACGCCAGCGCCAGCGTCACGGTCAGCGCTCCTGGCAGATCGCCGCCGATAATAAGCGGCAGCAGATACCACATCCAGAAGATCACAAAGATTAACGGGATACCCCGGATAAGCTCCGCCCACAGAAACAGTGTCTTACGTATCCTCCCGGAATAGCGCCAGGCCAGACAGGCAAGGACTACGCCGCCCGGCAGCGCAAGGAGCGCCGCGCCTGCGGCCATCAGTAATGAGAGCAAGACTCCGCCGGGTTCACCCGTAGCCGCGCGTCCCCACAGCAGATAGTCCAGGTTATCGATAATCACGTTAAGTCCGGCAATCATGTTTTTCACTCCCTGTGAGTGTCGTCTTCTGGCGTTGACGTTTTGGAGCGGGTCCGAGGCGCACCAGCGCCATGCCCATCATCACGCCGGTGAACAGATAGAGCAGAGTGCCGACGGTAAACGCCTCCAGCGCGTGAGCGTTAAAGCTCTCAATCTGCCGGACCTGACAGGTCAGTTCGGCAAAGCCAATACCGCTGGCAAGCGAGGAGAGTTTCATCAGGTTAAGGTACTGCCCCACAATGGGCTGCCAGGCGTTCGCCAGCCCCTGCGGCAGCAGGATGTAACGAAACAGATGCCACGCGGAGAAGCCCTGGGAGAGCGCCGCCTCCCGTTGCCCGCCCGGAACGGCGCGCAACCCGGACGCCACTTCTTCAATGAGAAAAGCCGAGATAAACACGCCCAGCCCCCAGGCCGAGCACAAAAACTCGGGGGTGAACCACCAGACGTCGCCGGGGAGAATCGACCAGCGGTGATCCGCATTCACCGCATCGCGAAATGCCTGCGGCAGGCCGTTCCAGGCGGCAAAATACCAGAACAGCAGCTGTACCAGCAGCGGGGTATTGCGAAACAGCGACACCCAGCAACTGACCACCATGTTGCCGAGGCGCCCGCCTGAGAGGCGCAGGAGCAGAAAAAGCAGCGCAAGCAGGCTTGCCAGTATCGCCCCGGCGAGCGTCACCCATAGGGTGGTGAGAAAACCGGATACAATCCATTGCAGGGGCTGTCCGGTGAGCACCCCCTGCCAGTCGAGCGCGGGCATTACAACGGCTCCTGATGCAGCGGGTTCAAAACCTTTTGCAGAAAACGCCGCGCGCGCGGGTGCGACGGGTGGCGGAAAAATTGCTCCGGCGGGGCGGTTTCCAGGATCTGTCCGCCGTCGATAAAAACAATCCGGTCGGCAATTTCCCGGGCAAACTGCATCTCATGCGTAACCACAATCATAGTGATTCCGCTGTGAGCCAGCGCTTTCATGACCAGTAACACTTCGCCAATCATTTCGGGGTCGAGCGCAGACGTCGGTTCGTCGAAGAGAATAATTTGCGGCGAGGAGGCCAGCGCGCGTGCAATCGCCACTCGCTGCTGTTGGCCACCGGAGAGTTCCGCTGGGAAATGGTCTGCCTTCTCCAGCATGCCCACGTTCTCCAGCAGCGTCAGCGCACGCGCCTGAGCTGGCAGGGGCTTCCAGCCGTGAACATGCTCCAGCGCCAGGGTGATGTTTTGGCTGGCGGTGAGATGGGTGTAGAGATTGAACTGCTGGAACACAAATCCGACGCGACTGCGTAACTGGCGCAGCGCAAGGCGCGAAAGTCGCCCGGTGGGTTTGTTGTCAATCAGGATCTCGCCGCCGCTTAGCGTCTCAAGCTGGTTGATTAGACGGATCAGGGTGGATTTACCTGAACCCGAAGGTCCCAGGATGGCGACCACTTCGCCAGGCGTAATGGTGAGATTAATGCCGTTTAAAACCTGATGATCACCGTAACGTTTGCCGACATTGTGGAACTCGACGCTGGCCTGTTTCAGACGTGAAAAATCCGCGGCACCGGCCGCGGAGTGGGAAAATAAACCTGAGAGCATCTTACTTCGCTTCTATGGTAAAGGCGCGTGGCTGTGGAGACGGGGTGTTTGGACCAAACCAGAGATCGTAGATTTTTGCTGCCTGGCCGTTTTTCTCCAGGTTCACCAGCTCATCATTGACGGCTTTCAGTAGTGCCGGTTCCCCCTTTTTGACACCCACACCAATCTCTTCTTTGCTGAGCAGGTCGGGCAGAATTTTGAAGTTCGCTTTATCCGGGGCCTGCGCCAGCAGACCGGCCAAAATGGTGCTGTCCTGGGTGATCGCTTGCACGTTACCGTTGCGAAGCGCCGTCAGCGCCAGCGGAATATCGTCGTAGGAGAGCACGCGGGTTTGCGGGAACCGCTGGTGCAGCGCCTGTTCGCCGGTGGTACCTTTTACCGCGCCAATGCGTGCGTGGCTGTAAGCGTCCAGCTTATCGGCGGATTTTGCCGGCACCAGGAATTGCTGACCAGTGACAAAATACGGCGTCGAGAAATCAATCACCTGCGCCCGCTCCGGGGTGATGGTGATATCCGCTACAATTAAATCCGCTTTCCCGGACTGGAGCAGGGGAATGCGATTCGCCGGGTTGGTGGCGACCAGCTCCAGCTTCACGCCCAGCGATTTTGCCAGCGCTCTGGCAAAATCCACGTCGTAGCCCACAATCTCATGCGTGTTGGCATCAACTGAACCAAACGGCGGGTTGGCATCAAAGGTCGCCACTTTTACCACACCTGCGGCTTTAATATCCGCCAGCCGATCGGCCTGAACTTGTGTAGAAAGCAGGCTACCTGTTGCCAGTAAACCCAGCGCAATGAACCCTTTTTTATTTGCTGCCATCGTCATACGTCATCCCGTCGTGTTTGTTTTGTTCCGTTACGCTCCCATAAGCGAAAGCTATCGCCAAATAAGAAATTGTTCTTTGCTTTAAACAAAAAAACATTAGTGCACAGGGTGTTACATGCAGGTGACGCAATGTGATGGCATTTGCAGAATCTGCATATCAACAGTGGATATTGGTATTTCACCGGCGTGGAATTTGGGTGTTTAACTGTAGGCAGGTAAAGCGAGAGGGGTACAGACGATGAAAAAGTGGATAAGCACGTTACGGCGGTTTTTTGCGACCCGTCCCGCGAATGCGGAGAACAGCGCGCAACGTGTTCTTGAGTCGATACTGCCTGTCGCCAGTCTGTATGGCGTGGACGTGGCCAACATTGACCCGGAGTGGTTCCATGATAAAACGCCACGCTGAACTGCGCCGCACGCGCGAAATGTACTGGAATGAGCTGTGCCTCGACGCTGTAAAGCGTGGATGAGCGGAAAAATACGCTGGGAAATCCTCGGTTAACGCAGACCGTTTTGTTACCAATATCTCCTTTCACAGATGGAGATGAAGATGAAACGGACTGTATTCACGCCCGCCCTTTTAGCCACCGCGTCACTGATTGCCATGCAGGCGGCCCATGGCGGGCCACAGGCGCATGTGGTCTGCAGTTACTCCCACACCCTCGGCGATGACGCCATCATGATGTTTGGTATGCCCAACCAGGCCATGTGGCACGATTTCTTTGGCAATACCCATACCGATGCCTTTTCAACCCGGGAAACCTTGCGCCAGCACGAAGAGACGACCTGTGATAACAAGGCCGACGGCTCTGCCTACTGGGCGCCTTCTCTGAGATTACCCGACGGAACGGTGGTCAAACCGGCCTATCAAAAAACCTATTATCAGGCCTCGAAGGTTGATGCCTATCCCTTGCACCCGTTCCCGGCCGGGCTGTCGCTGCTCGCCGGGGATCATCACGGCAGCACGCCCAACCCCCATATCAGCTTTTTATGCGCGAACGGGAATGGCTATAGCAGCAAAATCGGGGAGGTGTGCGGGCTGCGTAAAGCTAACGATGCCGCCCAGTTTAATATTGGCATTCAATTTCCGAACTGCTGGGACGGTGTGAATCTGAAGCCCGACCACGGTCTGGCCAATGCGGCGTATGACGTTAACGGCCAGTGCCCGAGCGCGTTCCCGGTAAAAATTCCAACGGTTAATATGAATGTGGCTTACGTGCTGCATGGTATTACCCGCCTGGACACCCGTCAGGCGCAACTGTCGCTCGATCCGGTGATGCAGGGGGCTGAACGTGAAGAACGCTGGGGTAGCCTCTACACGGCGCATGCCGATTTCATGAACGGCTGGACGGACGATGCCGCCCGCTTTATGACCGAACGCTGCATGAACCGCGGTATGGATTGTGGTTCAACCGTGCCCTATGGTTATTCTATGGCGAAGGCCAATGTCTGGCTCAGCAGTCTTGAACCGAACATCACTCAACCTTCACCGCAGGTGTTACTGGTAGAAGATAACTGGCAGAACGGTGGACGCACAAAAAACAGCGAGACGCTGAGCCTGGTAAAATTCCATATCCCACCGCTGCCCGCCGGGCAGGATCCGTCCTTGTTTAAATACCGCGTCCGTATTTTCGGTGGGAAGGTAGAAAACAATGGGGACGATCAGATTTTCTTTTATCCGGCCAGTAATGACTGGGATCCTGCGACCGTGAAGTGGTCGTCGCGTCCGGCCTGTAATTACCGTTCCGATGCCGTGCTTTATCTGAACCATGTTCGTGAATACCGGATGGTCGACGTGGATAAAGCCGTGCGTAAGGCGCTGGCGGAAGGGAAAACCGAGATCTCGTGGTATATCGGTGGCGATCGCCAGGGGAATCATTATCAGTTTGAACCAGCCTCATCACCAGACGGGTTAATGCTCATGCTGACTGGCTTTAAACATACGCCGGAGGTCTGACCCCACGTTTTTTTGTTCTTAACAGGGTTAGCTGGTAAGGTCTCGGCATTCGCCACTGCCCCTGTTAACGCAATGACCACCAACAGCATGATGAAACGCGCTATCGTTCTTTGGGCGATAGCGTGCACACTCAGCGGCATACTGCTCTACGCCGAACAAATTCGCCGTCAGTTCTGGGAACGAGACCGTGAGTTCTCGGCGTTATTTTCCGAATTAAGCGCGGTCCTGACGCAAAATGAATCGGTCTTACCGCTTCTGAATGGCGATGAAGACATTGCCGCCTTGCGCAAAAAATTCCCCCATCTGCTCGCCCTGGAAAAAACGACGGGACGCCCACTGGATGCGGCGCGGGTGGAGCCTGCCCACGAGATGCAGTACTGGCTTTATAACCCCTGGCGTCAGATCCGCGTGCGGGTGGATCTCGGCCCGATTCTGAATGCGCATCATCCGTTTACCCATCTGGGGATCCGCTTCATACCGACCGGAGAAGAACGGCCCTCTGACGCATTCTGGCACTGGCAACGCACCTTCCCGCAACATACGCAACCTTTTACGCTTGAAGCGGATTCCCGGCCGGACTGGTTTGGCGTCTCCTGGTCTGTTTACCCTTTACTGTTTATCGGCTGGGGGATAGTGATTGCGCTGGCAAGCGTGGTGCTCTGGCAGCGTAAAGCACGTAAAGACGCCGAGCAAAGGGCGCGCTATTACCAGCACGCCAGGCTCAATACCCTGGGGGAGATCACCGCCGGTATTGTGCATGAGATAAACCAGCCGCTGACCGCCGTCCAGACGTGGATCCAGGGCGCGCAGCGTCAGTTACAGCAGGAAAACGGCCAGGCCGTGTCGCAGGCGCTGTCGGCTGCGCTGACGCAAACGCAGCGTATTAGCGCATTATTAACCCGTTTTCGTGAGCACGTTGTGAAGGAGAAAGTCACCCTGCGGGAAACCGATCTGGCAGCATGCTGGCTACAGGTGGTGAACTTACTTGAGCATGAGCGCAGGGCTGAACATATCTCGGTCAGTCATGCGTTTGCCCCCGGGGCCACCACCGTGCTGGCCGACCCGCTCTGGCTGGAGCAGGTGCTGCATAATCTGCTCAGCAATGCGATTCAGGCCCAACAGGCGAGTCCTGCTGGCTGGGTAAAGATTGAAAGCCACAAAACCGAGAGCGGCATTCAGATTACCGTGACGGACGGCGGGCCCGGCTTTAGCCAGGAGGCGTTACAAAATGCCTTTATGCCGTTTTACAGCGGCCGGGAAGAGGGCATTGGACTGGGAATGACCTTAACGGAATCATTAATGACGCGTATGAATGGATCGATTACGCTGGGCAATGCACCGCAGGGCGGGGCAGAGATCCGGCTACAACTGGCAAACGGAAAGGGGGCTACGGTTGGATAACACAATCTGGCTGATTGATGATGATGAATCCATCAGAGAATCGATGACGTTTTTGCTTTCGGGCATGGGGTGGCCGGTCAGGACGTTTGAAAGCGTTGATGCCTTTACCGCAGCCCATGCACGGGACACAGAGCTGGTAGGCTGCATGCTGCTGGATATGCGGATGCCGGGCAAAGGCGGGCTCACCTGGCTTGAGGAGGGGAAATGGCCCTGGCCCCTGCTGCCGGTAATTATCATGACCGGGCACGGGACCGTAGATGCCTGTCGTCGGGCATTTCGTAACGGCGTGTTTGAGTTTTTCACCAAACCGCTGGATGCCGATAAGCTTATTGAAACGGTAGGGTTAGCCTTTGAGGAGAGTCAGCGCCGGTTTGCCGGCTGGCAGGAAACCTCCCGGGTGAAAGCGCGCTTCGCACAATTAACCGCGCGGGAGCATGAGGTGCTGGGGGAGTTGATGAAAGGGCTCAGCAACAAAGAGGTGGCCGCCCGGCTGAATCTCTCGCCACGGACGGTGGAAGCACACCGCGCGGCGGCGTTTACCAAGCTTGGGGTCGGCAGTCTGGTTCAGGCAATACGCGAATACGATAAATTGCAATCCGTATAACTACCAGGTTGAGTGCGTATTCAACCGAATTATGTTTCATCGCCCGGCGGGGTACGCTCTGCTACGTATCCCAACACGCGAGGAAGTGCGATGAAAAAATTAATGATGGTTGCGGCACTGGCCGCAGGTAGCGTAAGTCTGTCGGCACAAGCCGATACGTTAAACCAAAAGAGTCTCTCGCTGGCGCAGGCGAATGCGCTGGCCACGTCCGCCATTCAGGCGTGTACGGCAAAGAATTATCAGGTGACGGTCACCGTGGTTGACCGTGCGGGCGTGGTGAAAGCCGTGCAGCGTACGGACAATGCCGGTCCTCATACGGTTAAAGCCAGCGAAATGAAAGCCTGGACGGCGCTCAGCGCAAAGAATGCCTCAGGCAAAGTGATGGAAGCGGCGCAGAGCAACGCTGGCGCGCAAAACATGCGTGATATTCCGGGCTTCCTGCTGCTGGCGGGCGGCCTGCCGGTGAAAGAGGGCGATGAGGTGATCGGGGCGATTGGCATCGGCGGTGCGCCGGGTGGTCATCTTGATGAAGCCTGCGCGCAGGCGGCCATTGACGGGCTGAAAAAGTAACATAAAAAAAAGCACCGGGTTAACCGGTGCTTTTTCATCAGATCTTGCAGGCATCGCCGCAGTCGTCATCTGCAACAATCGCCTGGGCTTTTTTATCTGCGTCGTCCAGACGTTCCGCATTACGCTCTTCTGCTTCATCCAGCCCGTTAAAGACCAGGTTTTCGAGATCAATTTCCATGTGGCACCTGCTTTATTCAGTTTTTGATACTGGCACAGTATAGGGCAAAAAAGGCCAGCAATGTACCTCGCAGCACATATGGACAATCCCTGCCATACTCTCTGCTTTATGGCTGAGGAATGCATATGATGACACTCTGCAAAACCTGCGGTACTGCGTATGACACCACGCCGGAAACATGCCCGATTTGCGAGGATGAACGCCAGTATGTTCCGCACAGCGGCCAGGCGTGGATTGACTTTGCTACCGTGACTTCCACCCACAGCAACAAATGGCAGCAACTGGAGCCACAGCTGTTCAGTATCAAAACGGTGCCTGCCTTTGCGATTAACCAGCGCGCGCTGCTTTTGCGTACCCCGCACGGCAATATTCTCTGGGACTGTATTGCCAACCTCGACCCGGCAACCAAAACGCTCATTACTGCGCTCGGCGGCATCAGCGCGATTGCGATTTCGCACCCACACTATTACACCACCATGCAGACATGGGCTGCGGCATTTGATGCACCGGTGTACCTGCACGCCAGCGACAGAGAGTGGGTCATGCGCGGCAGTCCTGCCATTCAGTTCTGGGAAGGGGATGCGCTGGAACTATTCCCGTCGGTCACCTTGCTGCGTCTGGGGGGACATTTTGCAGGCGGCACGGTGCTGCACTGGCAGGAGGGCGAAGGCGTATTGCTGGCGGGGGATATTCTTCAGGTCACGCCCGGAAAAGACGCCGTTTCGTTTATGTGGAGCTACCCGAATATGCTGCCGCTGCCTGCCCGCACCGTTGAGCGGATTACCGGTCTTCTGGAAGGCAAAAAATTTGCCCGCCTGTACGGTGCCTTTGAGGGACAAAACATCCTGGCAAAAGCTGACGAGATTGTGCAGCGGTCGGGCCAGAAATATATTGCTTGTCTCAGGTAAAGCACGATGGGTAAACTTCACGAGTGTGATCCCGATCATACCTAAACGACAACAGATAAAAGAGAAATTGCTATGCAACATATCATTGAAGGTTTCCTCAACTTTCAAAAAGAGATTTTCCCGCAACGTAAAGAGCTCTTCCGCAGTTTAGCGTCCAGCCAGAATCCCAAAGCGCTGTTCATCTCATGCTCCGACAGCCGTCTGGTACCAGAACTGGTCACTCAGCAAGAGCCAGGACAGCTCTTTGTCATTCGAAATGCTGGCAACATTGTGCCGCCGTTCGGGCCAGAGCCGGGCGGTGTCTCCGCAACCATCGAATATGCCGTTGTGGCGCTGGGCGTGACGGATATTGTGATTTGCGGTCACTCCAACTGCGGGGCGATGAAGGCGATTGCGGATAACGCCAATCTGGAGCCGATGCCTGCCGTCTCTCACTGGTTGCGTTATTCTGATGCCGCTAAAGCGGTGGTGGAGAAGAAAAGCTGGGATCAGCCGATCGACAAAGTGAATGCGATGGTGCAGGAGAACGTGTTTGCGCAGCTGAGCAACATCAAGACCCATCCATCCGTTGCTGTGGGTCTGCGCAATAACGCCCTTCGCCTGCACGGCTGGGTGTATGACATTGAGAGCGGTGAAATTCGTGCGCTGGATAAAGCGACGAAAACCTTCGTTTCTCTGTCTGAGAACCCGGAAGTGTTCTTCGAATAATGACGATCAGGGCATGGAAGCCCTGTCAGCTATCGAAATACGACAATCTCCTGCGTAACCCAGAAGCGGGTTTTTCCGCCGCTTTCGCCATCGACCCGGCAATCTCCGCACACTCGGCCAGTCCCTGAACGAAGGGATGATCGTGCATCAGCCACGGTATCGCGCCAAACGCGATTCTCCCGCGCACCGTTTCTGGTGCTTTAAGCGTGTAATCCTCGCCAATATCAGGGATCTCGTCGCCTGTCGCCTGCAGCTGTTTGCGCAGTGTCGGGAAAGGCAGATCCTCTGTTTTCAGCGGTTTTTGCCCGCGGGCATCAATAAACACGTCAAAGAGATAGGTGTTGTCTTCAGTCGCGATCGCCGTTTGGGCGCGACCGACATCCAGCGTGTAATCATCACCTAATGCGACAACGCTGATGATCCCGGCCTCGCGCAGCGCAAGCAGCCGACGGATAGACTGCGGTGGAATGGCGGCGTAGTTGTCGATAAACACCCGCGCCAGTCCCTGTTTGAAGCGTTCCTGGTCCTGCCCATTAAGATGCGGCACGATCTCCTGAACCACCTCGTGCAACCGAAGCACGGTGTAGCGCCAGGGCACCGTTCGCCGCTCACGTTTGTTGCGTTCGACCTCATTCAGATTGGCTTCTGCCCAGCTAAACGGACCGTGCTGTTTGCGGTCCTCAAACCAGGCATCGCGAAGGGTGTCCGCATCCAGGGCGCGCAGCCCGATTTTCTCACACCATGCCGGGTCGGCGAGTTCCAGCTCTTTCACCATCAGGGCAAAAATACGATCCAGCAGGCCGTCAGACCCTTTGGCGATTTCATTCTCAATGACAAATTCAGTTAATACCGACAGCGGCTCGTAAGGAATAGGGCAGTAAAAATCGGCCTCAGGGAGAATGCCTGTCCGGGACATGAGGACTATTTTTAACGCCTCGCTGCCCTTATCCAGAACGAATTTGTCATCAACAAAGGCGCCATGCTGCATAACAACCGCCATGGCGGCGTCCAGTCCGCTTAATGAGGTCCCCATAATCCCCACCCGACAGGCTGGAATGTCAGCGTCCATCAACCCGGACCAGGGGCTTGGGAAGAAGGTGCGCGTGGCCTCATCCTCATCAGGCCAGACGTGGCCGGTGGCGATGACGGCAAGGTTGAAGCGTTCAGGTAAGCGGTTGTCATTTACCGAAAGCGTAACGCCGTCTTTGTCGGTGGCGATATCCGTCACCTCGGCGGATTCATGGATATCGACCTGAAATCCCAGCCTGCGGGCCTCTTTAACCACCGTGAGAAAACTGTCGCGAAAATACTCCCCCAGCAGAATACGGGGCAGAAACTGCCGATCATGCAGGGAAGCTTTATCGACGTGATAGCGGGCGAGATGGGCTGCACTCTGCTCTTTTAACCAGTCGAGGTAGGTCATAAAAACGGGCGGGATTTCAATGCTGGCAATATTCGCCAGCATCAGACGCGAGTTTTCATCAATTCGATAGGGCATGCCCACGCCCGCTTCCTCGGCTTTTTCGAAAATGGAAACGGCCAGTGGCGTTTTATGCTTCAGGAGCGCGTAAAAGGTGTAAATCCCTGTGGGGCCGGAGCCGATAATGGCGATTTTTTTCATCGACACTGTTCCTGCTTTTTTTTGTCATATGAAAAGCGTAGCAGGAGAAAGCGTAAAAAATCAGACGATTGGGATTATTCAGACTACAAGAAGAGGATTTGCACCATTTCAGGACTGAAATGGTGCGTCCGAGTGGACTCGAACCACCGACCCCCACCATGTCAAGGTGGTGCTCTAACCAACTGAGCTACGGACGCAGAATGGTGCGTTCAATTGGACTCGAACCAACGACCCCCACCATGTCAAGGTGGTGCTCTAACCAACTGAGCTATGAACGCAACGTGTTGTCGGTGACAACGGGGACGAATATTAGCGGCACAGCACCGCAGTGGCAAGAGGCAAAATGCATTTTTCTCTCTGATTTCACGCGATTGCTTCATTACCGCGCAAAGTGAAGAGAAAGTAGCCGCCAGCAGGCGGCTACTGTGTATTTAACGTGCGGCGCGTTGCAAAATTACCGTGGATGGCTGACGCTGCAGGAAGCGCATACGCAGCATCATCATGATAGCCGCAGAGGTCAGACCGATGATAAAGCCGATCCAGAACCCCGCGGGCCCCATACGATCCACCACCAGATCGGTGAGCGCGAGAATGTAACCGCTCGGCAGACCCAACACCCAGTAGGCGATGAAGGTAATAAAGAAGATGGAGCGGGTATCTTTATAACCACGCAGTACGCCGCTGCCGATCACCTGGATGGAGTCAGAGATCTGGTATACCGCTGCCAGCAGCATCAGATGCGATGCCAGCATCACCACTTCCGGGTTGTCATTGTAGAGCAGGGCAATTTGCTCCCGCAGTGCGACGGTGAAAAGCGCGGTGCAGACCGCCATACAGACACCCACGCCGAGCCCGGTGCGTGCAGCCGTTTGTGCATCAAGGGTTGAACCTTGCCCCAGACGAAAGCCGACGCGGATGGTGACCGCGGCCGCCAGCGACATCGGCAGGACGAACATCAGCGAGCTGAAGTTCA
The DNA here is from genome assembly GCF_028737495.1 of Enterobacter cloacae complex sp. 2022EL-00981. Taxonomy (NCBI): domain Bacteria; kingdom Pseudomonadati; phylum Pseudomonadota; class Gammaproteobacteria; order Enterobacterales; family Enterobacteriaceae; genus Enterobacter; species Enterobacter cloacae complex sp. 2022EL-00981. The sequence continues at coordinate 143,322 of NZ_JAQZRK010000008.1, forward strand.
GCGCAATCTGGTGTCCGGCCACGTTCACAATGCCCAGCGGCGAGACCAGCAGGGCGACCACGGCAAACAGAGTCACTTCGAAGAACAGTGCCAGCGCAATGGGCAGCCCCAGCTGGACCAGACGCATCATAATGTGCCAGTCCGGCGTGCTGAATGAACGCTCATTACGGATATCACGCAGGGAGCGGGCGTGTTTAACAAAGGTGAGTATGCTAAAGAACATCACCCAGTACACCGCCGCTGTTGCCACGCCGCAGCCTACGCCGCCAAGCTCCGGCATACCAAAATGGCCGTAAATAAAGATATAGTTCACCGGAATGTTGACCAGTAAACCGATAAAGCCCATGACCATCCCCGGCTTGGTTTTTGCCAGGCCTTCGCACTGGTTACGCGCCACCTGGAAGAAGAGATAACCCGGTACACCCCAGAGCAGGGCGCGCAGATACCCCACGGCTTTGTCTGCCAGAGCCGGGTCGATATTATGCATGGCGCGAATGATATGCCCGGCGTTCCAGAGCACGATCATAATCAGTACGGAGACAAAACCAGCCAGCCAAAAGCCCTGGCGCACCTGATGGGCGATACGTTCACGTCGGCCGGAACCATTCAGCTGGGCGATAACCGGCGTGAGTGCCAGCAGCAGGCCGTGACCGAAGAGAATGGCCGGAAGCCAGATAGAGGTTCCGATTGCCACGGCGGCCATATCGGTGGCGCTGTAGCCACCGGCCATCACCGTATCCACAAATCCCATTGCGGTCTGGGCCACCTGCGCGATGATCACCGGGATAGCCAGTGCCAATAACTGCCGCGCTTCATTCATGTACTTCTGCACGTGAACACCTTTATTTTGTAGTTATATGAGAGACTAAAAAAGCCGCCGTAACTGGCAGCAAGAAGAAAAAGCAGAGGGGGTGCCAGCTATTGTAGCGGGCTTTAGCTATTAATCTAGTGAAAAAATCGCCAGAAAATGCGCTGCTCTGGCAACCTGTATTTCCAACTGTTATTGTGGTGGGATTAAACGGTGTCACCACCGTCCGGAAAATACAGGAGTTGTAAGCATGTTTACTGGTATTGTGCAGGGCACCGCTAAAGTGGTGTCCATTGATGAAAAACCTAATTTCCGTACTCACGTCGTTGAGCTGCCAGAATATATGCTGGATGGCATCGAAACCGGTGCATCGGTTGCGCATAACGGCTGCTGCCTGACGGTGACCGAAATTAACGGCAACCAGATTAGCTTTGATTTAATGAAAGAAACGCTGCGTATCACCAACCTGGGCGCACTGGTGGTGGGCGATACCGTAAACGTAGAGCGTGCGGCGAAGTTTAGCGATGAAATTGGCGGCCACCTGATGTCGGGCCATATCATGACCACCGCCGAAGTGGCGAAAATTGTCACCTCTGAAAATAACCGTCAAATCTGGTTTAAAGTGCAGGATCCGTCATTAATGAAATACATCCTGTATAAAGGATTTATTGGTATTGATGGGATTAGCCTGACAGTCGGAGAAGTGACGCCGACGCGTTTTTGCGTGCATTTAATTCCGGAAACGCTGCAGCGTACGACGCTGGGGGCGAAAAAACTGGGGCAGCGTGTGAATATCGAAATCGATCCGCAAACCCAGGCGGTGGTGGATACCGTCGAGCGTGTGCTGGCGGCGAAAGAGGCAGCCATAATAAAGGCCACCGAAGAAGAATAAAAAAATAACCCCGGATACCCGGGGTTATTTTTTAGCGCGGCACACGTAAGCCGTGTTCAATCCCGCGACTGAAGACCACCTGCCAGAGCTGAATATCACGCGCGCGGAACGCACCTGCGCAGGCATTCAGATAATAGCTGAACATCCGTTTAAATCGTTCAGAATAGTTGTCTGCAATCTCAGGCCACGCTTGCTGGAAACGTTCATGCCACGCCATAAGCGTGGTGTCGTAATCCGCGCCAAAGTTATGCCAGTCTTCCATAATGAAGTGGCTTTCGCTGGCGTTGGCAATCTGGCGAACGGAAGGCAAACAGCCATTCGGGAAGATGTATTTATTGATCCACGGGTCAACGTTATTGTCCGTGCGCTTAGAGCCTATGGTGTGCAGCAGGAAGATGCCGTCGGGTTTTAAATTACGATCCACCACCTCAAAATAGGTGTCGTAATTTTTCGGCCCCACGTGCTCAAACATGCCCACGGAAACAATGCGATCAAACTGCTCGTTGAGGTCGCGGTAATCCTGCAGACGGATATCAACGTCGAGACCCTGACAGCGCTCCCGGGCCATTTTTTGCTGTTCGGCTGAAATGGTTACGCCGACCACGCTGACGCCGTAGTGCTTCGCCATAAAATACGCCAGACCGCCCCAGCCACAGCCGATATCCAGCACACGCATGCCGGGCTGCAGCTGCAGTTTCTCGCTAATCAGACGCAGTTTATCCTGCTGGGCTTCTTCGAGGGTTGTCGCCTTTTTCCAGTAGGCGCAGGAGTATTGCATGAAGGGATCCAGCATGCGGCTGAACAAATCGTTACCGAGGTCGTAGTGCTCTTTGCCCACGATCCACGCCCGCTTTTTGCTTTGCAGATTGAACAAACGGGCGGAGGCGACGCGCAACGTATCTTTTATATTGCGGGGAAGCTGGTTCTCCAGACCGGCGCGTAAAACGCTGGCAAAGAAAATATCCAGCCGCTCGCAATCCCACCAGCCATCCATATAGCTTTCGCCCAGCCCTAACGATCCCTCGCGCAGCACGCGTTTAAAAAAATCGGGATGTTTGACCTGCGGATCGGAGGGTGAAGATCCGTTGATAGTGATGCCTGCACGACCTAACAGTTCACTGACGATCCGGGACCAGTTATCGTCCGGAACGCTGACTTCTTCTATACACGATGAACTCATAGCTTCTCCATCACCTTACTGTGATCAGAACCTTCAAACAGCGTAGACGCTTTTTATGGTTTGTGAGAAATCTCACGGTAAATACCGCGAGGCTAGTATCCGACGTAGAACAGAGGAAGGGAGATATCCCTTGCCGAAATGCCTTCCATGGTAAAACGGGAGCACTCCGGCTCCCGTTAACACTTAATATTTATCGTAATTAATCGAACCAAATTTAGTATAGGCTTCAAAATTTGGTGATTCAACAGAAAATTGTTAGCTGGCTAATTAATTGCTTTAAGCATAATTCCCCGCGTAATCAGGCATGTGATGTTTCTCTCTGAACCTCTTCATTCTGCTCACGATGCGCTGATGACTGCATGCGATAGCCTAAGCCTGCCAGCGCAACGGTGACCAGCATCACGCTGGTGGTGGTCAACAGCGGGGTGGCAATCAGCGCTGACACCACCAGGCTTGCCAGGAAGCACAGGCCGAGTTGCAGGGTATTTTGCAGCGCCGCGGCGCGTCCTGTCGCCTGCGGGAAAGGACGTAACGCCTGTGCGACCACGATAGGGTAAATGGCACCGTTAGCCACCGCCATCACGCAGAACGGAATCAAAATCTCCGCCAGACCGACGCCTGGGATAAACCCAACGGCCCAGGTGGCGCCCACGCTCAACGCAAACAACGCCAGCAGCCAGGGCAGCATCTGCTGGCCTTCCCATTTCTGCAGCGCCGCACGGCAGCCATATCCGCCCAGCAGGAAGGCGATGGTCTGTGGGACATAGCTCAGGCCAATGGCGGCCGGGCTGTACCCCATATCGTGCAGAATAAACGGCGAGCCGGTGAGCCAGGCGAAGAAGCTCGCCGAGCAGGCGGCATAGACCAGGACGTTACCACGATACGCTTTGGCGCTCAGCAGGGAGAGGAACGTGATCGGTTTGGCGTCAGCATGCGCCTCTTTTTTATGCGCGGGCTTGAGGGCAAACGCCGGCAGCATCAGTATCAGTGTGATGGCAAACAACGTGGCAAAAATGGCCTGCCAGTCAAAGTGCGCGAGGATCCAGCTGCCCAGCAGGGGAGCGAGGGCGGGTGACAGGCCAACCAGCGGCATAATGGTGGCGAAAATGCGGTTGGTACGGTTGGCCGGGTAGTAGTCGGTCACGAGAGCCTGCCAGGTTACCGCCGCGGCACAGACGCCGACGGCCTGCACAAAGCGCAGCACCAGCAGCCAGGTCGCATCGCGTACCCACAACATTCCCAGACAGCCTGCGGCAAAAATGGCCAGGCCCAGCAACAACACCGGTTTACGCCCGAAGCGATCGGAGAGCGGGCCCCAGAGCAGCTGTGCGATGGCAAATCCGGCGAGGAACAAACTCAGGCTGGCGCTGATGGCCGCGGCTGGCGTTTGCAGATCTTCCTGCATCGCCGCAAACGCGGGCAGGTACATATCGGTGGCCAAAAAGCCCAGCACGCTCAAACCGCCGAGCCAGACTAAAAATCCATTCCTGGGTTGCATTGTTTTATTCTCCTTGAGGAGGCAGGTAGACACTGGCGCAGAGTGTAGGGAGTGCAAAGCGGGTTGTGAAACGCTAATATTTGGCGGTTGCATTCAAATTTTTTGCAGGCAGAAAATGTGGTCAGATTATTCTCTTGAAGTGGTGGATGCTGTCGCGCGTAACGGCAGCTTTAGCGGTGCGGCACAGGAGTTGCACCGCGTCCCTTCGGCTATCAGCTACACGGTGCGGCAGCTTGAAGAGTGGCTGGCGGTTCCGCTGTTCGAACGGCGGCATCGCGATGTGGAATTAACGCCTGCTGGCGCGTGGTTTTTGAAAGAAGGGCGTTCTGTTATCAAAAAAATGCAGATCACCCGCGAACAGTGCCAGCAGATCGCCAACGGCTGGCGCGGACATCTTTCCATCGCCGTGGATAACATCGTCAAACCCGAGCGCACCCGGCAGATGATTGTGGATTTCTATCGTCATTTTTCAGACGTTGAACTTCGCGTCTCGCAGGAGGTATTCAACGGGGTCTGGGACGCGCTGGCGGACGGCAGGGCAGAGATGGCGATTGGCGCAACCCAGGCGATCCCCGTCGGGGGGCGCTATGCGTTTCGCGATATGGGCATGTTGAGCTGGAAATGCGTCGTGGCACACGATCATCCGCTGGCTGCCCTGGAGGGACCGCTGAGTGACGACACGCTGCGCAACTGGCCGTCGCTGGTGCTGGAGGATACCTCGCGCTCGTTGCCAAAACGTATCACCTGGCTTCTTGATAACCAGCGGCGGGTGGTGGCGCCGGACTGGGAATCCTCCGCGACCTGCCTCAGCGCCGGGCTGTGCGTCGCGATGGTTCCCGTCCATTTCGCTAAGCCGAGAATCGATACCGGTGAATGGGTCGAGCTGACGCTGGAGAATCCGTTCCCGGATGCGGCCTGCTGCCTGACGTGGCAACAAAATGATGTGTCGCCCGCCATGGCATGGCTACTGGATTATCTGGGAGACAGCGAAACGCTTAACCGGGAATGGCTACGGGAGCCAGCTTAGCTGGCTCCACACGAGATTAACGACGGTAGTCGCGGAATGGACCATCCGCAACGGAACGGCGCTCGATAAGGCGCGGGTGAACTTCAATGGACTGCGACTCTTCACGTTTGTTGACGATCCTGTCCATCAGCATATTGAAGGCCGTTTCACCGAGGGAGTCCTTCGGCTGGTGGATGGTGGTCAGCGCAGGCGTGAAGAAGCGCGCGTTGCGCACGTTGTCATAGCCGATCACGGAAATATCCTGCGGCACGCGCAGGCCCAGCTCATCGGCTGCACACAGGGCCCCCATCGCCATGATGTCCCCGCCGCAGAACACCGCCGTTGGACGATGCGGCTGAGAAACGATCTGCTGCATGGCGCGGTAGCCAGACTCCGGCTCAAAGTCGCCCTGCACGATCCAGTTTTCCGGCACGGTGATCAGCGCTTCTTCCATCGCCTTCATAAACCCGGCCAGACGGCCAGCACCGGTGTTGCGCTCAAGCGGCCCCGGGATCACGCCTATTTCACGGTGACCGCGTTCAATCAGATAGCGACCCGCCATATAACCGCCTTCGAAGGCGTTATCGATGACGGAGTCGGTAAAGTCGGCGCGCGCTTCGCCCCAGTCCATCACCACCATTGGGATATGACGATACTCTTCCAGCATGGAAAGGACAGATTCCGGGTATTCGGAACACATCACCAGAAGGCCATCCACGCGTTTTTGCGCCATCATCGACAGATAGGCGCGCTGTTTTTCAATATTGTTCCACGCGTTGCCGAGGATAAGGGTATAGCCTTTCTGGAAGCAGTTTTTCTCAACCGCTTCGATGATTTCGGCAAAATAGGCCGCTTCACTGCTGGTCGCCAGCAAACCAATGGATTTGGTGTGATTAACTTTAAGGCTACGCGCAACGGCACTCGGCGAGTAGTGCAGCTCTTTGATTGCCGCCCAGACGGCGTTGCGCGTCTCTTCCGCCACGAAGCGGGTTTTGTTAATTACATGTGATACGGTTGTAGTGGAAACGTTTGCGCGTTTTGCTACGTCTTTAATTGTTGCCATTAAATGTCACTCCAGACCATATCCTAAACTCCTGAAAACCTTGAAGGTAAACGTTTGCCTTCTCTCACCCTTATCACGCAATTTTGAATTGCGGCACGCCAGGAAAACGACACGGGACGTCAGGAGGGGGTCAATGGCCGGTACGCTAATAAATTTAGCGTGGAATTTTGTCCTATCTTGATGAAAAGGGGAAGAGCTAAAGTGGTTATCCGTTTAAATCCTGGAAGATTTTTGACGTAAATTGTGTAAAAATGAGCAAGCTCACTTTTCGTGGGGGGATTAAAAGGAGAAAAATTGATGAGTTCCGATCTGAAGTTTTCGCTGTTCACCACCGTTATTGTGCTGGCGCTGATTGTTGCTGCAGGTCTGACGGCTGCACTGCACTGATTTACGCGGAGGGGGCGTTCGCTCTCTCCCGCTCGTCCTGATTGTTACATCTCCGGCAAAAATCTTTTGCCAATTTGTTAACTTCTCATTTTTTGTGATTGATGTCATGCTTTCGGCTTCTTTGTTCTGTGTCACCACATGACACGGCATCCGGAGTTGACGCATGAAAATCAATTTTCCCCTGCTGGCCCTGGCGATTGGCGCTTTTGGGATTGGCACCACTGAATTTTCCCCTATGGGACTCTTACCGGTTATCGCCCGCGGTGTGGACGTCTCTATCCCTGCAGCCGGGATGTTAATCAGCGCCTATGCCATTGGTGTGATGGTAGGGGCACCGCTGATGACGCTGTTGCTTTCCCACCGAGCGCGCCGCAATGCGCTGATTTTCCTGATGGCTATCTTTACCCTTGGCAACGTGCTCTCCGCCATTTCGCCGGATTACACCACGCTGATGCTGTCACGCATTCTGACAAGCCTTAACCACGGCGCTTTCTTTGGGCTGGGGTCGGTGGTGGCGGCAAGCGTGGTGCCCAAACACAAGCAGGCGAGTGCCGTGGCAACCATGTTTATGGGCCTGACCATCGCCAACATTGGCGGCGTTCCTGCGGCCACCTGGCTGGGTGAGGTCATTGGCTGGCGTATGTCGTTCCTCGCAACCGCCGTACTGGGCGTTGTCGCGATGGTGGCCTTGTTCTTCTCCCTGCCGAAAGGCAGCGCTGGTGAGCGTCCTGAGGTACGTAAAGAGCTGTCGGTACTGATGCGTCCGCAGGTCCTTTCTGCGCTGCTCACCACCGTGCTGGGTGCCGGGGCGATGTTTACCCTTTACACCTATATTTCGCCGGTGCTGCATGACATCACTCACGCGACGCCGATCTTTATCACCGCGATGCTGGTGCTGATTGGCGTGGGCTTCTCGATTGGTAACTATCTGGGCGGGAAATTTGCTGACCGCTCCGTGAGCGGAACGCTGAAGGGTTTTCTGACCCTGCTGATTGTCATCATGATTGCCATTCCCTGGCTGGCGCGTAATGAGTATGGCGCGGCCATTGCGATGGTCGTCTGGGGTGCGGCCACCTTTGCCGTGGTTCCACCGCTGCAGATGCGCGTAATGCGCGTCGCGCATGAGGCGCCGGGCCTCTCATCGTCGGTGAATATTGGCGCGTTCAATCTGGGCAATGCGCTCGGTGCCGCAGCGGGCGGTGCTGTGATTTCGGGTGGTCTGGGATACAGCTTTGTGCCGGTGATGGGGGCCATTATTGCCGCGCTTGGCCTGCTGTTAGTGATGATGTCGGGTCGTAAACAGCCTGAAGCGGCCTGTGCTGCCGAATAAAAAAACGCAGAAGGGGAAACCCTTCTGCGTCTCTCTTACGCGGCGAAGTTCTTCGCCACAAAGTCCCAGTTAACCAGTGCCCAGAAGTGCTCCAGGTAGTTAGGACGCGCGTTACGGTAATCAATGTAGTATGCGTGTTCCCAGACATCCACGGTCATCAGCGGTGTCGCGCTGGTGGTCAGTGGTGTACCCGCGTTAGACGTGGAGACGATAGCCAGTTTGCCATCGGCCTCTTTTACCAGCCATGTCCAGCCAGAACCGAAGTTTTTGATTGCGGCATCGGTAAATTTCGCTTTGAACTCCGCAAAGCTGCCAAAGGCGGCGTTAATCGCAGCAGCCAGTTCGCCGGTCGGCTCGCCGCCAGCATTTGGTGCCAGGCAGTGCCAGTAGAAGGTGTGGTTCCACACCTGAGCAGCGTTGTTGAATACGCCACCGTCTGAACTGCGGACGATCTCTTCCAGCGTTTTGCCTTCAAAATCGGTGCCCTTGATCAGGTTGTTCAGGTTGGTGACATAGGTCTGGTGATGTTTGCCGTAATGATATTCCAGGGTTTCCGCAGAAATGTGCGGTGCCAGGGCGTCTTTTGCATACGGTAGTGCAGGTAATTCGAACGACATTGCTTCTCTCCTTATTGTATTTTGCGTTGCCAATAACCACACAGACAACAAGGACAGGATAGCAAATTGAAAGGGTATGCAAAAGAGGAACTTACCCTGCCGTGGTGACGGCAGGGCAGGGTTTAGCGGATGGTTTTCGGCGTCATGACGCGGCGTGCGCCGACGTAGTGACGCACCCAGTAGTCTTCGCTAAGCGAGGTGATCTGAATGTCCTGACCGCTTCGTGGGGACTGAATAAACTTCCCGTTACCCACATACACGCCGACGTGATCAGCCGTACCGCGACCCTGGGTGCGGAAGAAGACCAGATCGCCATTTTGCAGCTCGCCACGGTTAACAGGGGCGGCGTCGCGCAGGTGGTACATTTCATTGGCGGTGCGCGGAATGCGGAATTTCACCAGATCTTTATAGGCGTAATACACCAGCCCGCTGCAGTCAAAACCGGTGCGGGGAGAGGTGCCACCCCAGCGATACGGTTTGCCAATTTGCCCCATCAGCTTATTCATCGCCGTTTTTTGCGCTTTCTGTACCCGAACCTTATGCGCGTCGGCAATTTTTGTCACTTTCGTGCATTTGGCTTTATGCCCTTTGCGCGTGGTGCATTTTTCCGTTACGAGGTTGGCAGCAGTTTTTGAGGCTTTACGTTTCGATGCGAGGGCAGTGCGGGAAGATGTTGATTTCGATTTGCTGGAGGCGGTCTTTTTCGTTTGAGCGGTTGTTTTTTTCTTTTCGTTCTTACTGGTAGTCTTTTTTTTACGTTCTGTGGTTTTTGCCAGATGCGTTTTTTGCACAGCAGAGTGCCGCGCCTGTTGAGAGGCGTTTGCCGCTGGCGTGAAAGAGAGTGATGTAAACAGTAAAGCACAGAGCGTGATCGAGATTTTATTTATCCGCGCCACTGGGCAGTCCCCTGATAAATGCAGGTCATCAATAATACCCGCGTGTGATTTACAAAGCCCGTCGATTCTAATCCATAAAAACCCGAGAAGTTAATAGCATTTTTCAATCTAAAAACCTGTTTCGTTAGTAAGTGCAAAAAAATTCATCGATTTGTCGCACAATTGTTCACGCCCTAAGCAAAACCCTGCCTGCCGCAGGGTTAAGCACCATTTACAATGCAACTTTTCGCCACTCGCGATAAAATAGCTATACGTGACAAAAATGTTATTTTCCGATGCCAGTCTGAACCGCTACAATGTCAGACTAATGCCGTAACAGAAGTTAAAGGAAGCAAGACATGAGCACCACTATTGAAAAAATCCAGCGCCAGATCGCTGAAAACCCGATTCTGCTGTATATGAAAGGTTCTCCGAAGCTGCCAAGCTGTGGCTTCTCCGCGCAAGCGGTTCAGGCGCTGTCTGCCTGTGGTGAACGTTTTGCTTACGTTGATATCCTGCAAAACCCGGACATCCGCGCTGAGCTGCCAAAATACGCGAACTGGCCGACGTTCCCGCAGCTGTGGGTCGACGGTGAACTGGTTGGCGGTTGCGATATCCTGATTGAAATGTATCAGCGCGGCGAACTGCAGCAGCTGATCAAAGAGACGGCTGCGAAGTACAAAACCGAAGAGCCGGACGCAGAGTAATTTTCTGCGCAAATAAAAAAGCGACCTTAAGAGGTCGCTTTTTTTTATTCTTCGCTGTCGCCCATCGCCAGCGGCCAGCCGCCCAGACGCTTCCAGCGGTTGACTATTTCACAGAACAGCTCTGCGGTGCGCTCCGTATCATACAGCGCGGAGTGCGCCTGCGTGCCGTCAAACTCAATCCCGGCCGTAATACAGGCTTTTGACAAGACCGTTTGTCCCAGCGCCAGGCCACTCAGTGCGGCGGTGTCAAAGGTCACAAACGGGTGGAAGGGGTTACGCTTAAGAGAGGCTCGCTCGGCGGCGGCCATCGTAAAGCTGTGATCGAACGTGGCGTTATGCGCCACCATAATGGCGCGGCTGCAGTTGCTCTCTTTCATGCCTTTACGCACCATTTTGAAAATGGCGTGCAGCGCGTCATATTCGCTCACCGCACCGCGCAGCGGGTTATGCGGATCGATGCCATTAAACGCCAGCGCCTCTGGCTGCAGGTTTGCGCCTTCAAAGGGCTCAACGTGGAAATGCAGCGTGGTGTCCGGTGTAAGCCAGCCCTCTTCATCCATCTTCAGCGTGATGGCGGCAATTTCAAGCAGCGCATCGGTTTTAGCGTTAAATCCGGCTGTTTCGACATCAATGACAACAGGATAAAAACCACGAAAACGGTCGCACAGACCGGTAAGTTGAGCGTTATCGGACATCAGGGTCTCTTACAAGGGGAAAAAAGCAGAGCGCATTATGGCAAATTTTGGCGTGGGATGCAGTAAAACAACGGGCGCATAGTGCGCCCTGAGGGATCAGTTGCCCAGACCGCGACCGGCGTCTTTGGCTTCAATCAGCTCGATTTTATAACCGTCTGGATCTTCAACAAACGCAATCACGGTGGTGCCGCCTTTTACCGGGCCCGCTTCACGCGTGACGTTGCCACCGTTGCTGCGAATGCGTTCACAGGCTTCTGCCGCGTTGTCCACTTCCAGCGCGATGTGGCCATAGGCCGTGCCCAGCTCATAGCTGTCGACGCCCCAGTTATAGGTCAGCTCGATAACCGCTTCATCCGTTTCCGGGCCGTAACCCACGAATGCCAGCGAGTATTTGTATTCCGGGTTTTCGCTGGTGCGCAGCAGCTTCATACCCAGTACGTTAGTGTAGAAATCGATGGAACGTTGCAGATCGCCAACGCGCAGCATGGTGTGAAGTAGGCGCATAATTTCCTCATTAACCAATGGAGTAGTGTATCTTTTTGAACAGAAACGATGTTTTAGTATAGCGGCGAAAGGCCGCCGCTATCAATGCACAACGGAGAGATTACAGCGTAGGGTAGTCGGTATAGCCTTCCGCGCCGCCGCCGTAGAAGCTTTCCGGGCGCTGTGGGTTCAGCGCTGCTTTCTGCTGCAGACGGGCAACCAGGTCCGGGTTGGCAATGTAATCACGACCAAAGGCCACGGCGTCGATCAACCCTTTATTAATCAGATCTTCGGCTTTCTCAGGCGTATAGGCCCCCGCACCGATGATCACCCCGTGGAAACGCTCGCGCACTTTCTGGCGGAAAGCCTCAGAGTAAGGCTGACCACCGGCCCAGTCCGGCTCGGACATGTGCAGATACGCGATACCGCGTTTCGCCAGTTCTTCAATCAGATACAGCGCGTCCGCTTCTTCGTTCGGACCGTTGTCGACGTTCTGGAACGTACCGATTGGGGAGACGCGAATACCAATACGGTCCGGGCTCCACTCCTGACAAACGGCATCAACCACTTCCAGCACCAGACGGGCGCGGTTTTCGACGCTGCCGCCGTACTGGTCAGTGCGGTGGTTGGACGACGGTGAAAGGAACTGGTGCAGGAGGTAACCGTGCGCGGAATGCAGTTCAACCAGATCAAAACCGGCTTCGCGGGCGTTAGCTACGGCCTGACGGAAATCGTTCACGATACCCGGGATCTCATCCAGCTCAAGGGCGCGTGGCGTTGAGGTATCGACGCGGATCGCGTTACCGTTTTCATCGCGCAGGGAAGTGCGGGTATTCGCATTCAGGGCCGACGCGGAAACCGGCGCCTGACCGCCAGGCTGAATGCTGCTGTGAGAGATACGACCGGTGTGCCACAGCTGAACCGCAATGCGACCCTCTTCGGCGTGAACGCCAGCGGTGATTTTCTTCCAGGCGGCAATCTGCTCCGGGCTGTGCAGGCCTGGTGCGCCGGCATATCCCTTCGCCTGTGCGGAAATCTGCGTGGCTTCAGTGATGATGAGGCCAGAGCTGGCGCGCTGACGATAGTATTCACCCATCAGTGGGGTTGGGATATCACCCGGCTCAATGCTGCGCAGACGGGTGAGTGGGGCCATAAACACGCGGTTTGGTGCGGTGACGGCGCCCACTTTCAGTGGGGTGAAAAGTTTTTCAGCTGACATAACGACTCCTGAGTAGACCAGTCGACTAGTAATTAAGTAAATAAAAACGCCTGCTACACGCCAGGCGCAGTAATGCTGCTATTAACATGTGCCAGTGCGCTTTCCAGCGGCACGGCACTGCGGGAAATTTTGGCCTGCAGGTTCGCCCCTAACCAGAGCGAATATAAAACCTGCGCCTGGGTTAACGCCTCACCGGCGAAGGCCAGCGTTTTTTCACGGCGGCCATTCTCAAGCGCCTGCGCCAGCAGGGCGATCACGCCGCTGGCTCCTTTATCCATTGCCGCACGCATATCTTCGGAGAGATCGCACACTTCTGCAGAGAGTTTTACCGTCAGGCATCCGCTGATAATGCCCTGCTGACAGAACTGGTTCAGCGTTTCCTGATAGTAGTTGAGAACACGATCCCGATAGTTTCCTTCACCACTGGCGAACTGGGTGGCCAGGCGTTGATGGTAGCTGGCATAGTGCCTCTCCAGCATCGCCACGCCAAACGCCTCTTTGGATCGGAAGTAGTGATAAAACGACCCCTTTGGCACTTCAGCGGTTTTAAGTAACTCGCTTAACCCCATACCGGTAAACCCGCGATGCATGCAAAGCCGCTCGCCGGTCGCCAGTAAATGTTCGCGTGTATCGTGTTCAGTATTTCTGCTCATGGCCAAACTCTAATAGACCGTTCGGTCTATTGCAAGGGCGTTTACTGACGACATGCGTTCAGAATATCCAGTTGCTGCTGATAAACCGTTGATTTCACATCCATCATACCCAGTACGGTAGAGAACAGATTATCCTGCGAAACCGCATTTTTTGCGGCGTAGTCGCGCAGGCACTGCGCGTTGATACCAAAGTTTTTCGCGTAGTCCGGTGATAACCAGAACATAAACGGAATGTGCGTTTGTTGCTCTGGCGCCAGCATGTACGGCGTGCCGTGCAGATAAATTCCGCTTTCGCCCAGCGATTCGCCGTGGTCGGAAAGGTAAATCAGTGCGGTGTTCATATTCGCCTGACGTGCCTTCAGCGCATTGATGGTTTTGCTGACCACGCTGTCGGTATACAGAATGGTGTTGTCATAGGTATTCATCAGCGCCTGGTGATCGCAATCCTGAATCTCATTGGTTTCGCAGGTTGGGGTGAATTTGCGGAAATTGTCCGGGTAACGGTGATAGTAAGCCGGGCCGTGGCTGCCCATCAGGTGGATAACCAGTACGGTGTCCTGTTTCAGGCCGTCCAGCACGTTGTCGAGACGGTAGAAGTTCACATCATCAATACAGGACTTGTCTTTGCAGAACTGATCCAGGTTCCACTGGGTCATATCGGTATGGGGTACGCGGTCGCAGGCACCTTTACAGCCGCCGTCATTGTCGCGCCACAGCAGGTTGATTCCCGCGTGTTTGAGCACATCGAGCAACCCTTCCTGGTGATGCGCCAGGTCGGCATCGTATTTGCTGCGCGTCATCCCGGAGAACATGCAGGGAACGGAAACGGCCGTTTCGGTACCGCATGACGTGGCCTGCGGGAAGTTGATGACATCCTGCTTTTTCAGTTCCGGGTTCGTTTCACGGCCATAACCATTCAGCGAGTAGTTCGCGGCACGTGAGGCCTCACCGACAACCAGCACCAGAACCGTTTTCTTGTTCTGACCTGCAATCAGCGAGCCTTTATGCGCATCTTCACCTATACGCACCAGCGTTTGGTCACCTTCGAACCAGCGCATTTTGCTGTATTTCATCATGGCGCTGACGTAGTTAGCAGGGGTGACCATCTTGACGATGCTCTTATTGTTGCGAAACAGCGACGCATAATCTTTATAAAACACGGCGGCGACGAGGATGATCACCAGCAGGGCGCCAAGCATGGCGGCAACGCGCATCAGCAGCGCATACCACCATTTTCCGGTCTGAATACGCGTCATCGCCAACACCACGGAAGGAACCAGTCCTGCTATGACAATCCACAGAATCATCTGCGGCGTGACCAGCGCTGTGGCTTCCTGGGAGTTGGTTTCGAACACGTTAACAATCATGTTCTGATCGATAACCGCGCCATAGGTATACATAAAGTACGTTGCCGCGGCACAGCCGACGGTTAAGACGATCAGCAGCGGTTTACGGATAAAAGGGATATTGAGCAGGCTGAAGACAATCACCCAGCCGCAGAACAGCACCAGCGGCACGGACGCGGCAAAAAGGATATCGTGAAGCCTTGCCGGGGCAATAATGGCCCAGCTACGTTGAATAAACAGTGCGTTTATCAGCGTAAAGAAAAGCGCACAACCCAGAGTGAATTTTATATCGTTACACTGTAACTTCTTCGTTAACCACATCGAAAAGAAACCTGTCATCATATTGATGAGGCGAGTATAGAGAGGGAAGATTAGTGAAACCTTAATGCCACAAAACTGTGGTAAAGCCCTTGCACGTGGAGCGTTTAACGTCTTCACTGTAGGTGAGTGTCGGTATTCGGAGGTGAGCGTGGCAGAGCAGCTGGAGTTTTTCCCCATCCAGAGCCCGTGCCGGGGGATTTGTCAGGTGGATGAACGCGGTTATTGCCGTGGTTGTATGCGTACCCGCGACGAGCGGTTTAACTGGCAAAATTTCAGCGACACGCAAAAGCAGGAGGTGCTTCGCCTCTGCCGCCAGCGGTTTCTGCGCAAAATACGTGCAAACAAGCCCGGTGAAACCGAAGAACCCCAGCAACCTTCACTGTTTTAACACGCTTATTGCGTATACTCATGACATCACTTCCTTGAGGAAAATGTTATGGTTCAGCGTATTACCCTTGCCCCCCAGGGGCCAGAATTCTCCCGCTTTGTGATGGGTTACTGGCGCCTGATGGACTGGAATATGTCCCCCCTGCAACTGGCGAGCTTCATTGAGGAGCACCTCGATTTAGGGATCACCACCGTCGATCATGCTGACATTTATGGCGGCTATGCGTGTGAAGCGGCGTTCGGAGAAGCCCTCAAGCTGGTTCCGGCGCTGCGTGAGCGGATGGAAATTGTCACCAAATGCGGTATTGCCACGACGGCAAAACCTGAACATACCCTTGGTCATTACATTACCGATAGCGCACATATCATTAAAAGCGCCGAGCAGTCGCTGGTGAACCTGGCGACGGATCATATCGACCTGCTGCTGATCCACCGTCCCGACCCGTTAATGGATGCCGATGAGGTCGCCGAAGCCTTCCTGGCGCTGCATCAAAGCGGCAAAGTGCGTCATTTTGGCGTCTCAAACTTTACCCCGGCGCAGTTTGCGCTGCTGCAGTCTCGTCTGCCCTTTACCCTGGCCACCAACCAGGTGGAAATCTCCCCGGTGCATCAGCCATTGTTGCTGGATGGTACGCTCGATCAGCTGCAACAGCTGCGCATCCGTCCTATGGCGTGGTCTTGCCTTGGGGGCGGTCGTCTGTTCAATGACGATGAATTCCAGCCGCTGCGCAATGAGCTGGAAACCATTGCCCGTGAACTGAACGCTGAGAACATCGAACAGGTGGTTTACGCGTGGATCCTGCGTCTGCCGTCGAAACCGCTACCAATCATTGGTTCCGGTAAAATTGAACGCGTGCGTTCTGCCCTGGCGGCTGAAGAGCTGCAGATGAGCCGTCAGCAGTGGTTCCGCATCCGCAAAGCTGCGCTCGGTTACGACGTACCGTAAACCGGTAAAAATGTGACTTTCCGGTGAAATCTTTGCCTCTGGTATACACTTAAGAGGCAAAAAATAACCAGCGGAGGTCATATGAAGCGTTTTGCTCTGGCACTGGTCACGCTGGTTGTTTGCGCAGGGGCGCAGGCAGCCAGCGATGAAGTAGAAATGAATCTCGTCACCTCGCAGGGCGTAGGTCAGTCCATCGGCACAGTGAAAATCACTGAAACCGACAAAGGACTGGAATTTGCGCCCGATCTCAAGGCCCTGCCTCCCGGCGAACATGGTTTTCATGTTCATGCTAAGGGGAGTTGTCAGCCCGCGTTAAAAGAGGGTAAACCCTCGGCAGCAGAGGCGGCAGGCGGCCACCTTGACCCACAACATTCCGGTAAGCATGAGGGCCCGAACGGAATGGGCCATCTGGGCGATCTGCCCGTGCTGGTGGTAAATAATGACGGCAAAGCCACGGATCCGGTTGTTGCGCCACGCCTCAAAAAGCTGGATGAGGTGAAAGGCAAGGCGCTAATGATCCACGTCGGCGGCGACAATATGTCCGATCAGCCGAAACCGCTTGGTGGTGGTGGGGCACGCTATGCCTGCGGGGTGATCTGATCCCCAATCGTCCCCGGCGGTGGCGCTTGTTCCAGCTGCGAGAGGGAACAGTGCAGCCGCCAGATTATCGACGCTAAATCACGCGCGGCGGGCTGATGGTGGTGAGCAAGACTGTCGCAGATCCGCTGCAGTTCAGTCAGCGTCGCTTCCAGCGGGCGTTGCTGAACGCCGCGTTCACTCATCACATCGCGTAGCAGAGAGATGCACACGTCGCGCACCTGCGACAGCGGATCGGACCGCGTCTCCCATGCGCGAAGTTGCCAGACCACGTGGGAACAGTTCAACAGGACCACTCCCCAGCGCAGCAGCCAGCGGCGGGAAAGCGAGTCCTGGCTGTTATTGAGCTGGCTGACATGGTGGTACACCAGGGATTCATACTCACTTTCACGCAGATGCGGTTTACGGCTGAGCTGATCGACAAACCCCCGACGAAGCTCGCGGATATGGCGTCGGCTTTTACGCGCGTCTGAGCCGGGGCGTAATACGGCAAAAGCCAGCCACGCCAGACCCACCCCCAGGATTTTTGCCAGATTATCATTGAGAAAATCGGCGTAATCATAAACCGGCGGGTTTGTGACCGAGATAAACGAGCCCATAAAGACAATCAACTGTCCCCAGAGCCCCGCCAGTTTTGGCATTTGCAGCTTCAGAAGCTGCATCGTGGTTAACAGCGGAAACAGAAACAGCAGGAACTGCCACAGGTCGCTTATCTGCACCATCAGACCGAACTTGACCACAAAGCTGAACAGCGATAACAACACCAGCGTGCGCAGCAGCAGCGTAAGCGAGTTGAACGGCGAGGCGGCGACGGAGTAGAGCACGCAACTGATGGCGGCCAGCGTGAGCGCGGCGGAGCCAGATTCCCACTGCGTGGTGATGCTCCATGCCCCCACCAGCGTCAGGGCGCAAAAGGTTCGAAAACCGCTCCACAGCGCTTCCAGATAGTCGGTGTGCCGCGCCAGTGCCGGGCTACTGGGAACGGCGAATTCCGTTATCGGCGTGGCATTTTCAACGGCCTTGATCCAGCGACTGCTGCGCAGATACAGGCGGCAAAAGTAGTTCAGACGCTGCCAGAAGGCGCGGTGGCGATAATCGTACTCATCTTTCGGCGCAAGCGGGGCGATAATGCGGGCCACCGTGTAGATGTCGGCATCCGGGCGGGCAAGGGCTGCGAGCAGCGTTTCAATGATGGCGCGGGTGTTTTCCGGTGGCGTTGACCAGTTGAGTAACATCCGGCGCAGGCTGGAGATCGCACTGGTCATCCGTAGCTGCTGGTGAAGCAGGTAGTTCAGCAGGGTATTCTGGCGGCGAAAACGATAGTGGCTCCAGAAGGCCTGAATGCGTAACAGATTCATGGTCAGGATCTGACCAATCACCTTTTCATGCGCCAGGCGAATCTCATCGTTTGTATCCGGCTGCCAGAGCAGGCTCGCATGTTCCAGCAAGCGGGCATGCATGGTCTTCAGCGCCGTGATAAGCGCGGTGCCGTCGGAGGTGCTGGGCAGGATCATCATCATAAACCCGCCGCTCAGAATACCGACAATAACTTCACAGACGCGCGCCTGGGCGATATCCCATAACTCGGTGGTATCGAGAACGTTAACTACCGGAAAGGCAATAATTGCCGCGGTATAGCCCGCCAGCTGGAAGGCGTAGGCGACGTTGTTGGTAAAGTGGGCGCAGGCCCAGGTGCAGCATCCGAGCCATGCCGCCATGCTCAGTAAAAAAAGCCACGGATCGTTCAGGGTATGGCCTGCAATGATCAGCGCCGCAGTGGCACCGAGCAGGCTGCCCGCGATGCGCCCAAGGCTTTTACTGATCACTCCGCCAACGGTCGGGAAGCTCACGACCGCCGCGGAGGTCATGGCCCAGTAAGGCTCGTCAAGGTTCAGATAGTAGGCGACGGTCAGCGCAAGGCACATGGCAATGCCGTTGCGCAGGGCGTAGCGCCACTGAGGGCGCGTTGCTTTCATCCACGGCAGATTTCGCCAGGATAAGGCATTCATCAGGGTGTTCCGATCGAGACAGTACAGGTTGTGCCGGAGACCAGCGTTAACCCCTGCGGTAAGCGGTCAAATTCAACCCGAACCGGCACGCGCTGGGCCAGTCGCACCCAGGGGACATTAGGTTTGATGTCGGGAACCAGGCCTGAATCAGTTTCAACGCTCTGATCGTAAATGGCACGGCCAATGCTGGAAACGTGACCCTGTAACCTTTGCGAGCCGCTATAAAGCGTTATCGTGGCAGGGGCACCTTCCCGAATATGGCGAAGTTTGGTCTCTTCAAAATAGCCCACGACGTAAAACGAGTGGCTGTCGACCAGCGCGAAAATCGGTTGGCCGGTGGTGGCATAATTACCCACGCGGGCAGAGAGGTTCGTCACCCAGCCATCGACAGGGGCCTGTACCACGGTTTGTGTCAGTTCCCATTGCGCCTGTTTGAGCGTTGCCTCTGCCACATTGACGTTGGCCTGCATCGCCTTGACGTTGATGTTGGCGGTATCCAGGTCTTCGGCAGAGATATAGTTTTGTCATAAATGCCGACGACGCGTGGCTTCGTTGTTCGCTTTCGCCAGTTCAGTCTGGGCCTTAGCCAGCTGCGCCTGGGCGTTAAGGATCGCAATATGGTACGGGGTGTCGTCAATGCGGAATAAAACATCTCCCTTTTTAACAAACTGGTTATCCTTAACCAGAAGCGCCGTGATACTGCCAGATACCTGCGGGGTGATACTCACCTGTTCAGCGCGAATTTTACCGTCGCGTGTCCAGGGTGACTGCATATAAAAATTCCACAGCCACCAGCCGGCAACCAGGGCCAGAGCCAGGACAAAGAGGGTGGAAAAGTACTTCAGCGTTTTCAGGGGCATAATCACCACACAATCAGCACAGCAAGGCCAAGAGACACGGAGAGAGCGAACAGGGAGAGATCCATCAGCATGGGGTGCCAGATCTCGCCAGAATACATCCAGTCGCGGAGCAGACGATGCGCGACAAGCCAGATCACAAAGCCCACCAGAACGGCTTTAAACAGGGGAGGAAAGTAGACTGATGCACCGAAGATCAGGTCCTGAAGGGGCAGCCCCTCTGAGCGATGAAAAAACGTCACGAGCAGAGATCCTTTGCAGTGAACAGAATGCCGGGATGGCTTGTCTTAATGAGATGGAACATCACTTTTCAGTGTAAGTCATACTTTTAAATTTGATGAATGTCGTAATGCATTTGTTTTGGCAATACAAATGCTGCACACTATTCTAAAATCAGTATAATAACTTAGCAAGCTAATTATAAGGAGATGAAATTGGAATCGCCATTAGGTTCTGATCTGGCAAGGTTGGTACGCGTCTGGCGTGCTCTGATTGACCATCGCCTGAAACCTCTGGAATTGACACAGACGCATTGGGTCACGCTGCACAACATTCATCAGCTGCCGCCCGACCAGTCACAAATTCAACTGGCAAAGGCGATTGGTATTGAGCAGCCGTCGCTGGTGCGTACGCTTGACCAACTGGAAGAGAAGGGGCTGATCTCCCGACAAACCTGTGCCAGCGACCGTCGCGCCAAGCGGATTAAACTCACAGAGAAAGCGGCTCCCATTATCACTGAAATGGAAGCGGTGATTACCAAAACGCGCGGTGAGATCCTGTCCGGGGTTTCCCCTGCGGAGCTTGAAATGCTCATCAGTCTGATTGGACGCCTTGAGCAGAACATTCACGACCTGCAGGCACGCGACGCCTGACTTTATCAGGCCTTGCATTCGCAAGGCCTTTTATCATCTGAAGACGATCACCCGGTTGCGACCCGTATCTTTCGCCTTATACATCGCTTTATCAGCCTTTTCCACACACTCTTCAGCTGTCGTCTCCACGGACGTTGCCGTAAAGACGCCCATGCTGATGGTAATGGGCTCCGGGAGCTGTCCCCCGCTGCTGGTCTTATCAAAGCTGCTCAGTTTCAGGCGGATGCGTTCCGCCACCTGGTACGCGGCTGCTGAAGGGGTGTTGGTTAACATCAACACAAATTCCTCACCGCCAATACGTGCGGCAATATCCTGAGGCCGTACGGAATCCATCAGCAGATGCGCCACAAACTGCAATACTTTGTCGCCCTGCAGATGGCCGTAGCAGTCGTTGATGCGCTTGAAGCGGTCGAGATCGCTGACAATAACCGAAACCGGACGGCTGGCTTTACAGGCACCGAGTGCCTGGTTTAGCGAGTCGTAAAAATAGCTGCGATTGTAGAGGCGGGTCAGAGGATCGCGAATCGAGTTTTGATACGACTGTTGATATTTCAAATGCGAGTCGCGATAGAGTCTAAAGACATCATAAAGCAGAACAAAAATAATCAATAACGTCGCAACAGTTTCAAATAAGCGCGCTCGATACCATGAAATATCCTCGGCGTGTCCGCCTGCTAATAGCATCGCGAGCGTCACGATATAACAGACACATAAAAAATTACCGCCCACCCAAAAAATATTGCGTACGCGGGTAATAACCATTAGCGTTGCTAATGTCACCACCCAAAGAATAATCAAGACGATATTTATTGCATGGCTCCAGAGAACCATAAATTGATGGGTTTCATTATCCACCAGGTCTAACGACATTAATGATGAGTGGCTGGAGCTAAGCCAGGCCAATAGCACCATGCCCACCATAAACAGAAATGTACCGGCAACAATGGCGATATGCGCCGCACGTGAAAGCGGATTATCCCTGACGATATACAGCAGGGCCGACGCAATCATCAGTACCGCCATTAACAGATGGCGGTACATAAAGAAGATCATCGTATCGTTATAGTCCACGACGTTGAGCTGGTAGAGATCAAGCCAGGCCGGGAAACCGGTAAGCGTACCCACCATCAGTATGGCCGAACCGGCAAAGGCAAAAGCGATAGCAATCAGGTACAACCGTCTTCTGTCACACCAGTATTTCATGGCCATAAAGCAGGCAATAAACAGATGGAATACCAGTAAAAAAATGGTGAGTGTAGGGAATAAAAGCGGTGAGAAAGAGGGAACCCATTCGACCAGTTTTAAAAATAAAATTTGTAATATTCCAATGACGACAATGCACCCTAAACAGAATGGAATATAGGGCTTTTTCACGTACCGGGAGATCGCAAGCATAAGTATGTTTCAACGAAAATAATAAATAAAAAAGTTAATTGAGATTAGCCTAATGCAAAAGAGAGGGGAATACTTTGCGCAGGAACAAGATACGGCGTGGTTAATTATTCATTGCCTCAATAAATTTTGTAAAACTATTTATTATAATGATGCTCTTTGTAAAAGGATGCGGCCTGGCAGCCACATCCTTTTTATGAATTAACGCGGAGAAACGGTAACCTGGCTACCGTTGCTTGCCAGCACGACGCGCTGACCGGCAGAGAAGCGGGTGCTGCCCTGTTTCTGCACAACCATAATGGTGCTGCCGTCGTCTTTACGGATTTCCAGCTCTACGCCCTGGGTTTTATTCATCGCACCCTGAACGCCCTGGCCTGCTACGCCACCCGCAACGGCACCTGCCGCAGTCGCCAGAGAACGGCCTGTACCACCGCCTACGGTGTTACCCAGGAAGCCACCCAGAACCGCACCGCCGATGGCACCCATGACGTTGTTCTCGTCACCACCCTGAATTTGAACAGGACGTGCGTTAACAATCGTACCGTAAGTCACGTTCTGAACCTGTTTCGCTTCAGAAGCGCTATAGACGTCGCCAGAAAGTGAACTGTCATTCACACAGCCAGCCAGAGTTAAACCAATCAGCGAAACGCCCAGTACACGTAAAATCATTTGAATCTCCTGTTCACCAAAAACGCCCAATCCGGGCATCCGTTATGGCTAAATTATATGGCATAAAGGGCCATCGTTCATATCTTTGCACTAACAATCGGAAAATTGTACTTGAATTTGACTTAACGAGAGATAAACAAAATTTCGACGCGTTACCTCACTGAGAGTGTTAAAAAATATTATCGCCTGATGGCAAAGCGGGGCTGTTTATGGTTGAGTGGTTATCCTTAGCCCACGCAACGTAAGGAAAGCGCATGAAATCGGGTCGCTATATTGGTGTGATGTCAGGCACCAGTCTGGATGGGGTAGATGTCGTTCTGGCCGCCATAGACGAAAACATGGTGGCACAACAGGCAAGTCTGACCTGGCCTATCCCTGTTTCGCTGAAAGAGGAGATCCTGAGCATCTGCCAGGGGCAACAGCTGACGCTTTCGCAGCTTGGACAGCTTGATGTCAGGCTGGGGGCGCTGTTTGCCGATGCGGTGCTGGCGCTGATGCATAAAGAGAATCTCCGGCCGCAGGATGTGGTCGCGATTGGCTGTCACGGGCAGACCGTCTGGCACGAACCCACTGGCGATGCGCCGCATACCATGCAAATTGGCGATAATAATCAGATTGTGGCAAAAACGGGCGTCACCGTCGTGGGCGATTTCCGGCGTCGCGACATCGCGCTGGGCGGGCAGGGTGCGCCGCTGGTGCCGGCCTTCCACCAGGCGTTGCTGGGGCACCCGTCAGAGCGCCGTATGGTGCTTAACATTGGCGGTATTGCCAACCTGTCGATGCTGATCCCGGGCCAGCCAGTACGGGGATATGATACTGGCCCGGGTAACATGCTGATGGATGCCTGGATCTGGCGTCAGTGCGGTAAACCGTATGATAAAGACGCGGAGTGGGCGAGCGAAGGCAAAGTCATTATCCCGCTGCTGCAGTCCATGCTTAGCGATCCCTGGTTTGCCCTGCCGGCACCAAAAAGCACGGGACGCGAGTACTTTAACTATGGCTGGCTTGAACGTCAGTTGGCTCGGTTCCCGGCGCTGGCACCGCAGGATGTTCAGGCGACGCTGGCCGAGCTCACGGCGGTCTCCATATCAGAACAGGTACTTTTGAGCGGTGGCTGCGAACGTCTGCTGGTCTGCGGGGGCGGAAGCCGCAACCCGCTGGTGATGGCGCGCCTTGCCGGGTTGTTGCCGGGCACCGAAGTGACAACCACCGATGAAGCCGGCATCAGCGGAGACGACATGGAAGCACTGGCCTTCGCCTGGCTTGCCTGGCGTACCGTTGCCGGGCTGCCGGGGAATTTGCCCTCAGTCACCGGCGCACGCGAAGCCAGCGTTCTCGGTGCCATTTTCCCGGCCAATCCCCGTCATAATCAGAGTTAACTGAAATTCAGCGCAGCGCGTCGCCGGTAAAATAAAAAGGAACAGGAGGGCCTGTTAGCCCTCCAGGACCAGGATAGTCTTCGGAATACGCTCATGAAAAAACTTCTTCTTATTGCTGTACCTGTCTTGCTGTCAGGCTGCAGCGTCTATAACCAGCTCGTTGAGCGCATGCAGACCGACACGCTGGAATATCGCTGTGATGAAAAGCCGCTGACCGTCAAGCTTAATAATCCACGCCAGGAAGCCAGCTTTGTCTATGACAATAAATTGCTGACGCTCAAGCAGGGGATCTCAGCCTCCGGCGCGCGCTATAGCGACGGTATTTACGTCTTCTGGTCGAAAGGTGACAGCGCCACCGTCTACAAACGCGACCGCATCGTGCTGAACAATTGCCAGCTCGAAAATCCGAAGCGTTGAGATTTTCACAGGGGCGGCGCACAATAGCGCCACCCAATCTCAACGTCACCTAATGCCATGTCTGATAACGACGAACTGCAGCAAATTGCGCATCTGCGCCGTGAATACACCAAAGGCGGCCTGCGTCGCCAGGATCTTCCCGCTGAACCTCTGGTGCTTTTTGAACGCTGGCTAAAACAGGCCTGCGAAGCAAAACTGGCCGACCCAACGGCCATGGTGGTTGCCACGGTGGACGAAAATGGTCAACCGTATCAACGTATCGTGCTGCTTAAGCATTATGACGAGAAAGGGCTGGTGTTTTACACCAACCTGGGCAGCCGCAAAGCGCACCATTTAGAGAACAATCCCCGAATCAGTCTCCTGTTCCCGTGGCATATGCTGGAACGCCAGGTCATGGTCACAGGCAAAGCGGAGCGCCTTTCCACACTGGAAGTGGTGAAGTACTTCCACAGCCGCCCGCGTGACAGCCAGATTGGCGCCTGGGTCTCAAAACAGTCCAGCCGAATTTCTGCCCGCGGCGTGCTGGAAAGCAAATTCCTTGAACTCAAGCAGAAATTCCAGCAGGGCGAAATTCCACTGCCCAGCTTCTGGGGCGGTTTCCGCATCCCGATCGAGCAGATTGAGTTCTGGCAGGGGGGCGAACATCGCCTGCACGACCGCTTTTTATACCAGCGCGACAACGGCGGCTGGAAAATCGACAGGCTTGCACCGTAATCCCCGAAATTTGTTGATTTAAGCGCTAGCGCACGCCGCGCTTGCGCTTTATTCTATGGTCCTTTCGCATCAGGCGAAAAGTCGTGTACCGGCAAAGGTGCAGTCGTTTATACATGGAGAATTTGATGGCAAGCAGTAACTTGATTAAACAATTGCAAGAGCGGGGCCTCGTGGCCCAGGTGACGGACGAGGAAGCGTTAGCAGAGCGACTGGCGCAAGGCCCGATCGCGCTCTATTGCGGCTTTGATCCCACCGCTGACAGCTTGCATTTGGGGCATCTTGTTCCATTGTTATGCCTGAAACGCTTCCAGATGGCAGGCCATAAGCCTGTGGCCCTGGTGGGCGGCGCGACCGGTCTGATCGGCGACCCAAGCTTTAAAGCCGCTGAGCGTAAACTGAACACCGAAGACACCGTGCAGGAGTGGGTGGATAAGATCCGCAAACAGGTTGCACCGTTCCTCGACTTCAACTGTGGTGATAACGCCGCGATTGCCGCCAATAACTACGACTGGTTTGGCAGCATGAACGTGCTGACCTTCCTGCGTGACATCGGCAAACACTTCTCTGTTAACCAGATGATTAACAAAGAAGCGGTAAAACAGCGCCTGAACCGTGACGATCAGGGTATCTCCTTTACTGAATTCTCTTATAACCTGCTGCAGGGCTACGACTTCGCCTGTCTGAACAAACTGCACGGCGTCTGCCTGCAGATTGGCGGTTCTGACCAGTGGGGTAACATTACTTCCGGTATCGATCTGACCCGTCGCCTGCATCAAAACCAGGTGTTTGGTCTGACCGTTCCGCTGATCACCAAAGCCGACGGGACTAAATTCGGTAAAACCGAAGGCGGTGCGGTATGGCTCGATCCGAAGAAAACCAGCCCGTACAAATTCTATCAATTCTGGATCAACACCGCGGATGCCGATGTTTACCGCTTCCTGAAGTTCTTCACCTTCATGGACATTGAAACCATCAACGCCCTGGAAGAAGAAGATAAAAACAGCGGTAAAGCACCACGCGCGCAGTATGTGCTGGCGGATGAAGTGACCAAACTGGTTCACGGTGAAGAAGGTCTGGCTGCGGCGAAACGCATTACCGCAAGCCTGTTCAACGGTACGCTGAGCGATTTGAGCGAAGCTGACTTCGAGCAGCTGGCGCAGGATGGCGTACCGATGGTTGAGATGGAGAAAGGGGCTGACCTGATGCAGGCGCTGGTGGACTCTGAGCTGCAGCCGTCTCGCGGGCAGGCGCGTAAAACCATTGCGTCTAACGCCATCACCATCAACGGTGAAAAACAGGCTGACCCGGAATACACCTTCGCCGACAGCGATCGCCTGTATGGCCGCTACACGCTGCTGCGTCGCGGCAAGAAAAATTACTGTCTGGTCTGCTGGAAATAAATAAAAATCTCCAGGGGCGTGGGAAACCACGCCCTTTTTGTTTTTTCAGGGTTTGGTAAGCATAAAATGAAGAACATCCTCGCCATTCAGTCCCACGTTGTTTTTGGACATGCTGGCAATAGCGCGGCGGAATTCCCGATGCGCCGCCTCGGGGTTAACGTCTGGCCCCTCAATACCGTACAGTTCTCAAACCACACACAATACGGCAAATGGACCGGCTGCGTGATGCCGCCTTCGCATCTCACGGAGATCGTGCAGGGCATTGCCGATATCGACCAGCTCAAACGCTGTGACGCGGTTCTGAGCGGTTACCTGGGTTCCGCAGAGCAGGGGGAGCATATCCTCGGCATCGTTCGCCAGGTGAAAGCAGCTAATCCCGCAGCAAAATACTTCTGCGATCCGGTGATGGGTCATCCGGAAAAAGGCTGCATTGTGGCGCCTGGCGTGGCTGAATTCCATGTTCGCCATGCGTTACCTGCCAGCGATATCATCGCGCCCAACCTGATTGAGCTGGAGATCCTTTGCGAGCATCCGGTTAACAGCGTCGCAGAGGCGGTAAGCGCGTCTCGTGAACTGATAGCCCAGGGGCCTGAGGTTGTGCTGGTGAAACATCTCGCCCGTGCAGGGCTGAGCAGAGACCGCTTTGAGATGCTGCTGGTGACTAAAGACGAAGCCTGGCACATCAGCCGTCCGCTGGTGGATTTTGGCCTGCGTCAGCCAGTGGGCGTGGGAGATGTGACCAGCGGATTGTTGCTGGTGAAACTGCTACAGGGTGCGACGCTGCGCGAAGCGCTTGAGCATGTGACTGCAGCGGTGTACGAAATTATGATTGCGACGAAAGAGACGCAGGAATACGAACTGCAGGTAGTGGCGGCACAGGATCGTATTGCGCAGCCGGAGCACTATTTCAGCGCAACACAGCTCTAAACTATGCCGGGTGGCGCTGCGCTTACCCGGCCTTGTATTATCCTCCCGTACAGAAAGAACCGGCCAGTTCTTTCTGTCAGGCAGTCCACATGCCGTACCCGGCCTTAGGCCACGAACCTGTATCGTAGATCCCTGCAGTGGACTGCCCCTTCTCCACAAGTGACAAACCGGACAGTATCATGGACCGGTTTTCCCGGTAACCCGCATTCACAAGGTTGGTTTCACTATGGAACAGGAACTTCACTTTATTG
>NZ_JAQZRK010000009.1:0-140152 GCF_028737495.1 Enterobacter cloacae complex sp. 2022EL-00981
CAGCGGCCTTCGGCACGATGAAAAACAGTGAAAATGAGCTCGCAGAACAACTGATAGGGCAGACCGGCGATAACACCCTGACGTTAATGGATAAAGGCTATTACTCGCTGGGGCTGCTGAATGCATGGAGCCAGGCAGGAGAACACCGTCACTGGATGCTCCCTCTCAGGAAGGGAGCGCAGTATGAAGAGGTCAGAAAGCTGGGCAAAGGCGACTATCTGGTGAAGCTGAAAACCAGCCCACAGGCACGAAAAAAATGGCCGGGTCTGGGAGATGAAATGACAGCCCGCCTGCTGACCGTGACGCGCAAAGGGAAAGTCTGCCATCTGCTGACGTCGATGACGGACGCCATGCGCTATCCCGGAGGAGAAATGGCAGACCTGTACAGCCATCGCTGGGAAATAGAGCTGGGGTACAGGGAGATAAAACAAACGATGCAACTGAGCAGGCTGACGCTGAGAAGTAAAAAGCCGGAGCTTGTGGAGCAGGAGTTATGGGGCGTGTTACTGGCGTATAATCTGGTGCGATATCAGATGATTAAAATGGCGGGCCATCTGAAAGTATACTGGCCGAATCAGCTGAGCTTCTCAGAATCATGCGGCATGGTCATGAGAATGCTGATGACGTTGCAGGGCGCTTCACCAGGGCGTATCCCGGAGCTGATGCGTGATCTTGAAAGCATGGGATAGCTGGTAAAGTTGCCGACAAGAAGGGAAAGGGCCTTTCCAAGGGTGGTAAAGGAGAGGCCCTGGAGATACCCCACAGCCCCGAAAAAAGGCCAGTCAGTTGCTTTACTGACTGGCATTACAGCTAGGCTGGGGGTTCCGGAAAGCTTTCAGCTTTAAGTCAGTTATAAAAACCCCTTTTGATTTGTTAAAACAACTTGCGGTCTGGCAACTGCAAGAGAGAAACAAGAAATCAAAAGGGGGTCCCAATGGGGGACGAGAAGAGCTTAGCGCACACCCGATGGAACTGTAAATATCACATAGTTTTTGCACCGAAGTACCGCAGACAGGCGTTCTACGGAGAGAAACGTCGAGCAATAGGCGCGATTTTAAGAAAGCTATGTGAGTGGAAAAACGTGAATATTCTGGAAGCAGAATGCTGTGTAGATCATATCCATATGCTTCTGGAGATCCCACCGAAGATGAGTGTGTCGGGCTTCATGGGGTATTTGAAAGGTAAAAGTAGCCTGATGCTTTACGAGCAGTTTGGCGATTTGAAATTCAAATACAGAAACAGGGAGTTCTGGTGCTGCGGGTACTATGTGGATACGGTGGGCAAGAACACGGCGAAAATACAAGACTACATAAAGCACCAGCTGGAAGAGGATAAAATGGGAGAACAGTTAGCGATCCCGTATCCGGGCAGCCCGTTTACGGGCCGTAAGTAATCCATAGATGCAAATGTCAGATTGCGATGCGCCTGTTAGGGCGCGGCTGGTAACAGAGCCTTACAGGCGCATTTGAAAAACCTCCGGCTATGCCGGAGAATACTTATTAAATGGAACTTTCACAAGCCCTCGGCATTATCAACTTTACCTCCCCTAAGCACGCCCGTAGCCTCTCGGACCTCATTCCCACTAAATTCATTCAGAAAGCGTTAACATTGACTGATACTGTCACACCCCGCAAACGTAAACTTCCTCTTGAATCCATGATTTGGCTGGTCAGTGGCATGTCCATTTTCTGCAATCGTCCCATGAGCGAGATCGTGAATCTGATGGATATCACTGACAGGACCGGTGAGCCTTTCACCGCCCGCAGCTCAGTCATTCAGCGCCGAAAAACGCTCGGGGAAGATGCTGTGCGGGAGCTGTTCGACATTACGCAGCGGCACTGGAACCAGCAGGCGGCCCATCCGAAATGGCACGGACTGAATCTGTTTGCTGTGGACGGTGTTGTCTGGCGTACGGCAGACACGCCGGAAAACAGCGCAGCCTTCAGCAGATCCGCCGGGCGAAATGGTACCGGAGGCTATCCGCAGGTCAGGATGGTTTGTCTGATGGAGCTGAGCTGTCATCTGATCAACGCCAGCGCCTTTGACAGTGAGAACATCAGCGAAATGCGACTTGCAGCACAGCTGCAGAGAGAACGCCGGATGAGAGTAGCACTTTATTCGATAAAGGATTTTACTCCCCGGGACTGCTTCATCACTGGCAGATGTCCGGAGAAAAACGGCACTGGCTGCTGCCACTGAAAAAAATACACACAATATGAAGTTGTGCGTAAGCTGGGACGTGGCGACGAGCTTTTTGAACTGAAAACCAGCCCACAGGCCCGGAAACAGTGGCCTGCACTCCCCGGGCGGTTCACCGCAAGACTGCTGACCCGAACGGTTGACGGAAAAGAAAAACAGGTTCTGACATCCCTGACAGACCAGAATCGCTACCCTGGCAATGATATCAGTGAGTTATATCGCCACAGGTGGGAAATTGAACTGGGTTATCGGGAAGCGAAGCAAGGAATGATGGACAATCGCTGGACGTTACGCAGTAAGTTGCCAGAACTGGTGCGACAGGAGTGTACTGCTGACTTACAACCTGGTGAGATACCAGATGGTAAGGATGGCGTTCGAACTGAAGGGCGATTATCTGCCTTACCAGCTGAGCTTTAGCGGCACAATAAGTGAAATAACCAGGCTGCTGATAACCTTGCCATGGGCCTCACCGGGTAAGATGCCGGGTGAGTTAAGAACGCTGTATGAGAAAGCGAAGTGGCTGGTATTACCGGGAAGAAGAGAGCGAAGTTACCCCCGGGAGGTAAAAGTTAAAGCCCAGAAATATCCGGCAAGAAAAAAAGCTGATCACCTTAAGTGACCAGCATTAGGAAATTCCCCGGTTTTTTTATTTATGCCGCTTACGAAGATTCTCAATCACCGCCGTCAAATCCAGCTCTTGATCCTGCAGCAGCACCAGCAGGTGATACATTAAATCAGACGCTTCGTTGGTCAGCTCTTCGCGGTCATGCACCGTCGCGGCCAGCGCGGTCTCAACGCCTTCTTCACCCACTTTCTGCGCAATACGCTTGGTGCCGCTTGCATACAGCTTCGCCGTATACGAGCTTGAAGGATCTGCCGTTTTACGCTCAGCCAGTAATTGTTCCAGTTGATACAGGAACAGCCACTGGTGGCTTGCCTCTCCGAAGCAACTGCAGGTGCCTTTATGGCAGGTCGGACCGATGGGGTTAGCCAGAACCAGCAGAGTATCGTTGTCGCAATCCGGCGTAATGCTAACCACATTCAGGAAGTGGCCTGAGGTTTCCCCTTTGGTCCACAGGCGCTGTTTCGTGCGCGAGAAGAAGGTCACTTTGCCGCTGCCGACCGTTTTCGCCAGCGCCTCCTGGTTCATGTATCCCAGCATCAGCACTTCACCGGAAACGGCATGCTGGACAACCACGGGCAATAATCCGTCAGTTTTTTCCCAGTCCAGCTGCGCCTGTTGTTGCTCTGTTAACATACCCTGATCTCCACGCCCTGGTCGGCCAGGTACGTTTTTAACTCACCAATATTGATAATCTGTTTGTGGAACACGGAAGCCGCCAGCGTGCCGTCAACGTTCGCATCGCGGAAGGCTTCCAGGAAGTGTTCCATAGTGCCCGCGCCGCCGGAGGCGATCAGCGGTACGTGACAAACCGCACGCACTTTTTTCAGCTGTTCCAGATCGTAACCGTTACGCACGCCGTCCTGGTTCATCATGTTCAGCACAATTTCGCCCGCGCCACGTTTCTGCACTTCCTGAACCCAGTCCAGCGTCTCCCATTGGGTCACGCGGGTACGGCTTTCGTCGCCAGTATACTGGTTGACGTGATACTTGCCGGTGGCCGCGTCATACCAGGTGTCGATCCCGACAACAATACACTGCACGCCAAAGCGATCGGCCAGACGGGTGATCAGCTCCGGGTCGGCCAGCGCAGGGGAGTTGATCGAAATTTTGTCGGCACCAAAGGAGAGGATTTTCGCCGCATCTTCTGCAGACTTAATCCCGCCCGCCACGCAGAACGGAATATCAATCACTTCTGCGACGCGCGCGACCCAGCTTTTATCCACCACGCGGCCATCGCTGGAGGCGGTGATATCATAAAATACCAGTTCGTCTGCACCTTCATCGGCATAGCGTTTTGCCAGTGGGACGATGTCGCCGATGATCTCGTGGTTGCGGAACTGCACGCCTTTTACGACCTGGCCGTCACGTACGTCCAGGCAAGGGATTATCCGTTTTGCCAGCATTGAATTGCCTCCGTCACAGTAAATTTTCCTTCCAGCAGGGCCCGGCCCACAATCACACCCTTGACGCCGGTACCGCGCAGCGCCGCCACATCGCCGATATCACCAATTCCGCCCGAAGACTGGAAGGCTACCTGCGGATAACGCGCGCAGACCTCTTCATACAGCGAGACGTTAGAGCCCGCCAGTGTGCCGTCGCGGGAGATATCGGTGCACAGCACGTGCTTCAGGCCAACGGGCAGATACATATCGACCAGTTCTTCCAGCGTCACGCCGGAGTTTTCCTGCCAGCCGCTGACCGCCACCTGCTTATTGCCCTGTTCGTCGATGCGGACATCCAGGGCCAGCACCAGCGCGTCAGAACCAAAGCGGCGGAACCAGCTTTTCACCGTGTCGGGGTCTTTGACCGCCGTCGAGCCGACCACCACGCGCGCCACGCCGGCGTCCAGCAGTGCCGCAACGTCATCTTCCGTGCGCACACCGCCACCAACCTGTACGAGGACATCCACGCCCGCCACCAGTTTTTTTAACAGTGGGATCTGGCGTTTTGCCGGATCTTTCGCGCCCGTTAAATCCACCAGGTGCAACACCTGCGCACCCTGAGCGGCATAATCCTGCAGGCGGGGCAGCGGATCGTTACCGTAATCGCGCTGCTGGCCGTAATCACCCTGATGAAGACGAACAACCGTGCCGTCAATTAAGTCTAAAGCGGGAATAATCATCACATCTCCAGGAAGTTTTTCAGCAGCTGAGCGCCTGCGGCACCCGAACGTTCCGGGTGAAACTGCACGCCGAAGAAGTTATCTTTCTGCACTGCCGCGGTAAACGCCTCGCCATAATTGCACTGGGCGATGGTGTAAGGATTCACCGGCATGGCGTAGCTGTGCACGAAGTAGAAGTAAGCGCCATCCTCAATGCCGCGAAACAGTCTGTCACCCGCTTTCGCATAAACGCGGTTCCAGCCCATATGTGGCAGTGGTAAACCGTGATCGGCCATTTTTGGCACGTCTTCTTCAATAATACCCAGCAGTTCGACGCCGTTGCTCTCTTCACTACGACGGCCGAGCAGCTGCATACCCAGGCAAATCCCGAGCACTGGCTGGGTACAGGCTTTGATGAGATCGACCAGTTCACGCTCGTGGATCTGATCCATCGCCGCCTGCGCGGTGCCTACACCAGGCAGGAAGAGTTTGTCTGCGCGCAGCACCACGTCCGGGTCGCGGCTCACCACCGGCTCGTAGCCGTGGCGGGCAATGGCCGATTTCACGGAGTTCAGGTTGGCGCATCCGGTATCCAGAATCACCACATTCATTACAGCACTCCTTTTGATGAGGGCAGGGCGTCACCTTCCACACGAATTGCCTGGCGCAGGGTACGGCCAAAGGCCTTGAACAGGCTCTCCACTCGGTGGTGGTCGTTCTTGCCTTTGGTCTTAAGGTGCAGCGTCAGGCCCATGGTGTAGGACAATGAGCGGAAGAAATGCTCCACCATTTCGGTGCTGAGATCGCCCACGCGCTGGTAGGTGAAATCGGCTTTATATTCCAGGTGCGGACGACCAGAGATATCCATCGCGCAGCGCGCCAGGCACTCATCCATTGGCAGAACAAACCCAAAACGGTTGATGCCACGTTTGTCGCCCAGGGCCAGCTTCAGCGCTTCGCCCAGCGCCAGACCGGTGTCTTCAACGGTGTGGTGATCGTCAATGTAGAGATCGCCTTTAACCGTAATCTCCATGCGGAAGCCGCCGTGGGTGGCAATCTGATCCAGCATGTGGTCGAAGAAACCCACCCCGGTGTGGATCTTGCTGCCGCCTTCGCGATCCAGCCACACCTTCACGTCAATCTGTGTCTCTTTGGTGTTGCGTTCTACGTGCGAGTAGCGGTCACGTTTGGTGAGCTGCTCGCCAATCTTCGCCCAGTTGAGTTCGTCGCGGTTGTAGCGCAGCCCGGTGATGCCCATATTTTCGGCAAGCGTAATGTCGGTGGCGCGATCGCCAATGACATAGCTGTTGGCTTTATCCAGGACATCTTCCAGCAGATAGCGTTCTACCAGTTTCACCTTCGGCTTGCGGCAGTCGCACGCATCGGCAGGCAGATGTGGGCAAATCAGCACCTCATCAAATACCACCCCCTGAGAGGTGAGTACCTGCATCATCAGATTATGCGGGCCGTCAAAGTCGGCCTGCGGGAAGCTGTCGGTACCCAGACCGTCCTGGTTGGTGATCATCACCATCTTATATCCGGCTTTCTGCAGTTTCAGCAGCACCGGGATCACGTCTGGTTCAAAAGCCAGTTTGTCGAAACGATCGACCTGAAAATCGGTTGGTGGCTCCGAAATCAGGGTGCCGTCTCGGTCGATAAAGAGGATCTTCTGGCTCATACTTTCTCCGCTTTCAGTGCGTCAATCACGCGCTGGCTCTCTGCACGGGTACCTACGGTAATACGCAGGCAGCCGCTCAGAGAAGGTTGTTTATTTTGATCACGTAAGATAATGCCCTGATCCCATAAAGATTTAAATACGGCACTGGAGGCGGTAAAGCGAACCAGGAGGTAGTTGGTTTCAGAGTCGAACACCTGCTCTACGCAAGGGATCGCTTTCAGGGCGGTCACCAGGTACTGTCGCTCTTCCAGGATTTGCGCCACACGCTCACGCATTGCATTGATCCCTTGCGGGGTCAGGGCCTGAGCGGCAATGTCAGCCACGGGAGTAGAAAGCGGGTACGGGGCGATCACTTTCAGCAGCAGGTCGATCACCGCTTTATTGGCCAGCGTAAACCCGCAGCGCAGACCTGCGAGCGCAAAGGCTTTCGACAGCGTACGCAGCACCACCAGGTGTGGGTACTCTTCCAGCCAGCCGGCCAGCGTCGCCTGAGGGCAGAACTCAATATAGGCTTCGTCGGCGACCACCAGTGCTTTGCCGCGGGTCATCTCCAGCAGGGTACGGATATCCTGAGGGTTGATAATTTGCCCGGTCGGGTTGTTGGGGCTACAGACAAAGACCACCTTCACGCCGTCCAGATTGTCGGCAATTCCCTGCAGGTCCAGCTGCCAGTTCTCCAGGGAGAGCACGTTACGGCACGCCACGCCAAAGGTTTCCGCGCTGACGCTGTACATGCCGTAGGTAGGCTGGCAATACATCACCGCATCTTTGCCCGGCTCGCAGAACGCGCGGATCAACAGCTCAATGCCTTCATCCGCCCCGCGGCTGACCAGCACCTGCTCCGGCTTCACGCCTGCATATTGCGCATAGTTTTCAATCACTGCTTTTGGCTGGCACTCCGGATAACGGTTCAGCGTCTGCTGTGACAGTTCAAACTGTACCGCTGTCGGGAATTCGTTGGCGTTCAGCCAGACATCACCGTTGCCGCCCAGGCGACGAGCAGACTGATAAGGCGTCAGTCGACGGACATTTTCCCGCGCTAATTCTTCAATGTTCATGCTTGCTCCTTCAGGGCTGCAACGCGCAGCGTAACGGCGTTTTTGTGGGCGGTCAGGCGCTCGGCGGCGGCCAGCGTCTCGATGGTGGACGCCAGCGAGGCAAACCCTTCACGGGAGAGTTCCTGTACGGTCATGCGTTTCTGGAAATCGGCCAGACCCAGGCTGGAACAGGTCGAGGTGTAACCATACGTCGGCAGAACGTGGTTGGTGCCGGAGGCGTAATCGCCCGCGGACTCCGGGGACCAGTCGCCGAGGAAAACCGAACCTGCACTGGTGATGCTGTCGACCAGGTCGCGCGCGTTGCGGGTCTGAATAATCAGGTGCTCCGGGCCGTACTGGTTGGAGATAGCGATGCACTGGTCAAGGTCGCGCGCCACAATCAGGCGGCTGGCGGATAACGCCTGGCGTGCCGTGTCGGCGCGGGGTAAATCGGCAAGCTGACGCTCTACGGCTTCACCCACGCGTTTGGCCATATCGGCATCTGGCGTCAGTAAAATCACCTGAGAATCCGGGCCGTGTTCCGCCTGGGATAACAGGTCAGACGCCACAAAATCCGGCGTGGCGCCGCTGTCGGCAATCACCAGCACTTCCGACGGACCCGCGGGCATATCAATGGCCGCGCCATCAAGGCGCTGGCTGACCTGGCGCTTGGCTTCGGTGACAAAGGCGTTGCCCGGACCAAAAATTTTGTCGACCTTCGGGATAGATTCTGTGCCAAACGCGAGGGCAGAAATCGCCTGCGCGCCGCCGACTTTAAACACTTCCTGCACGCCGCAGAGTTTTGCAGCATAGAGAATTTCATCGGCAATCGGTGGTGGGGAGCAGAGCACCACTTTCTGGCAACCGGCAATACGCGCCGGGGTGGCCAACATTAATACGGTTGAGAACAGCGGGGCGGAGCCGCCAGGGATGTAGAGGCCCACCGAGGCGACCGGACGGGTCACCTGCTGGCAACGCACACCCGGCAGCGTTTCCACATCAACGGTCTGCAGTTTCTGCGCGACGTGGAAGGTCTCGATGTTTTTCACCGCGACGGCCATCGCCTGTTTGATCTCGTCCCCAAGACGGCTTTCCGCCTCGGCGATCTCCTGCCCGGTTACCTTTAACGCACCGACTTCCGTTTTATCAAACTTCGCGCTGTATTCCCGCAGCGCTTTATCGCCACGGGTTTTGACGTTATTCAGGATCTCCGTCACGGTACGGGTGATGCTTTCGGAGGCGCTGATGGCCGGGCGCATTAACAGCTCGCGCTGCTGTTCGTCAGTACACTCATTCCAGGTGATGATCGTGTTAAAGCTCATGGCAATTACTCCATCATCTTCTCAATTGGCAGCACCAGAATGGAGCTTGCGCCCAGTGCCTTCAGTTTTTCCATGGTTTCCCAGAACAGCGTTTCGCTACTGACCATGTGCATCGCCACACGCTGCTGATCGCCCGCCAGTGGCAGAATGGTAGGGCGCTCAGCACCTGGCAGCAGGGCGATCACTTCGTCCAGACGTTCGGTTGGTGCATGCATCATGATGTATTTGGATTCACGGGCCTGAATCACACCCTGAATTCGGGTCAGCAGTTTGTCGATCAGCTGCTGCTTGGCGTCAGCCATTTCGCCGTCACGCTGGATCAGGCACGCTTTGGAGCGGTAGATCACTTCCACTTCGCGCAGGCCGTTCGCTTCCAGGGTGGCACCTGTGGAGACGAGGTCGCAAATGGCATCCGCCAGGCCCGCACGCGGTGCGACTTCAACAGAACCATTCAGCAGACAGGATTTAAACTGCACGCCTTTCTGATCCAGATAGCGTTTTAACAGGTGAGGGTAGGAGGTAGCGATGCGTTTGCCGTTCAGCGCGGCCGGGCCATCCCAGGCTTCATCAACCGGTGTTGCCAGTGACAGGCGGCAGCCGCCGAAGTCCAGGCGACGCAGGGTGAAGTAACGCGGATCTTCACCCTGAGCGCGACGGGTCAGAAGCTCTTCTTCCAGTACGTTTTCACCGATGATGCCAAGGTCAACGACACCGTCCATCACCAGGCCCGGGATATCGTCATCACGCACGCGCAGAATGTCGATGGGCATGTTTTCAGCCAGGGCAATCAGGCGCTGGGTGTGCAGGTTGATTTTAATCCCGCAGCGGGCCAGCAGTTCGCGTGAATCATCACTTAAACGGCCTGATTTTTGAATAGCTATGCGTAAACGTGAGTTATCTAACATTCTGTGTTCCTCGTTAACCTGTTTTAATCTGTCTGAATTTGGTCCAAAAAAAAGCCCCCGGAAGAAGATCTTCCGGGGGCTTTTTCATGCGTTCATGCACCACTGGAAGATCCAAACGTCTTCCAGCACACATCGCCTGAAAGACTAGTCAGGATGATGGTGGTGATGGTGGTGTTTAAATTGAACGCGTGTCATATAAATTCTCGATGAATGCTTATTCATTTGATGTCTTTTAACCTAAACCAGTTGTGTGACACATTGCAAGGGCTTTTTTTGATCATTAATTCATTTCATATTGATGCTATGAATTGTGTGTTCTGCTGCGCTGGCGTAGCCTTATGAGAGACGAGTGAGAGTCAGGAGAATTCACATGAAAAAGGTCGCGATTGTCGGTTTAGGATGGCTGGGAATGCCGCTGGCGATGTCATTAGCCGCGAAAGGCTGGCATGTGACCGGGAGCAAAACCACGGCGGATGGCGTGGAGGCGGCGCGCATGTGCGGTATTGATGGCGTCGAGCTGCGTCTTGAACCAGAACTGGTATGTGATACTGACGATCTGGACACGCTGATGAATGTGGATGCGCTGGTCATTACGCTTCCCGCGCGTCGCAGCGGCCCGGGCGAATCGTTCTACCTGCAGGCGATGCAGGAGATTGTCGACAGCGCGCTGGCACACGATGTGCCGCGTATTATTTTTACCAGCTCTACCTCGGTCTACGGTGATGTTGAAGGTGTGGTGAAGGAGACTACCGAGCGCCGTCCTGTTACCGCGAGCGGAAAAGTGTTGAAAGAGCTGGAAGACTGGCTGCACAACCTGCCGGGAACGCAGGTTGATATCCTGCGTCTGGCGGGGCTGGTTGGCCCAGGACGACACCCGGGACGCTTTTTTGCCGGTAAGTCTGCCCCCGATGGGCAACACGTGGTGAATCTGGTGCATTTAGACGATGTTGTCGGGGCTATTGAGCTCCTCTTACAGGCTCCAAAGGGCGGGCACATCTATAATATATGTGCACCCTCTCATCCTGCGCGAAGCACATTTTACCCGCTGATGGCGCGTCAGTTGGGCCTGGCGCCACCCGTTTTTGGTGAGACAAGGGACGAAAGCAAAGGCAAAATTGTTGATGGCAACCGCATTTGTCATGAACTGGGTTTTGAGTATCAGTATCCCGATCCGCTGGTGATGCCCATGGCATAAGTCCTCCGGCGGAATCTATCGCACACCGGAAGGGGGCGAACATGAAACCGCTGCTGGATGTTCTCATTATTCTGGATGCACTGGAAAAAGAAGGAAGCTTTGCGGCTGCCTCAGCGAAGCTCTACAAAACCCCTTCAGCGCTGAGCTACACGGTTCATAAACTGGAAAGCGATCTGAATATCCAGATCCTCGATCGCTCTGGCCACCGGGCCCGCTTTACCCGCACCGGACAAATGCTGCTGGAAAAAGGGCGTGAAGTGCTTCACACCGTCCGCGAACTGGAAAAACAGGCCATCAAACTTCATCAGGGCTGGGAAAATGAACTGGTGATTGGCGTTGACGATACTTTTCCGTTTTCCCTGCTGACGCCGCTGATTGAAGCGTTTTATCAGCGCCACAG
Source organism: Enterobacter cloacae complex sp. 2022EL-00981 (assembly GCF_028737495.1). Lineage (NCBI taxonomy): Bacteria > Pseudomonadati > Pseudomonadota > Gammaproteobacteria > Enterobacterales > Enterobacteriaceae > Enterobacter > Enterobacter cloacae complex sp. 2022EL-00981. Next base: position 11,463 of record NZ_JAQZRK010000009.1, read on the forward strand.
CGTGACCCGGCTGATTTTCATTAATGGTGTACTGGGCGGCTCCTGGGAGGCCTTGGTTCAGGGGAGGGCGGATATCATCGTCGGCGCATTACATGAACCTCCTCAACTGAGCGATTTTGGGTTTGCCCGCCTCGGGATACTTGAGCAAGTTTTTGCGGTTGCTCCGCATCATCCGCTGGCCCGGGAGCCTGAGCCCATTAACCGGCGCGTTATTAAAGGTTACCGTGCCATTGTGGTGGGCGACAGCTCGCGGCCGGAATGTGCCGTATCGTCGCAGCTGCTTGATGAGCAGGAGGCCATCACCGTTTTTGATTTTAAAACCAAGCTGGAATTGCAAATCAGTGGGCTGGGTTGCGGCTATTTACCTCGCTATCTGGCGCAGCGATTTCTTGATAGCGGCGCGCTGATTGAAAAACAGGTCCTGGCTCAAAGCAGTAATGAACCGGTCTGGGTTGGCTGGAATGAACAAACGGCGGGGTTAGCCAGCGCCTGGTGGCGGGACGAAATTTTAGCAAATAGTGCTATCGCCGCTGTCTATACGCAGAGCAGCGTCCACAAATCAGCCAGTTAGCGCAGGAATATTTACAATGCCTTTGTAAAGTATTGCGTTTTGTATCTGATGTGGGGCAAAATGCGCCGCAGCAACCAAAGGAATAATCGACGATATAAAAGGCGTCGGTTATTTTTTTTTGCATGTATGAAACGAAACTAAAAACCAAGAGGCCGGGCTTCGTACCGGATAGATATTTACTAAAATCCGACAGTTGTTGTCGCTGAGGAAGAAAGAAATGGGGCAATTTTTCGCTTACGTGGCGGTTATCACCGTAAAGGAGAATAACTATGTCGCATAACGCAACTCCAAACACCTCTCGCGTGGAATTACGTAAAACACTTACGTTGATTCCGGTTGTTATGATGGGCCTTGCCTATATGCAACCAATGACGCTGTTCGATACATTCGGTATCGTATCAGGCCTTACTGACGGTCATGTGGCAACGGCGTATGCCTTTGCACTGGTCGCTATTCTCTTTACAGCGCTGAGCTACGGTAAACTGGTTCGCCGTTTCCCGTCTGCAGGCTCTGCCTACACCTATGCCCAGAAATCCATTAGCCCGGCGGTTGGCTTTATGGTGGGCTGGTCATCGCTGCTGGACTACCTGTTCATGCCGATGATCAACATTCTGCTGGCAAAAATTTACTTCGAAGCGCTGGTACCTTCCGTACCGTCGTGGCTCTTTGTTGTTGCGTTAGTGGCCTTTATGACCATCTCTAACCTGCGCAGCATTAAGACCGTGGCGAACTTCAACACCCTGATTGTTATTCTGCAAATGGGTATTGTTGCGGTTATTGTGGGTTTGATCATTTACGGTGTTTCTCACGGTGAAGGCGCGGGCACGCTGGTCAGCTCTCGTCCGTTCTGGTCTGAAGGGGCACATGTGGTGCCGATGATCACCGGTGCGACTATTCTGTGCTTCTCATTCCTGGGCTTCGACGGTATCTCTTCTCTGTCTGAAGAGACCAAAGATGCAGAACGCGTGATCCCACGAGCCATTTTCCTGACTGCGTTGATTGGTGGCATGATCTTCATTGGTGCCTCCTACTTCCTGCAGCTGTACTTCCCGGATATCTCTCGTTTCAAAGAGCCGGATGCTTCACAGCCTGAAATCATGCTGTATGTCGCAGGGAAAACCTTCCAGTGGGGCGTACTGATCTTCTCCAGCGTTACCGTTCTGGCTTCTGGTATGGCTGCGCATGCTGGGGTTTCTCGCCTGATGTATGTAATGGGTCGTGACGGTGTGTTCCCAACCCGTTTCTTCGGCTACGTTCATCCGAAATGGCGTACTCCGGCGTGGAACGTGCTGTTGGTTGGCGCAATCGCCCTGATGGCCATTAAATTTGACCTGGTAACAGCAACGGCACTGATTAACTTTGGTGCGCTGGTGGCCTTTACCTTCGTTAACCTCTCCGTGATCTCGCAGTTCTGGATCCGTGAGAAGCGCAACAAAACGCTGAAAGACCACTTCAATTACCTGGTTCTGCCAATGTGCGGTGCGCTGACGGTCGGTGCATTGTGGATTAACCTGGAAGAGAGCTCTATGATTCTGGGGCTGATCTGGGGTGGTATTGGTCTGGTTTACCTGGCCTGCGTGACGAAGAGCTTCCGTAACCCGGTTCCTCAGTACGAAGACGTTGCGTAATACCGTGTCGGGTGGCGGCTACGCTTACCCGACCGACAAAACCCGTAGGCCCGCGTAAGTGCAGCACCACCGGGCAAAAAAAACCGGAGACCATCGCCTCCGGTTTTTTTATCGTTGAATTTCAGACTATCTCTTGTACGTACTTGAACAGTGCTTTTAGTAGCGCCTGCTTCTCTTCATTCCCTTCGTATTGGCCGTAAAGCATCTCCAGCTCCTGCGCATAGCTGTGCAGATATTCAGGCGTAAACACATTACGGCGATGCTGCAGCCAGCGTTCCTGCTCAGCTTCATCCAGCGTGCCGGGATAGTTACGCGCGCGGTAGTTAAACATCAGCATCTCAATGCGTTTATCCGCAAAGGTGATGTCCAGCGCGGGCAGGTTACGCGGTTCAGTTTGCAGGACGATGTTCATCGCAGCACGGTCGGCATCGCTGAAGAAGCCGTTATACAGCTGCGCATCCACGTTTTCGGACGGCACGAATGGCTCGGCTTCGGCAAATATGGCGACGACTTTCTCGCGCACCTGCGGATTTTCGCGCAGTATTTTAAGGTTATCCAGGCAGTGCTGGCGGTTGATCCCGAGCCTGTCGGCATCTTCCGGGCGCAGCGTATTGGCCTGCGCCAGTACCGGACATTTATTGATATGCACCAGTTTGACCGGCACCGCGGGCAGGTCTCCCAGCGTATCTTTCGGGGTATAGAGGCGCTCACGCAAGGTATCGCTGTCGAGCTCCAGCAGCGGGGAGATATCCCCGGCTAAATCCACCATGATGACCGCGTTACGGTTATCCGGGTGCCAGGCCAGCGGTGCCACCCAGCTGGTGTTGCCGCGCCAGGCACCAAACATGCCGGAGATATGCACCAGCGGTTTCATCTGCGGCACATCAATCAGCGTCATCAGTTTCTGCTTACTGCGATGACTCAACAGATACTCAAACAGGCGTGGTTGTGCGGTTTTAACGAGCTTCGCCATGGCAATGGTGGCGTAGACGTCGGCCATCGCGTCGTGGGCATTACTGTGCTCAATGCCGTTGGCGCGCGTCAGGTGCTCCAGCCGGAAGCTTGGCAATCCGTCTTCGTTCTCTGGCCAGTTAATCCCCTCCGGACGCAGGGCATAACAGGCACGCATGATATCCAGCAAATCCCAGCGCGAATTGCGGTTCTGCCAGCTCCAGGCGTAGGGATCGTAGAAGTTGCGGTAGAAGATGTTGCGCGTCACTTCATCATCGAAACGGATATTGTTATACCCGACCACGCAGGTATGGGGAACGGTGAACAGATCGTGGATACGGCGGGCGAACTCTGCCTCGTTAACGCCTTTTTCCCGCGCTTCCTGGGGCGTTATCCCCGTGACCATGACCGCGCCGGGCTGCGGCAGGTAGTCATCGGCAGGTTTGCAGTAAAAGACCTCTGGCTCACCAATAATATTGAATTCGTCGTCAGTACGGATGGCGGCAAACTGCGCCGGTCGGTCCAGCGCCGGGTGGGTGCCAAAGGTTTCATAGTCGTGGAATAAAAAAGTCGGGCGTGCGGCAGAGTCAGACACCAGTAATACCATCCTGTTAAAAAGTGACGTCACTATGGTAAACGATCGTGAGGGACAGACCGAATAAAAAGCGCCGTCATACCGCAAATTTGCGAGCGTGGTTCCGGGAAAAACATGCTTCCTGTCACATTTTTTTGCAATTAAGCCAGGTAACGACACCAGAACTCCCGTAAAAAGGTCATCGATTTTTAATGACCTGAGGATATACCGTTGAAACGCCGTCTGTTTATTGCTGTTTCTTTACTCGCTTCGAGTGTCTCATCTGCTTTTGCGGCCGATCCGCTGGATTTTTCGCCGCAGCCTCCGGCCATTCAGGCCGGCTCCTGGGTACTGATGGATTACACTACGGGTCAAATCTTAACGGCGGGCAACGAACATCAACAACGCAACCCGGCGAGTCTCACCAAGCTGATGACCGGCTACGTTGTTGACCGCGCTATTGATAGCCACCGCATTTCCCCGGATGACATTGTCACCGTCGGGCGCGACGCGTGGGCAAAAGGTAACCCTGTCTTTGACGGTTCGTCACTGATGTTCCTGAAAGAGGGGGACCGCGTTTCTGTGCGCGACCTCAGCCGCGGTCTGATTGTTGATTCTGGTAACGACGCCTGTGTGGCGCTGGCGGATCACGTGGCCGGTGGCCAGCCGCAGTTCGTGAAGATGATGAATGACTATGTGCAAAAGATGAATCTGCGTGATACGCACTTCGAAACCGTTCATGGTCTGGATGCCCCAGGCCAGCACAGCTCTGCGTATGATCTGGCCGTGCTGTCCAGGGCCATCATCCACGGCGAGCCTGAGTTTTATCATATGTACAGTGAAAAGAGCCTGACCTGGAACGGGATCACGCAGCAAAACCGTAACGGTCTTCTCTGGGATAAGACCATGAACGTGGATGGTCTGAAAACGGGGCACACGTCAGGGGCCGGATTTAACCTGATTGCTTCCGCCGTGGACGGTCAGCGTCGCTTGATCGCCGTGGTGATGGGGGCAGACAGTCCGAAAGGGCGTGAGGATCAGGCCCGTAAACTGCTGCACTGGGGACAACAGAATTTTGATACCGTGCAGATCCTGCACAACGGTAAAAAAGTGGGCACTGAGCGGATCTGGTACGGCGATAAAGAACAGGTGAACCTGGGCACCGACCAGGATTTCTGGCTGGCATTACCGAAAGCAGAAGTACCGAACATCAAGGCAAAATACGTGCTGGATACAAAAGAGCTGGAAGCGCCGATAGCCGCCCATCAGCGGGTAGGCGAGATCCAGTTATACGACCGCGATAAAGTGGTCGCTCACTGGCCGCTGGTGACGCTGGAGCGTGTTGATAAAGGTGGCCTTTTCTCCCGTCTGAGTGATTACCTGCACCACAAAATCTAACCTTCCTGGGCAGACTGGCAGGGTTGCGAGTCTGCTCACATAATAAACACTCCTTGATTGCCGATTATAGAAATTCTGCTTTATAGTGTATAAATATACAGTGATAAACGGAGGCAGTATGGACTACAGCATCAGGCAGGAAAAGAAACGTAAGATTGCCGGTTTTCACCTGGTCGGGCCATGGGAACACACGGTAAAACAGGGCTTTGAACAGCTGGTCATGTGGGTCGATGGCCGACACATTCAGCCGCAGGAGTGGGTTGCGGTTTATTACGATAACCCGGACGAAGTCCCGGCAGAAAAATTGCGCTGCGATACGGCCGTTACGGTACCGGATGATTTTGTTATCCCGGAAAACAGCGAAGGGGTGATGATGACGGAAATTGCGGCCGGAGATTACGCCGTCGCGAAAGCACGTGTTGAAAACTACGACTTCGCCACGCCGTGGTACCAGTTCTTTAACTCCCTTTTGCAGGACAACAAATTCCAGATGGCTCTGAAACCGTGCTTCGAGCGCTATCTCAATGATGGCAACGCCGACGGGTACTGGGACATCGAAATGTTTATCGCCGTAGAGCATAAAGCGGGGTAGTCCTGTTAAATACAGGGTTTTTTAGCCGGGTGTGATCCGCCCGGCTGAAAACACAGTACAATTGTGATTTGCCGTGTAGCTGGAGAGCGGGTGTGCGTCCCGACAAATCATTAACGTCTTTCGAAATTCGGTTGTATAAACACTACCGCGTGGTTCATGGGTGCCGTATCGCGCTGGCATTCGTTCTGACGTTTGTGCTGGTCCGTTTACTGGATATTCCTGAAGGAACGTGGCCGCTGATCACGCTGGTGGTTGTCATGGGGCCTATCTCGTTCTGGGGGAATGTTGTCCCGCGTGCCTTCGAGCGCATTGGCGGTACGGTTTTTGGCTCAGCCCTTGGGTTGATTGCCCTTAAGCTGGAGCTTATTTCATTCCCGGTGATGTTGGCCTGGTGCGGTGTCGCCATGTTCCTCTGCGGCTGGCTGGCGCTGGGTAAAAAGCCCTATCAGGCACTGCTGATTGGTATCACCCTCGCGGTGGTGGTCGGCGCGCCAGCGGGTGATATGACCACGGCACTGTGGCGAAGCGGGGATGTTATCCTTGGTTCACTGCTGGCAATGCTTTTCACCGGTATCTGGCCGCAGCGCGCTTTCCTGCACTGGCGCATTCAGATGGCAAATTACGTCACCGCCTTTAACCGCGTCTACCAGGCCGGTTTTTCACCTAATCTTGTCGAACGTCCCCGGCTGGAGAAGCACCTCCAGCAGATCCTTAATGACGTGGTCAAAATGCGCGGTCTGATTACCCCTGCCAGCAAAGAGACCCATATTCAGAAATCGATTTTCGAAGCTATCCAGACCGTGAGCCGCAATCTGGTCTGCATGCTTGAACTGCAAATCAACGCGCACTGGGCCTCGCGCCCCAGCCATCTGTTAATGCTGAACGCGCAAACGCTGAAAGAGACGCAGCAGATGACGCAGCAAACCCTGCTGACCATCGCTCATGCCCTTTATGAAGGTAACCCGCAGCCCATCCTCGCAAACAGCGAGCGTCTGAATGAGATCGTTGCCGAGCTGAAACAGCTGATCAACGAGCGACAGGGCGATAACGTAGCGGAAACCCCAATCCATGGTTACGTCTGGCTGAGCATGGAGCTGGCGCGTCAGCTTGAGTTGCTGTCGCATCTCATTTGCCGTGCACTGCGCAAATAAAGAGCAGCTATCGCCATATGTGACGGCTGCTGCTTCGATTCAGCATCAATTGGGGTTATGATAGTTTTAAACGATATACTCATTGTCATTCGCAGCCGCTGTCAGTAAGGTTATTGGTACAACGGTTGCTTTAACGAATCCGAATCTCACATTATCAGGGGTGTAAAAATGGAAACTACCAAGCCTTCGTTCCAGGATGTTCTGGAATTCGTCCGCCTGTTCCGCCGCAAAAACAAACTGCAGCGTGAAATCCAGGACGTTGAGAAGAAGATCCGTGACAACCAGAAACGTGTTCTGCTGCTGGATAACCTGAGCGACTACATTAAGCCAGGTATGAGCGTTGAAGCTATTCAGGGCATCATCGCCAGCATGAAGAGCGACTACGAAGACCGCGTTGATGACTACATCATCAAAAACGCTGAGCTGTCTAAAGAGCGCCGTGACATCTCCAAAAAGCTGAAAGTGATGGGCGAAATCAAAAACGCTGAAGCCAAAAGCGAATAATCGCTGCTGATTGCAAAAAAGGCTCTCTGGTGACAGAGAGCCTTTTTTATTACGCAGAGCGCGGCTGAAGCTGGTAGATCCAGGCCTTAACCTGGTCACCTTCGGCGGTGGTCACCATGACCTCGACCCGATCGTAACCGTCTTCAAATTCGTCCAGCATCGGCCAGTGTGCCTCAAGGTTACTGGAGATAAACAGATAACCCTCAACGCGTGGGCCATCGGCGTGCAGCACGATACCCGGAAAATCTGCCGCAGGGCCCCAGCCACGCGCATAAAATGTCCCGGTGACAAAACCGGCCTGCCATTCACCGCCGATGCTTTCGAGAATATGTGCATTTGAATGGCCCGGGCGTAACGTACCGTAGACAAACAAAGAGTCCATTTTTCCTCACCAGAAAAGCAAAAAGCCCGCTTTAAAAGCGGGCTTTTAAGAATGTGGCTCCTCTGACTGGACTCGAACCAGTGACATACGGATTAACAGTCCGCCGTTCTACCGACTGAACTACAGAGGAATCGTTGTGGAGGCTTATCTTAGCGGCGAAAAAAGTTTTGTCAAACCTGATCTTAGTGATTAGCGATCGATTGCCGATTCTGTCATCAGTTTGTTGCAAATCCAGACATCTTTTTATGGAAAATACTTTGCAGGATGAACTTTTCTCCCCCATCATTTGAAATGGAGTTTCAACTTTTCTCGCTAAGGTCCATTTTGAACGTTACTGCCACTCTCCGCCAGGCGATTATGCGCACGCCATGGTATGCAAAACGTAAAAGTTATCGTGTTCTGTTCTGGCGTGAAATCACCCCGCTTGCCGTACCTATTTTTCTGGAGAATACCTGCGTTCTGCTGATGGGGGTGTTAAGCACCTTCCTGGTGAGCTGGCTGGGTAAAGAGGCGATGGCCGGGGTCGGGCTGGCGGACAGTTTTAATATGGTGGTGATGTCTTTCTTTGCCGCTATCGATCTTGGGACCACGGTGGTGGTGGCCTTTAGCCTAGGCAAGCTGGATCCGAAGCGTGCCCGCGAAGCCGCCCGGCAGTCGCTGATGATCATGACCCTTTTTTCGATCATCCTGGCGGCGGTGATTCATTATTTCGGCAAAGAGATTATCGACTTTGTTGCGGGTGAAGCGACGAATGAAGTTAAGGATCTGGCGCTGACCTATCTGGAAATGACGGTCTTAAGCTATCCTGCCGCGGCTATCGCGCTGATCGGTAGCGGCGCGCTGCGCGGGGCGGGCAACACAAAAATTCCGCTGCTGATCAACGGCGGAATGAACATCCTGAATATCATGATCAGTAGCGTCCTGATCTACGGTGTTTTCTCCTGGGAGGGGATGGGGTTTGTTGGTGCAGGGCTGGGGCTAACTATCTCCCGCTACATTGGTGCGGCAGCCATCCTCGGGGTGTTGATGGCGGGGATCACGCCATCGCTGCGCCTCACGTTAAAAAGCTACTTCCGACCCTTTAACTTCGCCATTATCTGGGAAGTGATGGGGATTGGTATTCCTGCCAGTATCGAGTCGGTACTGTTCAACGGCGGTAAACTGCTTACCCAGATGTTTGTTGCCGGTATGGGGACAGATGTGATTGCCGGTAACTTTATTGCCTTCTCCATCGCCTCGCTGATTAACCTGCCGGGTAACGCCCTCGGGTCGGCCTCCACCATCATCACCGGTAAACGGCTCGGCAAAGGGCAGATAGGGCAGGCGGAGCGGCAGCTGCGCCATGTCTTCTGGCTGTCGACCATCGGTCTGACGATAATTGCGTGGGGGAGCGCGCCCTTTGCCGGGCTGATGGCCTCGTTCTATACCCACGAAGATGATGTTAAAGAGGTCGTTAAGATCCTGATTTGGCTCAACGCGGCATTTATGCCGATCTGGGCGGCGTCCTGGGTACTGCCTGCCGGGTTAAAAGGGGCACGCGATGCCCGTTTTGCGATGTGGGTGTCTATGCTCGGCATGTGGGGTTGCCGCGTGGTAGCGGGTTATACGCTGGGTGTCATGCTCGGTATGGGGGTCGTCGGGGTCTGGCTGGGGATGTTCCTTGACTGGGCCGTGCGTGGGGCATTGTTCTACTGGCGTATGGTAAGTGGACGCTGGCTCTGGAAATATCCGCGGCACAATGCCTGACAAATGTGCGAAATGTTGAATAAATCGGCAAACGATCGGAAATCTGCATTCTGCCTTTGACAACACCGGGTAGCATCGATAATATGCGCCCCGTTCACACGATTCCTCTGTAGTTCAGTCGGTAGAACGGCGGACTGTTAATCCGTATGTCACTGGTTCGAGTCCAGTCAGAGGAGCCAAATTTGAAAAGCCTGCTTTTAAAGCAGGCTTTTTGCTTTTGTGCGTTCTGGAAAACTGCCGGGTGGCGGCTTCGCCTTACCCGGCCTACGGGACTGTAGGCCCGGTAAGCGCAGCGCCACCGGGCAATAAACCGCACTAATGTTTCACACGAATCGGCGCCGTCGCCTCCACCAGCCACGGACGCGCGTCGCTCTCCACCAGCGGGGACAGCGCTTCGCGCACCTGCTGATGATACTCATCCAGCCACTGCTTTTCCTGCTCGTTTAACAGATTGAGTTCGACCTGGCTGAGGTCGATTGGGATCAGCGTCAGCGAAGCAAATTTGCAGAATCCTGGACAGCTCTCCACAATCTCCACCTGATTTTCAATGCGGATCCCATGGCTATCCGCCAGATAGTATCCCGGCTCGATAGTCATAATATTGCCCGCCACCAGCGGCCATGGGTTGACCTTTTTAGCGATGCGATGCGGGTTCTCATGGATAAGCAACTGATGACCCACGCCATGGCCCGTTCCGTGATCGAAATCCAGCCCCATCTCCCACAGCGGCCGACGCGCGAAGGCATCCAGCTGATGCCCCTGGGTGCCGGACGGGAACTGCAGGGTAATCAGCGACAGAAAGCCTTTCAGCACGGCGGTATAGTGTAATCGCTGCTGTGGGCTGACCTTGCCCCACGCCAGGGTACGCGTGGCGTCAGTGGTACCATTATGGTACTGACCACCAGAATCATTCAGATAAAAGTGGTCATGGCCGATGGGTTTGTTGCTGGCTTCGCTTGAGTGGTAGTGGCACATCGCCGCATTGCTGGATGAGGCCGAAATGGTCGCAAAACTTTGCTCAATAAAGCCAGGCTGCTGCTCGCGAAACACGAGTTGCTGTGCTTGGGCCTCCAGCTCGGTCAGCGGCTGGCCTGCTGCCGCACGTGCGGGCACTTCACGGCTCAGCCAGGCCAGGAAATTGACCCACGCGGCACCGTCCTGATGATGACACTTCCGGTAACCCGCCAGTTCTACCGGATTTTTATTGGCCTTCATCAGCGTGATGGGGTCGGTGCGCCAGAGAATGTCACCGTGTGGCTCAATGGCAAAACGCAGAGCCACCGGCGCTGAATCGGCATCTACCATCACCCGTTTACCGTGAGAAAGGCGCTGGCAGCGTTCAATAAAGGCATCCTGCGGCGCAATGGTGAAAGCGTTTCGCACGCTATCAGGCAGGTTGCTTAGCTTATTGTCGTTAACGAACCACTCAACGCTACCGTCCCGACTGAGCAGGGCAAAAGAGAGCGGAACCGGGCTGGTGGGAATATCTGAACCGCGCACGTTAAGCAGCCAGGCGATGTTATCCGGCAGGGTCACGGCCAGGTAATCGGCATTGTTCGCGGCCAGCACGGCGGCAACGCGCTGACGTTTATCGGCGCTGCTTTCACCACTGATTTCAACGGGCATCTCGCGGATAAGCCCCGCCGGAGCGGCAGGGCGATCGGTCCATAACGTCTCAAACGGTGACTGGTTAAGCGGCACCATTTCACACTGTGTCGCAGATAGCGTCTCATAATCGGCATTGGTCATCAGCAGCGCTTCAAAACCAATACGGGTGCCAGCTTCAACGTTGGCCGTCAGCCATTGTGCCAGCGGCTCGTTGTGCAGATGATGGATCTCTACTTCATCCATATTGACCTGCACGCGGGCCTGAACCTGATAGCGGCCATCGACAAAAAGCAGGGCTTTGTCTTTTAGCACCAGAGCCAGCCCCGCCGAGCCATCAAAGCCGGTCAGCCAGGCCAGTTTTTCATCATACGGCGCGCAGTATTCGCTCTGCCAGGCATCTGCGCGCGGGACGATCATCCCGTCGAGCTTATTTTCCTGTAGCCACTGACGCAGGGCCGATAACGGTGATGGGGTGTGCATTATTTTTCCTTATTGTTATCAGCGGAATGGCGGTTCGTTAAAGGTACGCAGCTTGCGTGAGTGCAGCCGGTCACCTTCTGCCCGCAGCAAATCAATGGCGCGAATGCCAATTTGCAGGTGTTCGGAGATAGCCCCTTCGTAGAACCGGTTTGCCTGTCCCGGAAGCTTGATTTCACCGTGCAGCGGTTTATCGGAAACGCACAGCAGCGTACCGTAAGGCACACGGAAGCGATAACCCTGAGCGGCAATGGTGGCGCTTTCCATGTCAATCGCCACCGCGCGGCTCAGGTTGAAGCGCAGGGCAGAGGCGGAATAACGCAGCTCCCAGTTACGGTCATCTGTCGTGACTACCGTGCCGGTACGCAGACGCTGTTTGACCTCTTCACCCGGCATGCCGCTCACCTCTTTGGTGGCGTCGTACAGCGCGCGCTGCACTTCGGCAATGCTTGGGATCGGGATGTCCGGCGGGAGCACGGCGTCAAGCACGTGGTCATCACGCAGGTAGGCGTGGGCCAGCACGTAGTCGCCAATCAGCTGGCTTTCACGCAGCCCACCGCAATGACCAATCATCAGCCAGACGTCCGGGCGCAGCACCGCCAGATGGTCGCAGATGGTCTTGGCGTTTGACGGACCCACACCGATGTTGATAAGCGTAATGCCCTGGCCGTCGGCGGTGATCAGGTGCCAGGCTGGCATCTGGTGCTTCTTCCACGCCAGATCGGAGATAGCCTGCTCAGGCGCTTCGGTTTCAGCGGTGATCCAGATCCCGCCGGCGCAGGAGAGGGCGATATAAGGGCTCTCCGGGTCAAGGATCTGGCTACAGCCCCAGCGGACAAATTCGTCGACATAGCGGGTGTAGTTGGTAAACAGCACGAACGGCTGGAAATGCTCGGCTGGCGTCCCGGTGTAGTGACGCAGGCGCGCCAGGGAGAAATCCACCCGGCGGGCGTCAAAATGTGACAAGGGGGAAAACTCTGCCGGGTGATAAATGCCGTCGGCGGTCTCATCGCCAATCTGCGACAGCTCGGTCGTCGGAAAATGGCGCGTCAGCCCTGCGCTCATGGAGCGATCGAGCGTTAACGCCGAACCGTCAATCACGTACGGATAGGGGATTTCATGCTGTGATGGCTCAACGGCAATGTGTGCGCCGTAGTCCTGATAGAGCAGAGTGAGTTGTTCCTCAAGGTAAGGACGGAACAACGCAGGGCGGGTCACGGTGGTGCTGTAGCAGCCGGAGTGGGTAAAACGCGCGTAGGCACGGGTCTTTGGCGTGGTGCTGGCGCTGCCGTCCCAGGTGACAGAGAGCGATGGATAAACAAAAAGGCCCTGGGTTCTGGCCTTTTCGTCGGGAAGTTTCCCTGTTTCGATGTACTCACTGATGGCGCTGCGCAGCGCATTGACGGACTGTTCGTACAGCGCGTCGAGTTTTTCCAGTGCCTGAGCCGGGGTCAGGCTGGAGCCCTTATTATTCATGTCTGTCTCCTTGTTCCACAGGTGTGCTGCTATATCCGATAGTATGTCACACGCCTGTGAAACAAAAGGGAGATCAGGGATGGTGTATCTCTTTCATCACCAGCGCCGTGGCGGCCGACAGCAGGCAGCCTGCCAGCAGGTAGATCGCGACGCTGTGCCAGTTTCCGCCGGAGAACGTCACCAGCGCGGCGGCAATAAACGGCGTAAATCCGCCGCCCACGACGCTCGCCACCTGGTATCCCACGCCCGCCCCGCTGTAGCGGTAGCTTGCGCCGAACAGTTCGGTAAACATCGGTTGCTGCACGCAGACCACCATGTCGTGGGCAATGTTGGCGAGCATAATGGCAAAGAAGACTATCCAGAAGACCGACTGTGCCTCCAGCGCCATAAAGAACGGCCAGGCGCTGAGGGAGCCAATCAGCGCACCGGTAATATAGACGCGGCGGCGGCCAAACCGATCCGCAAGCCAGGCGAAGCAGGGGATTGTCAGACAGCTGATCCCGCCCACCAGCAGACCGATATTCAGGAACAGCTCACGGGGGAGGCCGAGGTTCTGCGTGGAATAGTTCAGGGCAAACGCGGTGACGATATACATCGTCAGCAGCTCGCACAGGCGCAGGGCGATAATTTTCAGAAAAGCGCCAGGATGACGAATGAGCGCTTCCATCACCGGCAGCCGTTTTCTGGCAACGGGGTTTTCCCGCTGCTGTTCAAACTCGGCGGACTCTTCCATTCCGTTACGGATCCACAGCGCGGCGATAACCAGCACGATGCTGAAGATGAAGGGAATGCGCCAGCCCCAGCTCAGAAACTGCTCATCGGTCGTGAAGTGGCTGATAAGCGACACCAGCCCGGTGGAGAGCAACAGACCCACGCCGTACCCAACCTGCACGCCGCTGCTGTAGAACGCTTTCTTATTTTTCGGTGCGCTTTCGACCGATAACAGCGCCGCGCCGCCCCATTCGCCGCCCACGGCAAAGCCCTGAATGGCGCGCAGGGTGACCAGCAGTACCGGAGCCCACCAGCCAATCGTGGCAAACGACGGCAAAATACCGATCAGCGCAGTGGCGATCCCCATCATCCAGACGGTGAGCATCAGCATACGTTTGCGGCCAAGGCGGTCGCCAAAGTGGCCGAAGATCACCCCGCCCAGCGGGCGGAACAGAAACCCGACGCCAAAGGTGGCAAACGCGGCGAGCGTGCCCATGGCCGGGCTAATTTGCGGAAAGAATTCGCGGTTAAACACCAGAGCGGCGGTGATGCCGTAGAGCAAAAAATCATACCAGTCCACGACGGCCCCGGCGAAGCTGCCAAAGGCAGCGCGGCGGGCACGGTTAAGGCAAGGTGTCCCCTCGCCGGGACGTGTGGAGATGAGGGTGGAGTCCATAGTTGTCCTGTCTGCACTGATTTTTTATTTATTGGTATAAGAAAAGGTTACTCACATAGCCGCCGCGTTATTGGCGGAAGGTATGAGACTACCGCGACAGGGGACATGAGAAAACGTTTTTATCCTTCCTGAGAGTGCTGAATAAAAAAATTTCATCTGCACGGGCCGCAATATAAATCGGTCTGTTTGGCACCGGTTCGTGCTGAATGGTTTAAAGTATTAGAGATACTGTGTGACTTAAGCTGAGGAAATATCTATGCAACGCCTCTTTCCAGCACTTTGGATGGCACTGTTTGTATTTATTTTCCCGCTTCATGCGGAACCCGGCGTTTATGGTGAGCAGCGTATCAGCCGCTGGTGGAATGCGCTGACGGAGGATATTTCCCAGACCTGGCATCAACCAGAGCGATACGATCTTTACCTTCCGTTTCTGAGCTGGCACGCCCGTTTTATGTACGACAAAGAAAAAACCGACAATTATAACGAAATGCCGTGGGGCGGGGGACTGGGCGTGTCCCGCTATAACGAAGAGGGCAACTGGAGCGCGCTCTTCGCCATGATGTTCAAAGATTCGCACAATGAATGGCAACCCGCGATGGGCTACGGCTGGGAGAAGGGCTGGTACCTGGATAATGCCCAGGACTTCCGGCTTGGGCTCGGTGCCGCAGCGGGCATCACGGCGCGCGATGATTTTGCTAACTATGTGCCCCTGCCGTTTATCTTCCCGCTGTTCTCTGCGGGGTATAAGCGCGTTACCGTCCAGTTCACCTATATTCCTGGAACCTATAACAACGGTAACGTGCTCTTTGCCTGGCTGCGTCTCGGCTTTTAAAGGGTGATCACCTTTTTTGCCACGGTGTTAGACAGTATCAGCATGGAAAACAGTACTGAGGTGATGAAAGTGAGGACGATTAGCGTCAGCTTCATGCCGAGAGACGTCACCGGTATCAGCGCCGTCAGCAGGTGAAACACCGAGTAGTGAACAATGTACACGCCGGTCATCGTTTTGCTGATGGCGGCCAGGACCGACTCTTTAAACTCAGCATTGCGGCGAAAGCGCACGCCATTCGCCGCAATCACCAGCGCAATAATCAGAATGTAGATTTGCGAACCTGTAAGAATAAAGGCGTTTCTGTCGGCCTTGAACAGGGCAAAAAAGAAGTGGCGCTCGTAAAACCAGGTGAAGAGATAAATAAACGGGATGGCGATTACCGCCGTCCTGACCACATTCTTGCGGCTAATCCACCCGGAGATGTTGGGATCGCAGAAAAGCTGCCCCGTCAGGTAAAACAGTAACCACGTCCACAGGCGGTACTGGGGCGAAAGGGAAAGGAGGTGGACGTCGGGATAGAGCGCTGAAAGTAAATCATACCCGTAGGAGAAGAGCAGCAGACAGGCAATTACGCCGCAGAACAACGCGCGCCGCTGGCTAAGCCACTCCACCACCGGGTGGAAGCTGTAAATAACCACAAACGCAAACACGAACCACGGCTGAATTAAATACCCGCGTTGATACGGCTCCCACAGGTAATAGATCGTTATCCAGAACAGAAAGACAATCACCAGGCTTTTAATTTTGCCCAGTTGCCAGCGGGTGCCGTGCCGGGACTGGCCGTCGAGGTAGCCCGCGACCACAAAAAACAGCGGCGTGGCGATGGTCGAGATAAAGGTTAAAAACCCCAGGATCCAGTGATAGTCATAATCATAATGATCCCACGTATTGTAGATGGTGAAAAAGGTTACCGCCGTCATACAGCCCAGCGTCTTGATAATGTTCAGGCCTGTCGCATTCATTGTTGTTCCGCTTTGTCCTTACGATGGAAGCACGCGTAAATTACGGGAAGTACCAGCAGCGTCAGGATTGTAGCAAACCCCAGTCCAAACATAATCACAACGGCCATGCTCTGGAAGAAAACGTCCAGCAGCAGCGGAGCCAGGCCCAGTACGGTGGTGAATGCGGTGAGCAGAATGGGGCGCAGGCGCGAGGTGGCAGCATAAACAATCGCCTCGTGCTGACCTTTATGCGCTTTCTGCTGCTCGATCTCTTCCACCAGCACAATGCCGTTGCGGATCAGCATCCCGCTCAGGCTCAGCAGGCCAATCAGCGCCATAAAGCCGAACGGAATACCAGTGATCAAGAATCCCGGCGTGACGCCAATCAGCGCCAGCGGCACGGTCAGCCATATGGCAACGGCGTTTTTCACCGAGCTGAACATCAAAACGGTGATGACAAACATCACCAGGAACCCGATCGGCAGCGTGGTAAAGATCCCCTGTTGTGCTTCGCTGGAGTTTTCCGCATCGCCTCCCCACTCAATGCTGTAGCCGTGGGGCAGGGCGAGGGCGTCAATGCGCGGCTTCACCCGGGCGAGAATATCGCCTGACGTTTGCTGGCTAAGCGGATCGGGGTCGGTCTGAACGGTCAGCACCCGCGAGCGGTCGCGTCGCAAAATCAGCGGATCTTCCCATTCCAGCGAGAAGCGGCTGACGACATTACTCAGCGGGATATACTGCTGCCGGGTCTGACTCCATACCAGCACGTTGTTCAGGTGATTCGCGTCCAGCCGTTCGCGTTCCGGCGGGCGTACCACGACCGGAAGCAGGTCACTGCCTTCCCGATATAATCCCGCCCGGCTGCCGGAGAAATTCATCTCCAGCGCGTTGTCGACGTCCTGCTTATCCACGCCAAGCTCGCGTCCCAGTGCGGCGACGTACTGCGGACGGAGCACCTTGCTGCGGTTTTGCCAGTCGTTTCTCACGCTTGCCGTGGCCGGGTCGCGCGCCAGGATCTCGTCCACCTGGCTGGCAATCAGACGCAACCTGTCAGGATCGGGGCCCTTGATGCGCACCTCAATGGCGCTGTCGCCAGAGGGACCAAACATTACCCGTTTGGTGCTGGCGTTTACCTGCGGATAGTTTCGCGCAATGTACTCATCGACGTGGCGCGTCAATGCGGAGATGTTGCGCTGGTCATCCATTCTTACCATGATTTGGGCATAGTTGCTGTACTGCCGCTGTCCGCTGTAGGTCAGAATAAACCGCATGCTGCCCTGACCGATGGTTGAGACGGTGGTTTCCACGCCGGGCTGGCCGTTGATGGTTTTCTCGATATCGCCGGTCATTTTCTCGGTCCATTTAATATCGGTGCCGTAGGGTAGCCAGAGGTCGACAAAGAAAATGGGCGTATTTGACGACGGGAAGAAGTTTTGCCGCACGGCACCAAAACCCCAGACTGACGCTGCCAGCAGCGCAGCCATCACGATGAGCGTCGGCGCTTTCCGGTGCAGCAGCGCGTTAAGCAGGCGCCGGTAAAGTCGATAGAGGCGTTTGTCGTAAGGGTCTGTCTCGTCACTTTTTTCCGGCGCGCTGTCGTTTTTAAACAACCACCATGTGATCAGCACCGGCGTGATGGTGAGCGCTGAGAACCAGCTCAGCATCAGGGAAATCAGCAGTACCTGGAACAGGGATTTACAGTATTCCCCGGTAGAGTCCTGGGACAGCCCGATAGGCGCAAACGCGAGGATGGCGATCACCGTCGCCCCCAGCAGCGGCAGGGCGGAACGACGGATGATGTAGTTAATGGCGGTTAACAGCGGGGAACCTTGCTGACGCGCAATCAGCACCCCTTCAACGATCACGATGGCATTATCCACCAGCATACTGAGGGCGATAATCAGCGCGCCGAGCGAGATGCGCTGCAGCTCAATACCCCACAGATACATGATGAGCAGCGTGCCCAGCACGTTAAGTGCGAGGGAAAACGCGATGATGATCCCGCTGCGGACACCCATAAAGATCAGCAGCACGCCGATAACAATCGCCAGCGCCATCAGGAAGTTAATGATAAAACCATTTACAGAGTGCCCCACTTCGGCGGCCTGATCGTAGAACAGGTCGATGTGTATCCCTGCCGGTTTTTCCGCTGACATCTGGTTGAGCTTTGCCTCCAGCGCGTGTCCCACGTCGATCACGTTCACGCCGGGAATAAACGAGACGCCCATGGTGACGGCTTTCCTGCCGTTGGCATGATAGATACTGGCGGGCGATTCGTTCAGCCCGCGCGACAGCGTGGCGATATCCCGCAGACGGGTCGCCGCCCCGGTACCGGAAGGGGTAATGATAAGATCCGCGAGCTCATCAAGATTTTCGAACTCACCAGTTGGATGAAGGCGAATGGATTCCGTTCCCGAGGTGATTTCTCCGGCGCTGGAAACGACGTTAAGTCTGCTGAGCAGGGCGGAAAGCTGGTTCAGCGTGATGCCGCGGGCCGCCATTTTGGTCAGGGATATATCGATATTGACCTGCTGGCTGATGGCCCCGCCGATGGCAACCTTACCGACGCCGGGGACCAGAATCAGTTCGCGCCGCAGCTGCTCGGCATATCTCACCAGTTCAGGATTGCTGAATTCATCCCCGGAAATCGCGAAGAAAAAGCCGAACACATCGCCAAAATCATCATTCACGAAGGGCGTCACGACGCCGGGCGGGAACTGGCGCGAAGCATCGCCCACGCGACGGCGCAGTTCATCCCAGATCTGCGGCAGTTCGTTCGAATGATAACGTGAGGCAATGTTCACGGTGATTTGCGACAGGCCGTTGGAAGAGATGGAGCTCACGTTGTCCAGATAGGGCAGCTGCTGAAGGGCATTCTCCAGCGGTAGCGTGACCTCCTCTTCAACCTGCTGAGCGGAGGCGCCGGGATAGTGGGTGATCACCACCGCGGTTTTTATTGTAAAGGCGGGATCTTCCAGCCTGCCAATGTTCAGCAGGGCGAAAATGCCGCCCACGCCCAGCAGCAGGATCGTCAGCCAGACGCGAATGGGGTTATTGATAAACTGGCGAGAGATATCCATTACAGTCCCCGTTCACGCGTCCAGATACGTACCGGCTGATTAGCATGAAGTTCACCCACGCCAGCTGCCACGACACGCTCGCCTGCTTTAAGCCCTCGGGTGATTATCACGCCCTCAGTGGTTACTTGCCCCACGCTGACCTTGCGGTCTTCAAGATGGAGCGCATCCCCTTCTCCCGCCACGACCCAGACGTGCGGCTCATTGCGCGGGCTATTATTCGGGTTAAAGACCGCCTCAACCGGTACAACCAGCGCCTGAGGGCCCGCACCGGCCGGGAGATTGGTTAAATTGATGGTAACCGTACCGCTTACGCCTCCCACCACGGGAAAATCCTCCGGGCGCGGCATGGTGAGTATCACCTGCCAGGTCAGGGTGTTACTGTCGCTACTGCCTGAGTGCTCTTTGTAGACAGCGGTAAACTCCCGATCCGGGAAGGCGTTAATTCTTACCACGGGACGATATTGCGCGTTACGGATATCAAAGGTCTTAAACAGGTTCTCAGGAAGACTAAACACCACGTCCAGCAGGTCGGTGCGGGTCAGGGTCGCAATGGGCTGACCGGCCGATACCACCTGATGCTTTCGCACATGCACGCTGGCCACTGTTCCGCTAAAGGGGGCGACGAGCGTCATCTGATTCAGCTCTTCACGGGCAATCTGCAGCGCCGCATTCGCCGAATCGCGGTTCGCGCGCTGTATGTCCATTTCTGCTTTCGAGATAGCCTGGCGGCCTGCCAGCGTCTGGAAGCGATCGAACTGCCGCAGGGCCAGCGTCGCCGCCGTTTGTCTGTCGTTAACCCGCTGCTGCGCTTCACGGGCGTTTAATCTGGCTAGCTGTTGCCCCTGCTTGATGGTTGCGCCCTGGCGTATATCCAGTGCTTCGATTTGACCCGCGCGCTTGAAGGAGAGGTCGGTCGCATCACCTGATTCAATACGGGCGGGAAAGACGCGCTGCCGGGCATGACCGGGAACAGCCACCTCCGCCACTTTTACCATGCGCGGCAGGGGAGCATCTTGCCTGGGTTTCGGGTCGCACGCCGTGAGCGTTAACATAACGAACGGTAAAAGAGAGAGGTAGCGGTTCACTGTATTCCCCTAATAAATAACTGTTTTATTTATTCCGTAAGAAGGGCAGGGGGTGACACTATTCTGCCAGAACAGTGACGACCATATAGGTAAATAGGCCAATTGCCGTGCTGGCAATAATGGCAAGCGCGATAAACAAACCTAGACGAAAAAGGCTTAAACCGTACATTCATTCCTCCATGAGCCGTAAGCAGCGTCTTTCAATGAGCATAGTTGGAGAAAAGATAAATGTTAAATAACCATTATCAGTGGGGGCACGTTAATCCTGATATTCCTGTGCTACGTTTAATATCATTCATCTCTTTTCCCTGTAACGAGCATTAAGAGCAAGTCCCTGCATTTAATGCTTTTTTTGCTCCAGCCACTATCATATTAGTTACAAAAAGGATGCACGATATGTATAAAAACATTCTGGTTCCGGTGGATGTCTACGAGACAAGTCTGGCAGACAAAGCGCTAGAGCACGCTCATTTTCTGGCGCAAAGCGCATCGGGTGACATTCATTTGCTGCACGTCATGCCCAAATTTTCAGCCGAACTGACGCGTGGTTTTATTTCAGATGCGCGCAAAATGGATGAATATATGATTAATAATTCGAAAGAAAAGCTGTCTGCCCTGGTCAAAAAACTGAATCTGCCTGAAGAACACGTTCATCTTCATGTTCGGAGTGGGAATGTACGTGATGAAGTTATTAAGCTGGCAGATGAACTTGCCGTCGGGGCAATTATTGTCGGCTCCCGCAACCCCAATATTCAAACCCATTTGTTAGGGTCAGAGGCGGCAAGTATTGTTCGTTATGCACATGTTCCTGTTTTCGTTATTCGTTAATAGCATAAAAGCAAGGTGATTTCTGAAAAGAACCTGAGGAAGGAACGATGAAAACAGGAAAATCTGATCGTCCGTATTATCAACAAACTGTTGACGACACCCTGGCTAATGTCGACTCCACTGCGGAGGGACTGAGCAGCACTGAGGCATCCGCCCGACTCCAGCAGTATGGTGAGAATGCGTTACCACAGAAAAAGGGTAAACCCGCGTGGCTGAATTTCCTGGCCCATTTTAACGATGTACTGATTTACGTGCTGCTGGTAGCAGCGTTACTCAAGCTCATTATGGGGCATTGGGTCGACATGTTTGTGATCCTCGGCGTGGCTGTTATTAACGCGTTGATTGGTCATATTCAGGAGAGCAATGCTGAAAAATCGCTGCAAAGTATTCGCAATATGCTCTCCAGCGAAGCCGTGGTGATTCGACAGGGCAATCATGAAACGATCCCTACTACAGCGCTGGTGCCGGGCGACATTGTGGTGATCCGCGCCGGGGATCGTATCCCCGCGGATCTGCGCGTGATCGAAGCGCATAACCTTCGCGTGGAGGAGGCCATCCTGACCGGTGAATCCACCGTAGTTGAGAAAAACAGCGATGCGTTAACCGGAGAACTCCCTTTAGGTGACCGGTATAACTTGCTCTATTCAGGCACCACCGTCAGTTCCGGCGGTGGCAAAGGGGTAGTCGTGGCGACCGGTGGCGAGACAGAGCTTGGCCATATTAATCAGATGATGTCCGACATTGAAAAGCATCGTACGCCGCTGATGGTACAAATGGATAAGCTCGGAAAGACCATCTTCATCACCATCCTGGTGATGATGGTGGCGCTTTTTGTCTTTAGTTTGCTTTTCCGTGATATGGCGGTTTCCGAGTTGGTGCTGTCGCTTATCAGCCTTGCTGTTGCGGCGGTACCGGAAGGCCTGCCGGCCATCATTTCCATCATTCTCTCGCTTGGCGTACAGGCTATGGCGCGTCGCAAGGCCATTATTCGTAAGCTGCCGACGGTGGAAACGCTGGGCGCGATGACGGTTATCTGCTCGGATAAAACCGGTACCCTGACCATGAACGAAATGACGGTCAAAGCATTGATTACCGCTGACACCACCTATCGCGTGGAGGGGGACAGTTACGAGCCGGTGGGTAATATTCATCCCGTTGACGACCCAACACCCGTCAGCGTCATGCAGGGCTCCCTGCTGGAACGCTATCTGCGTACCATTGACCTCTGCAATGACAGTCAATTGATCAAAGACGAGCAGGGACTGTGGAAAATCACAGGTGGACCGACAGAGGGCGCGCTGAAGGTGCTGGCGGCGAAAATCCCGCTCCCGCCGCTTAACACCGAAATGCGCAGTAAAATCCCCTTTGATTCGCAATATAAATACATGTCTACACTCTATCGCCTGGGCGATGAGGAGGTGATCCTCATCACCGGTGCGCCGGACGTCCTTTTCCGCCTGTGCCAGTTCCAGCAGACCAACACCGGGTTGCAGCCTTTTGATCAGTCTTACTGGGAAGGCAAAATTGAAGAGTATGCCCGGGAGGGGTTGCGTATGGTGGCCGCTGCCTGGAAGCCTGCCGTCAGCGGGCAACGCGAACTGGATCACTCAGACTTGCAGGAGGGCGTCATTCTGCTCGGAATTGCCGGTATGATGGATCCACCGCGTCCCGAGGCGATAACCGCCATTGCCGACTGCCTGCAGGCCGGTATTCGCGTGAAGATGATCACCGGGGATCACCCGCAAACGGCGATGAGCATTGGCCAAATGCTGGGTATAGGTAATGCGGCAAGCGCCATTACGGGTCGTGAGCTTGAGGCTATGGATGACCGGCAGCTGAGCGAGGCTGCTCAACAATACGATATCTTTGCCCGAACCAGCCCGGAAGATAAATTCCGTCTGGTACAAGCCCTGCAAAGCAAGCAGGAGGTGGTGGGGATGACCGGAGACGGCGTGAACGATGCCCCTGCGCTCAAGCGCGCGGATGTGGGTATTGCGATGGGGATTAAGGGCACGGAAGTCACCAAGGAGGCCGCTGACATGGTGCTCACGGATGACAACTTTGCCACCATTGCCAGGGCCGTAAACGAAGGGCGTCGCGTTTATGATAATCTGAAAAAGACCATTCTGTTCATTATTCCCAGCAACATCGCCCAGGCATTGCTCATCATCATCGCTCTGTTGGCAGGGAATCTGATCCCATTAACGCCCGTGCTGATCCTGTGGATGAACATGGCGACATCGGCAACGCTCTCCTTTGGGCTGGCGTTTGAGGCAGGTGAAAAGGACATTATGAACCGTCCGCCGCGTAAACCAAATTTGCATGTGATGGACGGCTTTGCCATCTGGCGAGTGGTCTTCGTTGGCCTGATGATTGCCATCAGTGCCTTTGTGCTGGAAGCCTGGTTACAGCCGCGTGGTTATTCACCGGAGTTTATCCGTACAGTGTTGCTGCAAATGCTGGTGACGGCGCAGTGGTTCTATATGCTTAACTGCCGCGTGTCGGACGGTTTTTCCCTGAGCAAAGGCTTACTGGCAAATAAAGGTATTTGGGTGGTGAGCGGTGTATTACTGGTGCTACAGTTGCTTATTATCTACGCGCCTTTCATGCAGACGCTGTTCGGTACCGAAGCTCTGCCGTTCCGCTACTGGGTCATCACGTTCCTGATTGGCTTTGCGATGTTCCTGATTGTCGAAGTGGAAAAACCGCTAACGCGCAGGTGGCGTAAAACGGTGGCGTAATCGCATTAACTCAAACAGCCTGCCTGACGGCAGGCTTGAACACAGGACATTATGATTCGATTCGCCTCGTTCGTTCTTACGCTTTGCGCCGTTGTTCCGGGGGCCTTTGCCGTAACCTATCCATTACCCTCTGATGGTGGCCGTCTGGTGGGGGAACCCATAACTGTTACCGTTCCACAGGGGAACACCTTGCCGCTCGAAGCGTTTGCCGCGCAATACGGGCAGGGGCTGAGTAACATGCTGGAGGCGAACCCGGGTGTTGACCCGTTTTTACCGCAATCCGGGACCCGACTGGTGGTACCTCAGCAGCTCATTCTTCCCGATACGGTGCGCAAAGGCATTGTGGTGAACGTGGCGGAAATGCGCCTTTACTATTATCCGCCAGGCAGCAATACCGTTGAGGTGTTTCCCATTGGTATTGGCCAGGCCGGGCGCGAAACGCCACGCAACTGGGTGACAGCCGTCGAGCGCAAGCAGGAAGGGCCAACCTGGTCGCCCACGCCAAACACCCGGCGTGAATATGCGAAAGAGGGGAAAACGCTGCCCGCATTCGTACCCGCCGGGCCGGATAACCCGATGGGGTTGTACGCGATCTATATTGGCAGGCTTTATGCCATTCACGGTACTAACTCGAATTTCGGCATCGGTCTGCGCGTCAGTCAGGGCTGCATTCGCCTGCGTAATCACGATATCAAATACCTTTTCGACAATGTGCCGACAGGCACGCGCGTGCAGCTTATCGATCAGCCCGTAAAAGTGACAACGGAGCCGGACGGCAGCCGCTGGGTGGAAGTGCACGAACCGCTGTCGCGTAACCGCGCAGAATTTGAATCAACCAATAAGGTGCCGCTGCCGATTACCCCCGCGTTGCGGGCACAGCTAATAAACGAGGGGGCGGGCGCTGAGCTGGAACGTCGATCCGGGATGCCGGTTAAGCTTGGCATGTGACGCTACTTTTTGCCGGGTGGCGGCTTCGCCTTACCCGGCCTACTCGTCCGTAGGCCCGGTAAGCGCAGCGCCACCGGGCAGTTTTTACCTGCTGCACAAAAGCAAAAAGCCTGCTTTAAAAGCAGGCTTTTCAAATTTGGCTCCTCTGACTGGACTCGAACCAGTGACATACGGATTAACAGTCCGCCGTTCTACCGACTGAACTACAGAGGAATCGTGTGAACGGGGCGCATAGTAACGACCTGCGTACGCCTTGTCAAAGGGTGAAACCACGCTTTGCGTCTGTTTGCTGACAATTTCAGCAAAGTGGCGATTTTGCCAACGTAATGCACCGTTGTGGTGCGGATATACCTCTTATGGGGCAGATCATAAACCGCTGTTTCAGTAATAAATCCGGCGTCTATGATTAGGTTTCCTTATTTTCAGGCGCTTAGCGAACAAATCTGACCTGCTGGTAAAACTGGCATTCATATTGCAAAACCTGTTCAACAACAACAGCCAGTACCGGCACAGCATTTCGAACAGGGGGCAAAATGAACTTAAGACGACTGAAATACTTCGTAAAAATCGTCGATATCGGCAGCCTGACTCAAGCGGCGGAAGTGCTGCATATCGCGCAGCCTGCGCTGAGCCAGCAGGTGGCTACTCTGGAAGGCGAAATGGATCAGCAGCTGTTGATCCGCACCAAACGCGGCGTGACCCCAACGGAAGCAGGCAAGATCCTGTATACCCACGCGCGCACCATTCTTCGTCAGTGCGAACAGGCGCAGCTGGCGGTAAATAATGTTGGCCAGACGCTGAGCGGACACGTTTCCATCGGGCTGGCACCGGGGACCGCAGCGTCCTCCATCACCATGCCACTGCTGCAGGCGGTGCGCGCTGAGTTGCCGGAAGTGCTGGTCTATCTGCACGAGAACAGCGGCTCTGTCCTGAATGACAAGCTGCTCAATGGCCAGCTGGATATGGCGGTGCTTTACGATCGCTCTCCGGTTGCGGGGATCACCAGCCAGCCGCTGCTGAAAGAAGATCTGTATCTCGTGGGCACCCGCGATTGTCCGGGGCAGAGCGTTGATCTCACTGCGGTTGCAGAGATGAATCTTTTCCTGCCGCGTGATTACAGCGCCGTGCGCGTACGCGTGGACGAAGCGTTTTCCCTGCGCCGCCTGACGGCGAAAATCATCGGTGAAATTGACTCCATCTCCACGCTGACTGCGGCGATTGCCAGCGGGATGGGCGTCACGGTGCTGCCGGAATCCGCCGCGCGCTCGCTCTGCAGCGCAGCAAATGGCTGGATGGCACGCATCACCACGCCTTCGATGAGCCTGCCGCTGTCGCTGAACATGTCCGCCCGCGGCTCGCTGTCGCCACAGGCGCAGGCGGTGAAAGAAATTTTGAAGTCGCTGGTCAGTAAGCCATCGCTGGAGAATCGAGAACTGCAGCTCGTGAGTTAATATTCCATAAAAGCATAAGATGCTGGTTTTTATTATTTGTTCTGCAGCTCAGCTGACTCTAACAATAGAGCTATGTCAGATGCGCCGGAGTGAATCGTGAATTTCCAGCAACTTAAAATTATCCGTGAGGCGGCCAGGCGGGACTATAACCTGACCGAAGTCGCCAATATGCTTTACACCTCCCAGTCGGGTGTCAGCCGCCATATTCGCGAGCTGGAAGAGGAGCTTGGCATTGAGATTTTTATCCGTCGCGGCAAGCGCCTGCTTGGGATGACGGAGCCAGGTAAAGCATTGCTGACCATCGCTGAGCGGATCCTCAACGAGGCCAGCAATGTTCGTCGCCTGGCGGATCTCTTTACCAATGACGCCTCCGGCGTGCTCACCATCGCCACTACCCATACTCAGGCACGTTACAGCCTGCCGCCGGTGATAAAAGCGTTCCGTGAAATTTTCCCTGAGGTTCGCCTGGAGCTTATTCAGGGCACGCCACAGGAAATTGAAATGCTGCTGCAAAACGGTGGGGCGGATATTGGTATCGCCAGTGAACGCCTGAGCAACGACCCGCTGCTGGTGGCCTTTCCCTGGTTCCGCTGGTACCACAGCCTGTTGCTCCCGCTCGATCATCCGTTGAATCAGGTTTCACCCCTAACGCTGGAAGCGATCGCGAAATGGCCGCTGATTACGTATCGCCAGGGTATTACCGGGCGTTCGCGCATCGATGAAGCATTCAACCGCAAAGGGTTAACGCCGGATGTGGTGCTGAGCGCACAGGATTCCGATGTGATCAAAACCTACGTTGAGTTGGGGCTGGGCATTGGCCTGGTCGCGGAACAGTCCGGCGGCGAGGGCGATACCGGGAACCTCGTGCGTCTGGATACACGTCATCTGTTCGATGCCAATACCGTATGGCTCGGCCTCAAGCGCGGACAACTCCAGCGCAACTATGTGTGGCGTTTTATCGAACTCTGTAACGCCGGGCTGTCCGTTGACGAAATCAAACGCCAGGTGATGGAGCCGGAAGAAGTGGCGATTGATTATCAGATTTAGGTGCTGGCTTGCCCGGTAGCGCTGCGCTGACAACGTGTGGGATCATCGATTGAATAAACGTCCAGACCACCGTACTGGCTAGTGACATCGACGTTAACAGAGGCAAGCCAGAGGTGGCCCATTTCGTCGAATGGCTGGATGAGAAAGTGGCGGCCTGGCGGCCGTTAACGTAGTCCTGAACTCTTTTTTACGATACTGCTCGCAATGCGGTGAGCACCTGATGGGGGATTCACCGAAATACTCCTGCACGTCTTCAGCTTTCGCGTAACAACACAAGAATAACGCTCATTCTCTCAGGATAATCGCTGCTATAGCTTTACAGCTATATAGTTTGTGATCTATATTTTATGGAGGGAGTGTGTGGACAATTAACACGACGGACAGGTTCGATTGCTGGTTTCGTTCACTTGACGATACTGATCGGGCCAGCGTGCTGGCAGCACTGCTTGTTTTGCGAGAAAAGGGGCCTGCTTTGTCGAGGCCCTATGCCGATACGCTTAAAGGCTCTCGTCACAGCAACATGAAAGAGCTGCGCATTCAGAGTAAGGGCGATCCGTTGCGGGCATTTTTCGCGTTTGACCCAAACCGTACCGGCATTGTGCTCTGTGCCGGCAATAAGGTCGGCAACGAAAGACGCTTTTACGATGAAATGCTTCTGGTGGCCGACCGGGAATTCACTCACTGGTTGAATACATTAAAAGAGAGGACGTTACGCGATGGGCAGAAACCTTGAGCAGCTTATAGCGGATGAAAAATCGGATGTTGTTGCCAGCGCTCAGGCAATGGCTGCCGACATTTTGCTTAATATCCATCTGGCAGAGCTACGTGAAAAGGTGCAAAAAACGCAGGTTGAAATGGCGCAGGCGCTGGGCATCCGACAGCCCACCGTCGCGGTCATGGAAAAGCCCGGGCGCGATCTGAAACTCTCTTCACTCAAGCGCTACGTTGAGGCTGCGGGTGGAAAGCTTACGCTTGACGTTGAGTTACCGGATGGTTCGCATTATGAGTTTGTGCTGTAGGGCACAAAAGCAAAAAGCCTGCTTGAAAAGCAGGCTTTTCAAATTTAGCTCCTCTGACCGGGATCGCCTTAGCCAGTAACTAGCGAAT
The DNA here is from genome assembly GCF_028737495.1 of Enterobacter cloacae complex sp. 2022EL-00981. Lineage (NCBI taxonomy): Bacteria > Pseudomonadati > Pseudomonadota > Gammaproteobacteria > Enterobacterales > Enterobacteriaceae > Enterobacter > Enterobacter cloacae complex sp. 2022EL-00981. Next base: position 39,968 of record NZ_JAQZRK010000009.1, read on the forward strand.
AAACAAGCTAAATCAGAATTCCCTTTCGGTTGGCGTTGGTGACATGCTGCTGCATCAATTCAACGATCCAGTCAATAAAAACGCGCAGTCTGGCATTGACATGGCGGTTCGGCGGAAACGCCAGGTACAGGGGCATTGGAGCAATACGCCAGTGTTCAAAAAGCGGAATCAGGGCACCACGAGCCTGATGCGCTGCCGCCATATAGACTGGCAGCGCGATCACGCCTAATCCCGCTAACCCGGCTTCGAGGTAAGCATTGCCATCATCCACGGCCAGTACATAGCTGCCCGTGATTTCAATACGTTCATTCTCACTGCGCAGTACCAGAGGATCAATCTTACCGGTGCGTGAGGACAAGAACCCTACTCTGCGATGGTCGGTGTTTTCCAGTTCTCGCGGGTGCGAAGGGGGGCCAAGGCGTTCCAGATAACTGGGGGCGGCGTAGACGCCGATTTGCAAATCTCCGACATGGCGTGCAATCAGGGACTGATCGGTGATCTCGCCGCCGCGTAGCACGCAATCCACGTTGTCGCCAATCAGGTCCACCACCCGGTCGCTCACGCCCATGTCGAACTGAATGTCAGGGTAGCGTGCGTGGAAAGCCGGTAGCGCCGGCACCAGGATGAGGCGGGCCAGCGGACTGGGCACATCCACCCGTAGCCGTCCCCTGGGCGTAATTGCCGCACTGGACAGACTGTTTTCAGCATCTTCCATGTCCGCCAGCAGGCGGATGACGCGTTCGTAGTAGACCGCGCCATCGGGAGTGACGCTGAGCTTGCGGGTGGTGCGATGGAGCAATCTGACGCGCAGGCGCGCTTCCAGCTGCTGAATAAGCTGCGTCACCGTGGTTTTGCTCATATGAAGCGTTTGGGCAGCCTTTGTGAAGCTACCTGCCTCTACCACGCGAGCAAAGGCGCGCATCGCATCGAAACGATCCATTCCATTCCTTATCCTCTCTTTTCACCGATTGTTTGGATATTACAAACAATGATGGACAAAGTCGCTTGTTTATCCGCCCGATCCTGCACCTGTAAAGTGTCTTTAAGTTCATTGGGCAGATTTCGCCCCATTGCAAAGGTGTAAATATGACAGCACGCGAAGCAGTTTTTCCCTCAGGACGCCAGGCGCTCTATGAGCGCAATCGCTATTCACCGGCCATCAAATCTAACGGTTTCTTGTTTGTCTCGGGGCAGGTTGGTAGCCGTGAGGATGGTTCGCCTGAGCCCGATCTAAAAGCGCAGGTCAGGCTGGCATTCAATAATCTTAATGCTGTCCTCGCCGCTGCGGGCTGCACGTTCGATGACGTGGTTGACGTTACCCTTTTTGTCGTCGATCCCGAGTCAAACCTCGACGCTATCTGGAGTATCCTGCCAGAATATTGGGGGGAAGCGCCTTACCCAACGTTGACCGGGATCGGCGTAACGTGGCTGTACGGATTCCAGTTCGAGATTAAGGTGGTTGCCAGGCTGCCGTGAGCGTCAGGGGTCTTTGCGCCAGTCGAAAGATAAGACAGCGCTTACCGGGCCTACAGTCCCGTAGGCCGGGTAAGGCGAAGCCACCACCCGGCAAATTTTCCGAACGCACAAAAGCAAAAAGCCTGCTTTAAAAGCAGGCTTTTCAAATTTGGCTCCTCTGACTGGACTCGAACCAGTGACATACGGATTAACAGTCCGCCGTTCTACCGACTGAACTACAGAGGAATCGTGTGAACGAGGCGCATAGTAGCGACCTCGGTTCGGCTTGTCAAAGGGTGAAAACACCCTTTTTGATCGTTTGCCGACAATTTCAGCAAATCGCTGATTTTATAGCAAATTTGCGGTGAAATTACACAGCAGGATGCGCCGCCCGCGGGCAGGCGGCGCAGTTGTTTAGAACAGCACGGAGTAGTTCAGACCAAACGTGCGGCCACGGCCTTTATAGGTATACAGACCCGGTGCGCCATACGTTGGGCTATACAGCCCCGGTGCGCGCTGTCCCCAGGCGGTGGTGTAGTCTTTGTCCAGCACGTTTTCCACGCTGAAGCTCACTTTACCCACCGGCAGGGCGTAGCTGCCCAGGAAATCTACCGTGTTATAGCCATCGATCTTCTTACCGTCGGCATCAGAGACGTCAAAGGTCTGGGTACTCTGCACGCGCAGGGTCCAGTCGCCCGGCGCCCAATTGACCCAGGCGCTGGCTTTCGACGGGCTGGCGCTGTCTACCGTCAGCTTCTCCCATTTACCGTTTTCACGGGTTTCAGACTTAATGGCGTTAAAGTTCGCGCCGGTGCTCCAGTCGCTGTCGGTGAAGAAATAGTCCACCTGACCTTCCACCCCGTAGATACGACGCTTGTCGTCTTCAAGGTTGATGGTCATATCGGTTTTGTTGATGGTGATGGTTTTATCCGAGAGCGAGTAGTACGCGGCAACCTGCGTGCGCAGGTTATCGCCGGTGTAGCGCCAGCCCAGCTCGTAAGCGTTAACCTTAATGCCGTCCAGCGTCGAGTCGTTAACGTTCACGCTATTCAGCAGGCGATAGTGCCCGTCGACAAGCTGATAGGTGCCGGAGCCGTAGTACTTCGCCAGGTCCGGAATTTCAAAGCCCTGAGAGAAGTTAAACCACAGCTGCTGCTGTTCGGTCAGGCGGCCAAGGATCCCGGCGTTAAACAGGAAGTTGTTGTAATCGGTCTTCCCGCCCGGCACCGCGTCTGCTGAGGTGGCTTTCCCGGTGGCGATGGCCTGCTGCTGGGCGTAGCCAACAAAATCATCCACCTTGTTTTCAGTGTACTGGTAACGCACGCCGCCGCTCAGGGTGATGGCGTCAATGTCGTAGCTCGCCTGCAGGAACGGGGCGAGGTTGGTAATGCTGTAACCCGGATAACGCCCCACGTTGTACGCATTGTCCAGCTTCATGCCGCCGCTCGCTGCCGCTTTACTCAGGTCGAAGAACTGCTGGTTGGCATCGAAGGTTTCATGGTCGGCGTCCACACCCCAGGTGAGCGTCAAATCATCCACCGGCTTGCTGTTCAGCGTCAGCTTGCCGCCGTAAAAATCGGTTTTCTGCTGGGAGGCACCAATGCTGGTCACCGTCCCTTTGCTCAGGGTCGGGAACGGGTAGTAGGTCAGGCTCTCGTCACGATAGTAGATCTGCGCGACCAGGTCCTGACCCCAGAAATCGGTATTAGAGTACTGCAGGTTAATCAGATGGCGCTCGGTACCGGGAATACGGTCAGAATCCAGGTTGTTTTTGTTATAGGCGGTGGCATCACCTGTTACTGCCGAGAAGTTCTTCCCGAGGTACAGGCCGTGTTTGCCATCGGATTCGCTCTTGTAGTACTGGGTGGTTAATTGCAACTGCTGATGATCGTCAATATTGATGGTGCCAGTGCCCATCACATCAATACGGTCCGAATACTGTAAGCCGGTCTGGGTGTTATCGATAATCACCTCGTCGCCGTTGCCGTCATACCAGCCGCCGTAACGCTGATAAGAAACGGACAGGCGACCAGACGCATTATCATTGCCGCCGCTGACCGCCGCCGACACGTTCTCATCGTGGTCGTTGTGGCTGTTAAACCCGCTTTTTGCCCCGGTCTGGAATTCGACTTCCGTCTCTGGCTGACCTTTTTTGGTGACGATGTTCACCAGGCCGCCGGTACTGCCGCCGCCGTACAGTGAAGTAGCGCCGGAAATCACTTCGATACGGTCGATGTTGAACGGATCTATAGAGTCAAGCTGACGGCTGTCGCTGCGGGAGGAGTTCAGACGCACGCCGTCCACCATCACCATCATTGAACGACCGCGCAGGTTCATACCGTAGTTGGTGCGCCCCTGGCTGCTGACGTCCATGCCCGGGATCAGCTGCGCCAGCACGTCTTTAATCTCTTTCCCGCCCTGAACCTGCTGCTCAATTTCCGCACGCTCAATAACCCAGGTGGTCTGCGCCATCTCCGCCACGCTGCGGTGTGCGCGGCTGGCGGAGACAACGATATTTTCTTCCTTTTGTTCTTCTGCCCACGCAGAGGTCGAAAGCATGGCAAGCAAGCACGGATTTAAAACCCAAAGATGAGAACGTTTCATTGTTATGTTGATCCTGATTGTGTGTGTCAGTACTCGGTGGTCTGTGCTAATGGTTTAAAAACCTGGCTGTTATCCGTGCTGGTGGTGCTACGCCAGTGGATCACGCCGGGGGTAGTAGCCAGCTCAAACGGCTCGTCGTCGTGCGCGCGATTGAGAATTCGCGCAGCGCGCCAGGCCATCAGGCTGAGCTGGGGTTCGGCAATACCGAGACGGTGCATCCCGGCATTCACGGCAAACAGGCGGTTGCTCTGCGGGCCGTCCCATTCAAGGGTGAAATCGTTGTTGATGTGAAAAGCTTCGTCGGCATCCAGGTGCAGACGATGAGAGAGTGGCGCCAGAAACGCAGGCGGCGCGGCGCGGTAGCCCGTGGCAAAGATCACCACGTCGCTCTCCAGCTGTTCACGGCCACCGTCGAGGTGATGCTGTAGCGTCAGGCGTTGCCCGTTTTGCAGCCGCGTGAGTGCGGTTACCGAGCGGGACGGCATCAGGTGCGCCCAGGGTTTTTCACGCAGCACTTCAAAGCGGTGGTACATGGCGCGGTAAATCGCCAGCAGGGACTCGGTGGTGATACCGTCAGAGGTCATCTTCTGCTCGTGCAGCATCTGCCGACGGGCTTCTTCACCAAGTGTGGAGAAGCTGTCCACATACTCCGGCGTGAAATACTCGTTGGCAAACGCGGCCTCATCCAGGGCGTTGTAGTTGTTGCGGCGCGACACCCAGTTCAGGCTCAGCGGCTGACCCCACTCCCCGCGGAAGATATTCAAAAACAGATCGGCACCGCTCTGGCCGCCGCCAACGACGGTCACCCGTTTGCCCGCCAAATCTGGCGTGCGCAGCATCATCTCGCTGGCATGGAAGCAGCTGTCATCCTGTGCGGTCACGCAGTCGGGGAGGTTGATCTGTTTACCAATCCCCACGCAGACGTGGCGCGCCAGGAAGCGATCGCGCTGGGTTACTACCTCAAACAGGCCCTTTTTCTCATCAAAACTCACCTGCTGCACCTGCTGGCTGAAGGCGAGGTTGGTGAGGTTTTCCGCCGCACAGCTCAGGTAATCAGCAAACTCCTCGCGGGAGACGGTGCGCTGCTCGGTGGTCAGAAAACGGTAGAACTTTTTACGCTGTACCAGGTAGTTCAGAAAGCTGTGGCGGTTGGTCGGTTCCACGGCGCTGACCAGATCCTTCAGGAAGCTGGTTTGCATGTGGCAGTCCGGCACCATCATCCCCGGGTGCCAGGAGAAATGCGGCTTACGTTCAAGAAACAGTGAACTGAATCCGTCCAGCCCCTCTGCAAGGGCAGCGATGCTGAGGTTAAACGGGCCAATACCAATGCCGATGAAATCATACGTTTTCATTGCGCTGACTCCTGGGAGACCAGAAAAAGGGGGTTATCGAGATCGCAGACGTAGTTCGGCAGCATGCGGCTGCCACCGTCGTGTTCGGAGAAGGTGAGTTTGACCGGGTTGAGGATCACGCGAATGATCTGCGGCTTAAACAGGTCGAATTTCGCGAAACGTTCTGCAAGATCCGGATGCGCGGCCATATAACGGCGCAAAACCTGCGCCAGGAGCTGGTAGAAGCGGGTTTCGCTGACGCCGCTTTGCTGCGTGAGACGCGAGATAAAACGCAGCACCGTCACAAAGTTGCCGGTTTGCAGATCATGGATGATGTACTCCGCGCTCAGGCGCGCCGTGACGGCTTTCACCTGTTGCGGCAGGCTTTCCGCCTGCGGGAAATCTTCATCAACCAGCCGCATATCACCCTGGAAATCCTTCAGCAGAATGCGCTGTGGCACGTAGTCTTTCATCACCAGCGTCACGTTCTGGCCGTGGGCGATGAGCGCCACGCCGTAGCGGCAGAGCAGGTGATAGAACGGGATCACCGTGGCATCGAACAGTTTTTCCAGCCAGGCTTCGGCGGTTAATCCGGAATGGGCAATCCACGCGTCAATCAGCGGGCGTCCGGCGTTGTCGGTCTCCATCAGCGCCGCCATCAGCACCGCCTGCTCGCCGTCCTGCAGATAGCAGGACGGGTTTTCGCGCCAGATCACACCCAGCATCTCCTGATAGCGATAGGGCGCTTTCGGTAATGCGGCGTAACCGGTATGCGCCAGATATCCGGCGGCGGGTTCGCCAAGCACCTGCGCGCCAGAGCGGGTGAGAGTGGCGTCGCTGGCAAACTGCTGCTGTAACCAACGCGAAGCCAGCGGCCCGGCGGCAATGTACTTACCCGGAATGCCGCGATAGCAGGAGGTGTTGTAGATGGTCAGCGGCAGCTTGATGTCATACGGCGCGCGGCGGCTGGCGTTGGTCAGCGTGCGCAGGGACTGTTGGGCCAGATACTCATCGCCAAATTCCCCCAGCTCTACCATCTCACCGCGCCCGAGCTGGGCCAGGAAATGGACGGCAATTTTTTGCTGCCACTGCCACGGGTGCAGCGGCACCGGCAGCCAGCTGTCGTCAAGCTTCAGCGCCTGCCAGCGGGCGTCAAAGCGCGCGCGCTCGGCACTGTCCATGGTGCTGGCCAGCAGGGTGTTGATATCGCAATCGGCATCGCTGCTCCAGACCAGATGCTCGCGCTGCACGGCAACCCAGTGCAGGCGAAAACGGCCACGGTATTCCGGCGCGTACTGGCGCAGCGCATCCAGGCCCCAGCCGCGGCGTCCCTTGTTAAAAATGAACTTGGGATGGCCGCTCATCAGACACTGGAGTTCGTCCGGGTCGAGATGAATAAGCGCGTCGGCATCGAGCGTCTCTCGCGCCTGCAGCAACTGCATGTCGCCCCGCAGCGTGGCGTAAAGATCTTCCAGATGCTCTGCCGTTTGTGCGTCGCTCATCTCCAGCACCGTCGCCAGCTGCAAAAATGCGCTTTCCGCTTCCACGGCGGCACCGCTGGTGGTGGTCAGACTGGCGGGATCGATATGTAACCAGCCCCAGATGCCGCGCGTGGCGCGAAACTGCCATGTTTCGCTGCCCATGGTGATTTGCCAGCGGCCAGCAGCCAGCGGCTCGGCGCTCAGGGTACGTTCGTATTCCAGCTCGGCGAGGATCTTCGCCACCATCTCCCGGTTCACTTTTTGCCAGAGTGCGTTCACAGTCCCACCTCGCTGAAGAAGCGGTGACGCTCGCTCATGATGAGGCGCGAACGTTTATGCGGGAAGTCGAACTCTTTAACGGTGTCGAAACCGGCAGAAGCCAGATGACGGAACAGGCGCTGATTGTCGAAACGTGGCTCAGCGACAATGCGCGTCGTGCGCGGTTCATCCAGCCACAGATAGTGGCTCAGACCGCGCAGCCAGCTACGGATATACTGCGCGCCGCGCCAGTTCTCTTCGCCGACCAGCATATGCAGCCCACGGTCAAACGGCTGCCAGCGATAGTGGCGTCCGATACGGTCTTCTGCGGCCCAGTAGAGTTCAAAATAGCCGAACGGCTGATCGTCAAAGCAGCCGATAACCGGATAGCAGTACGTCGAGTCGAGCTGACGGCGCAGGTAGTTTTCCTGCTCTTCCTGAGGACCGGCCATCTCCCAGAACGCATTAACGCGCGGGTTGTTCATCCACTGGGTAAAACGCTCACCGTCCAGCGCCACGTCGGCCACGCGGAAGCTCAGGGTGCGTTTAATTTGCGCATCGTAACGGCGATAGACTTCCCCTTGCGGACGGTGAGGGCGCTGCGGGAAGTAAAGCTGACGGCTCTCATCGAACTGCATGCCACCGCTGGCCTGCGGACGCTCCCCCTGCAGCCACAGCGGCAGCTGCCAGAAGGTCTCACGGGCCAGATAATCGCCGCTGGCAAGCGCGAATAACGCCTGCGCCTGTGGTTCATCCTGCCAGGCTGCCCACGGCAGCGTGATGCCGGTCAGTGCCGGTGCGGCGACAAACAGCTGATCCAGCGCCTCGACCAGCCAGCCGTCCGGGATATCGCGCAGGCGCTCCAGCACCGCGCTGCCGTCGAGGCCTAAGGTTAGCGGCAAGGACGTGTCCGTTGCGGTGCAACGAAAGCCGTAGCCGGAATGGACGATATTCGCGTTAGCCATCACGCCTTCTCCTTGTAAAACGGGTTGCTAAAGTCGAAGTAGATCACTGCCGGATCGGCAATCGTGTTTTCGTTGCGATCGTGCAGGTAGCAGAAAAAGTTGCCTTTACAGTTCCAGGTCGGGCTGTCCAGCACGTAGTCGAGGCAGCGGGTCTGCTTCGCGGTCTGGCGCAGGCTGGCCAGCGCGTCACGCACCCGTGACATCAGGCTCTCTTCGCTGTCGAAACCTGCGGCAGCGAGGGCGGCGGTGACGGCGAGTGTGGAGTTCAGCAGCAGGTAATAGGGGAAGTAGCGCAGCAGCTGGCTCTCGCCGAAGCGGTTTTCCACCTCGCTTTCACCTGCCTCTTTCAGCCACGCGTCGGCCCCTTCGGTCCAGGCGCTGCCCTGGCAGTCACGGTAGATAAGCCCGACCGGGAAGTCCTGCTGCATCTCAACGAGAATGTTTTGCTGATGTGCCAGCAGGACCAGACCGTAATCGGCTTCGGCGCTGAACAGCGGAAGGAGAACGCGGTCGCAATAGGCGTCCAGCCAGCAGCGCGCGGCCTGGGCAAGGGGGAGATCCAGACGCTGGCTCAGACGGCGGACCGCAGCCGCCAGCAGGCTGTCACCGCCGTCCGGCGCGGCCTGCGTCAGGCTCACCAGCACGTTGGTTTGCGTATCCGGCGTATCAAACAGCAGGTTCACGCGCAGGGCCATCAGGCTCTCTTCCTGAATGACGCCGCTTTCGTCACGCAGACCCGCCCAGCCGTCTTCCTGCATCACGCGCATGGTCGGGTAGCGCGCCTGGAGTTCCTGCCAGCGCGCCGTTTTCGCCAGACGCGCCAGACGCATCCCGCGCTTAACCTCTTTCACCGACAGCGTGCGCACCGAGTTGGTCAGGCGCACGCTCAGGGAAAACTTAATCATGTCGCTGTTGGTTTCGCAGTACAGCGAGCGGGAGGAGCTGGTGGGCAGCCACTGCGCGCCCGCTTCGCCCAGATCCTGCAAGGCTCCCTTCGCCACCAGTCGCTGGCACCAGTCCTGACCGAGCAGGTACTCCGCCTGCCACGGGTGCATCGGCAGCAGCCAGCGGGTGTCGGTGAAATGACCGAGCAGTTCAGGGGCGCTCTGGGCTGCGAAGCGCAGCAGACGTTCGCGCAGGGAGACGTTCAGGCTCTCGCCAGCGATCAGTTCACTCTCAACGGCAAACCAGCGCAGCGGAAAGCGGGAGGCGAAATCGGGCAAATAGCGGCGGGCTTCGGTTTCGTTAAACGGCTCGTGTGACTTCGGGGCCGGATGGAATGCGTGGCCGACCAGCAGCGCCTGTTCCGCCTCGGCGAACGTCAGCGGCGTGTCGCGCAGGTTTGCCCAGCGGTGACGCAAGTCGATCGCCTGCCAGGTATGGGCATGGCTTTCAAGGGCGCGCTGCTTAAAACGCGTCAGCGTATCGGCATCCAGTGAGCCTTTTACATCGGGTTTTTCAAGAATTAAATCAATCAGTTGAGGGAAAGTGACGGCGTCACTACGGTCGCTGTCGGTCTGGATGAGCATTGCCGGGAAGCGATACTGATGATGCTGGGTTGGGGAGAAATAGTGTACTGAAACCCGGATGGCCTGGGTTTGCGAGAGCGGGATATGGATCTGCGATAGCTCATCCGCAGCGGTAGCGGGGAGATAGCGCCAGTCCTTCGTTTCGCGCAACAGGGCGTTTAAAAAACACTGGGCCGCAACGTCTGTACCGGCAGAGCGGGGCAGAGTACGCATAGATGTACCTCATTCCATGACTGATAATAATTCTCGTTATGATATTCATTCTGTTTACAGTCGCAACTATTTTTGCAATATTTGTTTTCATAAACTTCATGATTTCCACACATTTATTGACACTATGTTCACAATTCTATGCGCTCACTTTCCGACACTCTGACCGACAATCTCACCCCGAAAGCGAACTGGCCCCTGGCGTTGTGTGCCGGTTTACTGGGGATTGGGCAAAACGGTTTGCTGGTCATGCTGCCGCAGCTGGTCACGATGACCGGGCTATCGCTCTCCGTTTGGGCGGGTCTGTTGATGTTCGGTTCGATGCTCTTTTTACCGGCTTCGCCCTGGTGGGGACGCCAGAGCGAGCGGCACGGCTGCAAAAGTGTGATGCTGGCCTCGCTGAGCGGCTATCTGGCAAGTTTCTTCGTCATGGCGCTGGTGGTCTGGGCAATGGCTAACGGGATGCTCAATGCCGCATGGGGGCTGGCAGGGCTTATCCTCTCGCGCACCCTGTACGGCCTGACGGTCTCTGGTCTGGTGCCGGCGGCTCAGACGTGGGCCATTCAGCGTGCGGGTCTGGAGAAACGAATGGCCGCGCTGGCGACGATAAGCTCGGGCCTCAGCTGCGGGCGTCTGCTGGGGCCGCCGCTGGCAGCGCTGATGCTCAGCGTTAACCCGGTGGCACCGCTGTGGCTGATGGCTATGGCTCCGTTTATCGCCCTGCTGCTGGTGCTGCGTGAAGTGGCCGATCCGCCTTTACCGCCAGTGGCGCAACAGGCGACGCGGCTGCAGGCATCAATGCTGCCTTATCTTATGCTGGCGCTGTTGCTTGCCGCACTGGTGAGCCTGATGCAGCTTGGTCTGTCATCCCATCTCAGTCCGTTGCTGGACGGCAATGCGGCACAAATCAGCCATCACGTTGCGCTGCTGCTGAGCCTGGCCGCGTTGGCAACGCTCGCAGCCCAGTTTCTGGTAGTGCGTCCGCAGCACTTTCGCCCGATGACGTTACTTTGCCTGGCAGCGGTGTTGATGGTGGTCGGGCTTGGGGTGATGTGTCTCGCGGATGTGGCGCTGTTCTATGTGGGGATCGTCATTACCTCGCTGGGAGCGGCGATGGCAACGCCCGGCTATCAGCTGCTGCTGAACGACAGGTTAACAACAGGCAAAGGGGCGGGGGTGATCGCCACCAGCCATACGCTGGGCTACGGCGTCAGCGCGTTGCTGGTGCCGCTGGTGACGCGCGCATTCGGTGAAACGTTTTTAATCGTGGCCGCCTGGGCAATGGCGCTGCTGTTTTTAGCCTTGAGCTTTGGGGTACGGTCGGTTGAACGTACCCCAGAAACAGGGGCCTAGTGGACGTGTCGGGAGGCGGTGCTGCCGGAACCCTCACTCTGGCGCAGACGCTGCAGGGGATCCTGCTGATAAAAATGACAAAAACGTTGCCACAGGGCCGGGAAACGCGGGGCGAACAGCTCGGGGGCGCTAAAGAAATACTCTGACAGCACCGCAAAACACTCGGCCGGATCGGTTGCCGCATAGGCATCAATGCTGGCCGCGCTTTCCCCGACAAGGTCAATCTCATCCTGGATATTTTCCATCGCCGCATGCAGGTCGTGCTCCCAACCGGCGACTTCACGCAGTGGGATAAGCGGAACACCGCTGGCGCGATCGCCGTTGCGGGTATCAAGCTTATGTGCCACTTCGTGAACAATCAGGTTAAACCCGGACGCGTCGAACGAGTCCTGAATATCCAGCCAGTTGAGGATGATGGGGCCTTGCTGCCAGCTTTGCCCGGACTGCACCACGCGCTGGTTATGCACCAGGCCAATATCATCTTCCCACTCGTCATCAACGATAAACGGCGCGGGGTAGATCAGCACTTCGTGGAAGCCATCCAGCCACTCGATACCCAGTTCGAGCACCGGCAGGCAGAAAAGCAGGGCGATACGCGCGCTTTTAAGTGCATCCAGCTCAAACCCCTGCAGCGGAACCAGCCGCTTTTGCTGCAAAAAGCGATCCGCCAGTTGAATGAGCTTTGACTGTTCATCCGGCTGGAGGTTGGCCAGCACGGGGATCGCCAGCGCGTCATCCCACGGCAGCGCCACATGTTGACCAGCGTCATTTGATTTCCAGGGCCACTTAATCATCGCTGTGCTCGCAAACTCGTCACGTGAACAAAATTGAAAGGTCAGGTTCCGTTAACATGCCAAAGAACCCGGCATGAAGGCAACTATAAAACGTAGAGATGCGGGAATGGCAGGAGAGGCCAGCCCTCTGCCATTATTCAAACACTTATCCCGTTTCCTTTCAGTGACAAAAATCCCATTGAGACGATCCCCAGCGGAAAACATGGCACAACGGGTGGCACAGGGCGTTTATCGACGTTTGATTTCCCCGAGCGCGTCGATCAGCTGCGCCTTCTCCACGGATATTTGCTTATTGTCCTGAAGCGGTGCTAGTACCTCTCTGATTCATAAGTCGCTATTATGAATATTCGAGTTTCCAGAAAGCGCTAAGGATTGCCAGAATCTATGCCCGTCAATTTCGACCTCAACGATCTTTATGCCTTCAGAGCGCTGGTGGAGTACGGTAACTTCCGTATTGCCGCAGAATCTATCTGCCTCTCCCAGTCCGCCTTAAGCCGCCGCATTGAAAAGCTGGAGACCGCCGTCGGCGCGAAACTGTTCGACAGAACCACCCGGCGCGTGACGCTGACGCTCTTCGGGCAGACCTTTGCCGACCGCTGCGGGCAGCTTCTGGAAAACGTGGAGTCGATGCTGGCAGATATCGACAAGGTGAGCGAGGAGCGTACCGGGCTAATTACCGTTGCCACCGTGCCTTCGGCGGCCTGCCATTTTATGCCGGAGGTGATCCGCCAGTTTCATCGCCGCTATCCGCGCGTGCGCATCAAGCTTATCGACAGCAGTGCGGGCAACGTCATTGACGCGGTGGCCAGCGGGCAGGCGGATTTTGGTATCTGTTTTGCGAGGAGCCTGCAGCCAGATCTCACCTTTATTCCGCTGGTGGAGGATGTATACGTCGCCGCGTGTCGTCGCGATCATCCGCTGGCAGGGCGCAAAAGCCTGACCTGGCAGACCTTTTATCAGCAGGATTACATCAGCCTGGACATTACGTCGGGGAACCGGAATTTGCTCGATCAGATGCTCGGCCATATTAAGCCGGAGCGCCCGGGGATCTGCGAGACGCGCCACGTCACCACGATGCTGGGAATGGTAGAGGCGGGGATTGGCATTGCTGCCGTCCCCGCCATGTCAATGCCACACTCTGAGCACTCCTTCCTGACGCATATTCCGCTGACCGAGCCCGAGGTCAAACGCACTGTCGGGCTGATCCGGCGCAGCGGGCGTATTCAGTCGTGGATTGCCGCTGAGCTGGAAACCCTCATTACTGCGCGTTATCGCGCCGCGGAGTGACGGGGATCATCCCGGTGGCAGTGATGGTCTCCTGCGCGTTTGCTGAAGCGAGATAATCCAGCAGGGCTTTCCCCTCGGCAGGGTGCTCCGCGTGGGCGGTGACCGCGCCGGCAAAACGGGTGATGTACTGCAGGTTATCCGGCAGTTTGCCGACAAACGTCACGCCGGGCACGGGTAACAGCTCGCTGACCTGCTGGAAACCCACGGCGTATTTCCCTTTCGCCACCTCAGAGGCGACCGGGATGCGCTCCACTTTGTGCGCTTTCCCCTCTACCTGCGCTTCAATCCCCAGCTTTTTGAAGAGCTCTGTTTGCACATACCGGCCGCTGGCGCTGTCGGAATAGGCGATGGCGCTGGCCTTAAGCAGGGTCTGTTTTAGCGCGCTATCGGTCGCGATATCCGGTACCGGCGAGCCGGCTTTCACCACCACGCCGATGGGCGAATCCGCCAGCTCAACGCGCGAACCTTCTTTGACCATCCGGTCCTTCGCCAGGTGCGCCAGCGCATCACCCACCATAATCACCACGTCTGCTTTTTCACCGCGCGCCAGTCGGTTGGGGATCGCCTGCGGCGTCTGTCCCATCGACGGCCCCGGGATCAGCACGATATGGTCGCCCGTCCGGGCTTCATACTGGGGGGCGAGTTTTTCCAGCGCGGCCTTAAAACCGCCTGAAATCATGACCGTCACCTCCTGGGCCAGCGCACCTGCGCTGGTCGCCAGTATTACCAGCCCGGTCAGGCCTGAACGTACAAATGTGCGCATATTATCCTCTCTGTACTTGCAGACTCATCGCGCTGCGACGGTAGAGATAAAGCGTTGCCAGCAACGCGCAGATCGCCGCGAAGCTCATCCAGTAGCCCGGGGAGGCTTTATCGCCGGTGTACTCAATCAGGGCCGTTGAAATGACCGGTGTAAACCCGCCGAAGATCGCGGTAGCAAGGCTATACGCCAGTGAGAAACCGGCAACACGCACTTCAACCGGCATGATCTCCGTCAGCGCCGGGATCATCGCGCCGTTATAGAGGCCATAGAGGAAGGAGAGCCACAGCAATACGCTCAGCATCATGGAGAAGCTCGGTGCCTGCGCCAGCAGCGTCAGGGCCGGATAGCTGGTTGCCAGCGCCAGCAGCGTCATGGCAACCAGCACCGGTTTACGGCCGAAGCGGTCCGACAGGGCTCCGCCCACCGGCAGCCAGATAAAGTTGGAGATGGCCACCAGCAGCGTCACCAGCAGGCTGTCGGAGGCGCTGAGCATTAACACTTTTTTGCCGAAGGTAGGCGCATAGACGGTGATCAGGTAGAACGCGGTGGTGGTCATGGCGACCATCAGCATGCCCGCGACCACAACCGGCCAGTTCGCCAGCAGGGTGGTAAAGACCTGACGCATCGCCAGCGTGTGACGGCGGGTGCGGAACTCTTCGGTCTCTTCCAGCTTGCGGCGCAGGAAGAAGATAAACGGCACAATCAGGCAGCCGAACAGAAATGGGATCCGCCAGCCCCATTCACGAATGGCGCTCTCTTCCAGCATCGCGTTCAGCGCAAAGCCCATTGCGGCGGCCACCATAATCGCCACCTGCTGACTGCCGGACTGCCAGCTGGTAAAGAAGCCTTTGCGACCCGGCGTGGCAATTTCAGCCAGGTAGACCGACACGCCGCCAAGCTCCGCCCCGGCGGAAAAGCCCTGCAGCAAGCGTCCAGCCAGCACCAGCAGTGGCGCCCACAGGCCGATGCTCTCATAAGAGGGGATCAGCACAATCAGGAAGGTACCGGCCGCCATTATCGACAGGGTGGTGATTAACCCTTTGCGTCGACCGACCTTGTCGATGTAAGCCCCGAGGACAATCGCGCCAATGGGGCGCATTAAGAAGCCTGCGCCAAAGACGGCGAAGGTCATCATCAGCGAGGCAAACTCACTGCTCGCCGGGAAGAAGGTATGCGCGATGTAGGTGGCATAGAACCCGAACAGGAAGAAGTCGAATTGCTCAAGGAAATTGCCCGAGGTGACGCGAAGTATCGCGCCCGCTCTTGCGCGAACGGTTGCAGGTGGGGTTGAGGAAATCATGGTCGTCTCCAGTTTTTTATTGACGTGTTGTCCGTCTGTTTCTGAAAACTGGCGCATTAAACGGAAATTAATAAGCGCAAATCACGCATGAACTGATGCGTGCTGCACATCAATGACAGGACGTTGACCGGGATTTACATACCTAACAATAACTTAACAATTCATTGATTTTTCATTCACCATAATTCGCTAAGTGGCTGATATCGCCATTTTGTGATATCGCGCAGAAGGGCAGAGTAGCCGCTGCTCTTGTCGGGTGGCGCTTCGCTTACCCGACCTGTGAATTTTGTAGGCCCGTGCAAGCGTAGCGCCGCCGGGCAAAACTGGCAGAGCGCTCTATTCAGCGCAGCGCCTGTGCAATCGCGCTAAACATCAGCGACGCTTCCAGCGGCTGGGCGCTGAAAGACGGCTCCGCCTGCGGCCAGGTGGACCACTGGACGATCACCAGGTTTTCCTTTTGATTCACTATAATCATCTGGCCAAAAATCCCCAGCGCCCAGAGTGAATCTTTCAGGGAATCCTCTGGCGCGGGCTTGACGTCTGTTGCCGTGGCGGGCACCTCGTTATTCCACCACTGATAGCCGTACAACCCTTTCGGATGCGCGTCTGAGACGGAACCTTTCGCCTGCGTCCAGTCTGACGACTCTTTTACCCAGCCGTCAGGCAGGATCTGTTTGCCCGAAGGGAGCGTACCGTTGTGCAGGATAAATTCGCCGAAGCGGCCCCAGTCTTCCAGCGTGGCGTTAAAGCCGTGCGCGCCGACATCGTGCTGGCCTTTACGGTAGGCATGCCATACGCCGTCGTTCGCCATCCCGTACGGCTGCCAGATGCTTTTTTCCAGGTACGCCGCCAGCGTCATACCGGTGGCGCGCTCCAGCACGTCACCCAGCAGCCACGCGCCACCCGAGGAATAGGACCAGTTCTCTCCGGCCGGGTGTTCCCGACGTAATCCCTTCACCAGCTTACGCACGCAGTCGTAGGTGCCCGGCTTCGCTTCGCATTCGGTAAGCTGCGCGAAATCAGACTGTGGGTTGGTGTAGTCTTCGTTCCACGCCACGCCAGAGGTGTGAGTGATCAGCTGTCTCAGCGTCACGCCATCCCACGCCGTGCCTTTTAAATCGGGTTCGTAGCGGGTGATAAGATCGTCAAGGGAGTGGATTTTGCCCTCTTTGATGGCGACCCCGACCAGCGCAGAGACCACGGATTTCCCCACCGACCGTGATGTCCAGAGCGTGGAATCGGTATTGCCTTCACCCAGATATTTCCACGCTATTTTGCCGTCCTTCAGCACCAGCATGCCGCTGACGTTCTGGCGCTTCACGTAATCCTGGAGGGTATAGGTCTTGCCATTAACCTGATACCGGGCGTCGGTAAGCGGTTTCTCTGCTGCCAGCAGCGGTGTGGCCTTTCCGTGGCGGAAAACATCGCCCGCGTAGTTGCGATAGTCGTTACGAAAGCCCACCACGCGATCCGCCTGACTCCAGGTGAGCATGCTGTGCGTGTCGGGAAGGGTTGCGTCAAACGGCGCAGGGCACTGGTTGAGGTCGGTGCCGTGACAGGCAGCCATAACGGCAGGGGATAAGAGGCTGCTGACCACCATCGCGGCAAGCAGGCTGCGGTTTAACGTTTTGTTTTTCATGTTTATCTCGTTTGGTTCAGGAAGGGCTTCAGTTTAAGAAGCCGCGCCCTATAATAAAAAACGGGTTATGGGGGAAAATCCCCCGAAAACGGAATGAAGGGAGAGGAGGCGATGGACTATTCATTTGCCCAGCTGGAGGCGTTTACCGCGGTGGCAGAGCACGGCAGCCTGATGAAGGCGGCCATTAAGCTCGGTAAAGACCGTACGACCCTGCGCGATCTGATCGATTTTCTTGAGTACGGGCTGGGTTATGCCCTGTTCCTGCGCGAGGGACGCAGCGTGCGACTAACGCCTGAAGGGGAACAGCTTCAGCGACAGGCGCACCTGCTGATGCGCCAGGTGAAAGCTTTTGAGGCCTTTGCCAGAGCGGTGCCGGGCAGCGCGATGCAGGACATTGCCCTTGTTTACGATCCGTTCACTCCCCGGGCTTTTCTGCAGGCGCTGATTGCAGAGATGGCGGCACAAAAAATACGCCTGAGCCTGACCAGCGCGTCGCGTGACGAGGCCGAAGCCCTGCTGGCGAGCGGAGAGGCGGATTTAGGTATCTGCCAGGCGCGCAACCGCAGCGTGGGTAATGAGATGGAGTGGCGGGCTTTGGGAGCCATCGACATGGATTTTCACGCCGCAGACGCGCTTTTTGCGAAGGTTGCCACGCCGGTTTCGCTGCTCGATCTCTCTCTGGTTCCGCAGGTGGTTATGCATGCCGCGTCAGATGAACCGGTTGCCCGTCGTCTGCAAATTGCCGGGCATACCCTTTTCACTAATGAAATTGAGATGCTGCGCGGCCTGCTGGAGCAGGGCTGTGGCTGGGGCTTTTTGCCGACCCATCTTCATGCGACGCAGTGGAAAAACGTAAAAAGGCTGCCCACCGAAGTGGGCAGCCAGGGGATAAGTCAGACGATGGTCACTATCTGGAAGCCGGGCAGCGACAAGCGTGAGCGGATCAATCAAACGTTGTCGCGGCTGCCGGCACTCTGGAAACACTCAGCGCTGTGAACATCCCTGGCACTGTTTGTTCTGGATCTGCTGGAAGAAGTCGTTACCTTTGTCATCCACCAGGATAAACGCCGGGAAGTTCTCCACTTCAATTTTCCAGATGGCTTCCATTCCCAGTTCCGGGTACGCCACGCACTCCAGGCTCTTGATGCTGTTTTGCGCCAGTACCGCCGCCGGGCCGCCGATGCTGCCCAGGTAGAAGCCGCCGTGTTTGTGGCAGGCATCCGTCACCTGCTGGCTGCGGTTGCCTTTAGCCAGCATGATCATGCTCGCGCCGTGGGACTGCAGTAAATCCACATACGAGTCCATGCGGCCCGCAGTGGTTGGGCCGAGTGAGCCGGAGGCATAACCTTCCGGCGTTTTGGCCGGGCCCGCGTAGTAAATCGGATGGTCTTTCACGTACTGCGGCAGTTCCTCGCCGTTGTCGAGCAGCTCTTTCAGCTTCGCGTGGGCGATATCACGCGCCACGATGATGGTGCCGTTCAGCGACAGGCGGGTAGAGACCGGGTACGCGGAAAGCTGCGCCAGGATCTCGTTCATCGGCTTGTTGAGGTTGATGCTGACCACGTCGCCTTCGCCCTGCTGGCGCAGCGATTCAGGAATGTACTGACCCGGGTTGTGTTCCAGTTTTTCAATCCAGATCCCGTCGCGGTTGATTTTCGCTTTGATGTTACGGTCTGCGGAGCAGGAGACACCCATGCCGATTGGGCAGGAGGCACCGTGGCGCGGCAGGCGGATCACGCGGATATCGTGAGCGAAGTATTTACCACCAAACTGCGCACCCAGACCCAGGTTCTGCGCTTCCTGGAGCAGTTCCTGTTCGAGCTGAACATCGCGGAACGCCTGGCCGTGCTCGTTCCCCTCGGTAGGCAGGGCGTCGTAGTAGCGGGTGGAGGCCAGCTTCACCGTTTTCAGCGTCGCTTCCGCGGAGGTTCCGCCAATCACGAAGGCAATATGGTAAGGCGGACAGGCCGCGGTACCCAGGGTGCGCATTTTCTCCACCAGATAGTTTTTCAGTTTCGCCGGAGTGATCAGCGCTTTGGTTTCCTGATAGAGGTAGGTTTTGTTGGCTGAACCGCCGCCTTTCGCCATGCAGAGGAATTTGTACTCGTCGCCGTCGACGCTGTAGAGATCGATCTGCGCAGGCAGGTTGGTGCCGGTGTTCACCTCTTTATACATATCTAGCGCCGCGTTCTGGGAGTATCGCAGGTTGTCTTCGATGTAGGTGTTGTACACCCCCTGACTCAGCGCGGCTTCATCGCCACCGCCGGTCCAGACGCGCTGGCCTTTTTTACCCATGATGATCGCTGTGCCGGTATCCTGGCAGGTTGGCAGCACGCCTTTAGCGGCGATTTCAGAGTTACGCAGGAACTGCAGGGCAACGTACTTATCGTTCTGGCTCGCTTCCGGGTCGTTAAGAATGGCGGCGACCTGCTTCTGATGGGAAGGACGCAGCATAAACGCAGCATCGTGGAACGCCTGCTGCGCCAGCAGCGTCAGCGCCTCTGGCTCGACTTTCAGGACTTCCTGACCGTCGAACTCGGCAACGGAGACGTGCTCTTTGGTCAGCAGATAATATTCGGTGTCGTCGTGCGCGAGTGGGAAGGGGTTTTGATAAAAAAACGGTTTGTTTGACATAGCTTGCTCCAGAAAAATAAAACCGCCGGAGGAGAAGTCCGGCGGTCAGGAATCAGAACATCATGGACATCCACGGATAACCAATCAGCAGCAGGGCCGCCAGGAAGATGGCACCGAAGATAGTGCCCAGGCGCCAGTAGTCTTTGGTTGGCAGGTAGCCACTACCGTAGTAAATCGGGCTTGGGCCGGTACCGTACGGGGTGATGATCCCCATCACACCCAGCGAGGTCACCATCAGCAGGACGAAGACTTCCATATTCATGCCCGGAATGGTGGAGGCGATGGTCAGCATCGCCGGCAGCAGCGCGGTGGTGTGCGCGGTGGTGCTGGCAAACAGGTAGTGCAGCAGGTAGAACGCCAGCAGCAGTACGATGGTGGCAACGCCCGGCGAGATACCGCTCATTAACAGACCGCCCTCTTTACCCAGCCAGCTGATAAAGCCGGTAGAGGAGAGGCCATCTGCCAGCGCGACCAGGGTGGCGAACCAGACGAAGGTATTCCACGCGGCTTTATTGCCGGTGATATCGTTCCACTCCAGCACGCCGGTCCACAGCATCAGACCCACAATCAGCAGGGCAGCCATGGCCGGTTCAATCCACGCGGCGGCGAAGATCCACATCAGCAGCGCACAGCACACGAACACCAGCAGCAGAATTTCATTGCGGGACAGTTTGCCCAGTTTTTCCAGTTCACGGGTTGCCCACAGCGGTACTTCATTATTCACTTTGACTTCTGGTGGGTAGAACCAGTAGGCCAGCAGCGGCATGGTCAGAATCAGCAGAATGCCCAGCGGCAGGAAGGCGAGGAACCAGGTACCCCAGGAGATATCAATCCCTACCGTGCTTTTCACCAGCGCCAGTGCCAGCAGGTTCGGCGCAAGGGCGGAGAGGAACATCGAGCTGGTGATACAGGCCGCGGTGATCGCCACCCACATCAGGTACGAACCAATTTTACGCGCGCTTGGGTCGTTTGGTTTTGAGCCATACAGCGGCGGCAGGTTAGCGATGATCGGGTAGATGGTCCCGCCGCTACGTGCGGTGTTGGACGGCGTAAACGGTGCCAGCAGCAGGTCCGCGAAGGTGATGGCGTAACCGAGCGTCAGGCTGCGACGGCCGAGATATTTCACCAGAATCAGCGCCAGACGGCGGCCGAAGCGGGTTTTATCATAGCCAGCGGCGAACATGAAGGCGCCGAAGATCAGCCACACAGTCGAGTTACCAAACCCGCTGACCGCCCACTTAAAGGAGGCACCCGCCAGCTTGAATTTCGGGTCGGCCAGCTGTTCAGGGCTGAACAGCACCCACTGGCTGCACAGCGCAATCGCCACCACGCCGGTCAGACCGATCACCGCACCCGGCAGCGGTTCGAAGATTAAGCCGACGATCACGCCGACAAAGATCGCGAAGTAGTGCCACGCATAAGGCGGCAGTCCTTCCGGTACCGGAACAAACAGCAGCAGGACGGCGACGATGACGGGCAATGCCATCATCAGCAGTCGTTTTGCTTTCCCATTTGATGCCTGGTTCGCCACAGGGGGCGTTACAGCAGTTTTTGTATTCATAGTTTCACGTCTTAAGTTGTCAAAAATTCGGTCGCACTGAAAAACAAAATTGCTTTCTTAAGTTTCTTTGCTTTTTTTAGTTATTAAAGGTGCTGATTTGTATTTTCAGTAATAGCGATTTAACGCATTTTGGTTTGCGCTAAATTAAAAATTGATGATGTTTTTATATTGCGCTTTTGGATGCCATGACTATTGATCGCGATCAAAAAAAGAGAATTGCAGCGGTATTTTTATGCTTTTATTAATAACCACTCTGGCGTATGTGGGTATTACGTATATTATGAGTTCAATTTATCATTTCTGTAACAATGCTAAGTTTTGATAATTTTTATCTCATTGATTTGTATGGGTTTGATTGGTTATTGGTGAAATGGTTTTACCATTCTTTATTTAACGAATTTTAAATTATTGTGAATGGCTAAATTACAATCACTAACACCAATGTGTTATTTGTGTTATCGCGGGGATTAAATAGTTTTTTAACTAACGTAATAACTTTAGAAACTAAAAAAATCATTATATTAATATCATGACATCGGCAAATAACGACGAAATAAAAAATCAATCCGATAACGAATTCTTAATTTTTAAAGTTTGGAGTTTCAATTATGAGCACTAACGAACGTATTCTGAGCCCCTTCACATTACCGAATGGCACCGAACTGAAAAACCGTTTGTTAATGGCACCCATGACCACCTGTACCGGCTATTACGACGGCACGGTCACCAGCGAGCTGGTGGAGTACTATCGGGCCCGTTCCGGCAGCATGGGTACCATTATTGTTGAATGCTGCTTTATCGATGACCTCGGCCTTGCGTTCCCCGGCGCGATTGGTATCGATAACGACGAGAAAATCGCCGGGCTGGCGAAAATCGCGGACGCCATTAAATCCAAAGGCTCGAAAGCCCTGCTGCAGATCTACCACGGCGGCCGTATGGTCGATCCAAAACTGATCGGTGGCCGCACGCCGGTTGGCCCAAGCGCCGTTGCCGCGCCGCGTGACGGGGCCGCCACGCCGGTTGCCCTGACCAATGAAGAAGTGGAAGGCATGATCGGCAAGTTTGGTGAAGCCGTTCGCCGCGCTATCCAGGCCGGTTTCGACGGGGTTGAAATTCACGGGGCCAACACCTACCTGATTCAGCAGTTTTACTCTCCAAACTCTAACCAGCGCGACGACGAGTGGGGCGGCAGCCGCGATAACCGCGCTAAATTCCCGCTGGCGGTGCTGGATATCACGCACAAAATGGTGCGCCAGTACGCGGACGACGCGTTCATTATTGGCTACCGTTTCTCCCCTGAAGAGCTGGAAGTCCCGGGTATCCGCTTTGAAGACACCATGTACCTGCTGGAAAAACTGGCGGCACGCGGTGTGGATTATCTGCACTTCTCCGTAGGGGCGACCCTGCGTCCTTCCATTGTCGACACCCAGGACCCAACCCCGCTCATCAAAAAATATTGCGCCATGCGCTCTGAAACCCTGGCTCAGGTTCCGGTGATGGGTGTCGGCGGCGTGGTAAATGCCGCTGACGTTAACGAGGCGCTGGATAGCGGTTACGACCTGATTGCCGTGGGCCGCGCTACCATCGCTTACCCGGACTGGACTGACCGGATCGCGGCAGGTGAAAGTCTGGAGCTGTTTATGGACAGCACCAAACGCGAAGAGCTGAGCATTCCTGAACCGCTGTGGCGTTTCTCGCTGGTGGAAGCGATGATCCGCGATATGAGCATGGGCGAATCAAAATTCAAACCAGGCATGTTCACTGAGAAGGTGCAGGACGATGTTAACGAACTGGTAATCAACGTTAGCCTGGAAACCGATCGCATCGCCGATATTGCGCTGGCGTCTGGCCCGAGCGAACACGTTGAGTTTGTCACCAGCTTTGAAGAGATCCGTACCCGCATTCTGGACGCCAACACCCCGCACGTGGATGCCATCACGGGTGCAACCAGCCAGAGTGAAGCGGTGAAAAAAGCGGTCTCTAAAGCGATGCTGAAATCCAGCAAAGCGCTGGCGGCAGAAGAGGGCGCTGACCCGAACGCGACCCGCAGCGTGGATGTGGTGGTAGTGGGTAGCGGCGGCGCCGGTCTGGCCGCAGCCATTCAGGCCCACGATGAAGGCGCGAGCGTGCTGATCGTTGAGAAGATGCCAACCATCGGCGGGAACACCATCAAAGCTTCTGCCGGGATGAATGCCGCAGAGACGCGCTTCCAGCGGGTGAAAGGGATCCAGGACAGCAAAGAGCTGTTCTACCAGGAGAGCCTGAAAGGGGGCGGTAACAAGAACAACCCGGAACTGCTGCGCCGCTTCGTGGAGAATGCGCCTCAGGCGATTGAATGGCTGGCAACCCGCGGCATTATGCTGAATGACATCACCACCACCGGCGGAATGAGCATTGACCGTACGCACCGTCCAAAAGACGGCTCTGCGGTAGGCGGCTATCTGATCAGCGGCCTGGTGCGTAACGTCAACAAACGCAACATCGACGTAATGCTTGATACGTCTGTCAGCGACATCCTGTTCGAAAACGGCGAAGTCACCGGCGTGCGTCTGACCACAGAAGAGAACGAAACCCTCACCGTGACCACTAAAAGCGTCATTGTCGCCACCGGCGGCTTCAGCGCCAACAGCCAGATGGTGGTGAAATACCGCCCTGACCTGGAAGGTTTTGTCACCACCAACCACAAAGGGGCAACCGGCGGCGGTATCGCGCTGCTGGAACGCATCGGTGCCGGTACGGTAGATATGGGTGAAATTCAGATCCACCCAACCGTTGAGCAGAAAACCTCGTACCTGATTTCCGAATCCATTCGCGGCGGCGGAGCGATTCTGGTGAACCAGCAGGGGAACCGTTTCTTCAATGAGATGGAAACTCGCGATAAAGTCTCGGCGTCAATCATCGCACTGCCGGAGAAATACGCGTATATCGTCTTTGACGAGCACGTTCGTGCCAAAAACAAAGCCGCGGATGAGTACATCGCTAAAGGCTTTGTGACCAGCGCCAGCTCGCCAAAAGCCCTGGCCGAGGCGCTGGGAATGGATTACCACGCTTTCCTGGCGACCCTGGAACGCTACAACGGCTTTGTTGAAAAACAGCATGACGATGATTTTGGCCGTACCACCGCGCTGCGTGCGCCCATCAACGAAGGGCCGTTCTATGCCATTCAGATTGCGCCGGGCGTGCACCACACCATGGGCGGCGTGACCATCAACACCGAAACCTGCGTGCTGGACAGCAACCACAACGTGCTGCCAGGGGCGTTTGCGGCCGGTGAAGTGGTCGGTGGGATCCACGGTGGTAACCGTATCGGCGGTAACGCGGTGGCAGATATCATTATTTTTGGTACGCTTGCAGGACATCAGGCGGCTATGCGTTCGAAAAAGCAGTAAGACCCCTGTGTTGTATGCCGGATACGCGCAGCGTTATCCGGCATTTTCCCCGGCGGCGCGGTGCTTGCCGGGGCTACATCTGAGGACTCATGCTATGCCTGATGACCATCGCGTTTACAGTTATTCCGCCGTCCTGATGGGATCGCCCATTCTCCTCAAACTCTTTTCCCATAACGAAGCCCTCGCCTCCCGCGTGTTTCGCCTGATCAAACAGTACGAAGACCTGCTTACCGTTAACCGCGCGCACTCTGAAGTTATGGAAATCAACCATGCGGCGGGACAGCGCCCCGTCAGCGTCAGCCGTCCGGTGTTCGAGCTGATCCGCTGCGCAAAAGCGGCGAGCCTGCTCAAGGACAGCGCGTTTAACCTGGCGATTGGCCCGCTGGTCAAGCGCTGGAAAATCGGCTTTCGCGGCGACAGCGTGCCGCCCGCCGAAGACATCGCCGCCTTGCTGGCGATTACCCGTCCTGAGGATGTGGTGCTGGACGAGGCCAGCAGTAGCGTCTTTTTGACCCAAAAAGGGATGGAGATCGACCTGGGCGCCATCGCCAAAGGCTATATCGCCGACAGGGTGCGGGATTATCTGCGCAAAGAGGGCGCTGAACTTGGGCTGATCAACCTCGGGGGCAATATCCAGACGCTGGGCTCGCCGGAGGGGGGCTGGAGCGTGGGGCTTAAAAAACCGTTTGCGGGTGATGAGCTGATCGGCGCGATGACGCTAGAGAATCGCTCCGTGGTGACGTCGGGAACCTATGAACGCTACTTTGAACAAAACGGCAGGCGCTACCACCACATCCTGGACCCGCGTACCGGGTATCCGCTGGATAACGAACTGGACAGCGTGACCATCATTTCAAACGATTCTATCGACGGGGATATATGGACCACGCTGATGTACGGCATGGGTGTGGAGAAAGGCTGTGCGGTGCTGCGTGCGCGTCCTGATATAGAAGCGATCTTTGTGACCAAAACAAAAGAAGTGGTGCTCTCGTCAGCGCACCACTTCCGCTTTACTTTACTGGATAATAGTTACCGCATTACTGACAGTACTGTTTGAGCAGGCCTGTCTGCTCGGGCTGGAGACGGTAACGATATACCGGGCGCCCTGTCGCGCCGTAGTGAATGCTGGTGAACAGAATATTGATTTGCGCCAGCCAGATCAGATATTTGCGGCAGGAGACGCGCGAGATATTCACTGCACTGGCCAGGTCATCGGTAGAAAACTCGGTCTCCGGGTGAGCGTCAATCCACTGGCAGATGGTGCGCAGCGTTTGCGGCGTTAACCCTTTTGGCAGCTTTTTGCTGTCTGCCAGCTCCGGCGCCCCGCCGTGGATCAGCCTGTCGACGTCCGCCTGCTCATAATACTGGTGCGAGCCCATCAGGCTGTGCTTTGCCTTCCAGCCGTTCAGCGCCTCTTCAAAGCGCGGGAACTGGAACGGTTTAATCAGATAATCCACCACGCCGTAATGGATAGAGGTCTGGATTGTCGCGGCGTCCGCAGCCGAAGAGATCATAATGACATCGATTGGGCGACCGGAGGCGCGGATCACTGGCAGCAGATCCAGCCCGTTATCCTGCTGCATGTAGACATCCAGCAGCACCAGATCAACCGGCTGGGCAGGGTTGTTAATAATGGCCTCGGCCTGGTTCAGCGTGGAGGCGACGCCGCAGCAGCTAAAGCCTTCAACACGGTTAACATACAGACGGTTGAGGTCGGCTACCATGGCGTCATCATCGACAATTAATACATTTATCACGCGATATTCCTCTCGCTATCCCAGGGGATGTGAACAAAAAATTGGGTAAATACGCCAGGTTCAGATTCGACGGTGATATCACCGCCCAGGTTCTGAATTTGCTGGCGGGCAAGGAACAGCCCAACGCCCCGGTTTTCACCTTTTGTTGAGAAGCCTTTAGTAAAAATAGTCTCCAGCTGGGCGGGATCAATTCCCGGGCCGTCATCGCTGACTTCACAGCTGAGCCAGCCATTCTGATAGTGCAGCAGCAGGGTGATTTCGCCTTCCGGCTGGCCCTCCATCGCGTCCAGCGCGTTTTCAATCAAGTTACCGAGCACGGTAACCAGCACCGCGACCTGCTCTTCGTTGGCGGTATCCGGTATCTGGCACTCATCCGCCAGGGTGAGGCTGATCCCCGCTTCTTTCGCCCGGTTGATTTTACCCAGCAGGAACCCGGCAATCACCGGCGATTTCACCTTGCTCTGGATGGTGCCAATGTCCGTCTGATAATTGTGCGCTGTCTGCAGGATGTACTCTTCCAGTTTGTCGTAGCGCTTGATATGCAGCAGGCCCAGGATCACGTGCAGTTTGTTCATAAACTCGTGCGTGTGGGCGCGCAGGGCATCGACGTAATTCACCATGCCGTCGATGCGCTGCATCAGCTGGCTGATTTCGGTTTTGTCGCGGAAGGTGGTGATGGCGCCTATCACCCGCTCCTGGCTTTTCACCGGCACCATGTTGCACAGCAGCAGCCGTCCGTTGCAGCTGATCTCCTGATCCTGACGCGCGATGCCCGTCTTTGACACCTCACGCAGGCTGGCCAGCAGGGGCGCGCTGGCGTTTTCGGTCTGCTTGCCGGAGGGCAGGAGCAATATCTCTCTGGCGGTGTGGTTTATCATCGTCACGCGGCCATGAATATCGACCGCTAACACTCCTTCGCGCAGCGACTGCAGCATCGCCTGCCGTTGCTCAAACAGCGCGGAGATTTCATACGGCTCCAGCCCGAACAGGATGCGTTTCAGAACGCGAACCAGTCCCCAGATCGCCATGGAGCTCATAAAGATACTGAACAAAATGGTCCAGACGGCGTTGAGTCGTCCGCGGGCGATCTGGTCTTCCACTTTTTTTAGCGAGATGCCGACCACCACCACGCCGATCTGCTCGTGCTGGCTGTCATACACGGGCGTAAATACGCGAAGGGCTTCCGCGAGCGCGCCCCGGTTAACGGAGACGTTCTCTTTCCCTTCCAGCGCCGGGTTCAGATCGTCGCCGATAAAATGCAGGCCAATCAACGCTTCGTTCGGGTGCGAATAGCGAATACCGCGCATGTCGGTGACCACGGTCAGCAGCAGGTCGTTGCGTTTTGTAACGCCCTGGGCGATGGGCTGGATGATATCGGCCTGCGGCGGTTGCATCAGGCCACGCTGGATCTCCGGGCTGTTCGCCAGCGTACGGGCAATACCCAGCGCCGTATCTTTGACGTCATCGCGGGTTGCCCGGGTGATCTGCACTGAATAGAGCGCAAAGACCAGCAGCAGCACAGAGGCGATGATCGCGCACACCATCAACGTGACCAGCGTGTTCAGTTTCATGGGGCGCTTGCGCGTCTGGGGAAAGGGCTGCAAATCGCTCATCAACACTCCGCGATGAAGAAGAAAGGGGTAATTATCGCCGATGACGCGCTTTTCTTAAAGCTGTGTAAAAGCATGCATTTGCTCCGCTTTTCGTGACCCTCCTCGCATGTCATCCATATAAAACACTTTATAGTGTGTGGGTACTCATAATAAGGAGGCTGTTTATGAGCATTATGCTTACCGGTTCGGTCAAGGAAAGACGGCACGCCAGCACGATGAATATCGATAGATTGTCCACGCTGGACATGCTGAAAGTCATTCACCAGGATGATGCACTTATCTCCGCTGCAATCACCCCTTTTTTACCCATTATTGCCCGTGTGGTGGATAACGCCGCCGCGACCCTGAGCCACGGGGGGCGTCTGGTTATGGTTGGCGCGGGGCCGTCCGGCTGTGTGGCGAAACAGGCGGCGGATGAGTATGCCCCGGGTAAAACCCCGGTGATTGCCATCACGGCGGACGACGATGCGACAAGCTACGAGCGCGGCGTTGCCGACCTGCAGGCGATTAACTTTGGCGAGCACGATATGATGCTGGCGGTCACCGTAAGCGGAAAAACGCCGTGGGTCTGGGGTGCCATGCGGCATGCGTGGTCGCTCGGTTCACCGGTGGCGGTGATTACCGATAATGCGCAAAGCGAAGCGGCGCAGCTGGCAAGTATGGTGATTGCGCCAGAGCTGGGCCCGGATGTGGTTGCCGGGTATCTGAACACCAAAGCGGCCATCGCGCAGAAAATGATCCTCTCTATGGTGACCACCGGCCTGGCCGTCCGCACCGGGCGGGTTTACAGCAACCTGCGCGTGGATCTGGAGGCGAGCAGCACCCAGTGGGCTGAACGGCAAATCGCGATAGTGATGGAAGCGGGGGGATGCACCCGAGCGGTAGCAAAAGCCGCGCTGGAGAGCTGTAACCATAACTGCAAAACGGCGGTGCTGATGGTGCTGACCGGGCTGGATGCCTGGAAAGCGCATGAGTTGCTTGCGCAGAATAACGGGTTTATTCGGGTGGCGTTGCAGGAAGCGCCGTAATAGAGAGCGCAGGAATAAAAAAAGGCCGCGATTGCGGCCTTTGGTGTTTTGGGGGATTAGAACTGGTAAACAATACCCATCGCGAACTGATCGTCAGTTGCGTTGCCAGTGATGGCACCGTCTTCTTCGTCCAGCAGGTTAAATTTATAGGCAGTATAAACGTTCATGTTTTTATTGAAGTAGTACCAGGTACCCACTTCAATATAATTTACGCGGTCAGCGTCAACGCCTTTATAGCCATTACGGGCATACAGATCTTTACCCTGTGAATATACATAGCCCAGGGATGGACGCAGACCAAAGTCGAATTGATACTGAACAACGGCTTCAACGTTTTGGGTCTTATTGGCGAAGGCGTTATATCCAACTTTAGTCATATTACGGGTTTCACCGTACATCACCGCAGCATAAACGTTGTTTGCATCATATTTAGCAGACAGAGACCAAACTTCCGCCGTATCGCCATAACCGTCAGCAGATTGCTCATCGGTACGATCGGATTTACCGTAGACGCCAACGAAACCAAAGCCATCAAGGTTATAATTCACAGACATGCTGTAACCATCACCATTTGCTTTGAATTCATTGCGGTTATCGTTTTTACCCTGGTACTGAACAGCAAAGTTAAGACCTTCAACCATACCGAAGAAATCGGTGTTACGGTAGGTCGCAACGCCATTGGTACGCTGAGTCATAAAGTTATCTGTGGCAGCCCATGAGTCGCCACCCCATTCAACCAGCATATCGGTATACGCCGCGCCGTCATAAGCCACGCCGTAGTTGCGGCCATAATCGAATGAACCGTAGTCTGCGAATTTCAGACCCGCAAAGGCCAGACGTGTACTTTCGTCCTGCTCACCTTCAGGCTTGCTGGCTTCAATGTTGTATTCAAACTGGCCGTAACCGGTCAGTTGACTATTAATTTGCGTTTCGCCTTTTACGCCAAAACGGGCATATGACGTATCTTCATTTTCACTGTTGCTTTCATCAGTGTTGGACCAGATGCGTTCACCAACCATCTTTCCATAGAAATCAAGTTTATTACCGTCTTTGTTATAAATCTCAGCGGCATTTGCTGCGCCAGCCATTAATAACGCGGGTACAAGAATGGCCAATACTTTTCTTTTCATTATATATTCCCTTTAGAGATAATTTATATGAATATATGTAATCACGCTCCGCAACTACAGCGTCGATACTATTCCAGGAGAGGGGGTTTAAGTTCAATAATAAATGTAATTAAATGGGTAAAAATATTACTAAATATTTCTAAGTGTCGATTTATTTTTCTCATGAATTATAATTTGAAATATATATTGGTTAATTATTGTTAAGTATTTTTCGTGGTTATTTTATAAATTCTATTATTAGCCTTAATTATATTTCTCCGAATTAAACACTCACCAGTCGTCCTCTTCTGTAACCTTGCCTAGGATCAACTTAAGGCAAACTGAGCGTCAGAAACCTTCACACAGGACAGGGTTTAATGCCAAAATGTGATAATTGTCACAAAACTAGAGTAAGCATGTGCAAACGGTACGGCAGTGACCGTGGAGTGAAAGATGGAACGAAAAATCGAACGCAGCCTGGGAGGCAAACTGGCCCTGTGGGTGTTTTACGCTTTTTGCGGTTACTTTGTCTGGGCGATGGCCCGGTATATCTGGGTGATCAGTAAAATACCGTCGCTGCCGAATGCGGCAGTGGAAGGGGATTTGGGGTCGACCAGCGGCAAATGGCTTGGGGCATTGCTGGGGTTTCTGGTGCTGGGCACGGTCGGCCTGATCCTGGGTGGGATTGCGTGGTACACCCGTCCCCGTCAGGACAACTCGTGATAGCGTCCGGGAAAGTTGCTATTGTAACCATTTTAACAACAGGACGTGATGATGGAACTTACGCAGTGGCAGCAACGTTTTGAGCGCTGGCTCGGGGAAAACCACACCACCGACGACACCGCGCATGATATTTCGCACTTTCGTCGCGTCTGGATGACGGCGCAAAAAATCATGGCTAACCAGGCGGTCGAGCCGCTGGTGATCCTGACCGCCTGCTATTTCCACGATATTGTCAGCCTGCCGAAAAACCATCCTGAACGCGGCCAGTCATCCCACCTGGCAGCGCGTAAAACGCGTGAGATCCTGCATCGCGACTTCCCGGACTTTCCCCCCGCGCATTCTGACGCCGTGGCGCATGCTATTGAGGCGCACAGCTTCAGCGCCGGGATCGCGCCGCAGAGTCTGGAAGCGAAAATTGTGCAGGATGCTGACCGGCTGGAAGCGTTAGGGGCGATTGGCCTGGCGCGCGTGTTTGCCGTTTCGGGGGCGCTGGGCGTGCCGCTTTTTGACGCACACGATCCCTTTGCTGACGCGCGAACCCTTGATGACCGGGCGTTTGCCCTCGACCATTTTCAGACCAAGCTGCTGCGCCTGCCTGATACAATGCAAACAGAAATGGGGCGCGAGCTGGCACGCCACAACGCCGATTTTCTCATCCAGTTTATGGCAAAACTGAGTGCCGAATTACAGGGTGACTGCCTGGGGCTGGATAGCCAGGTACTGAGCCGCTTCCGCCGCAGTTTGCACCGTTGAACTGTGGTAATCTGTTTCCAGTCTTTATTGTCCGGTTAAAAGAATGCAGGAAAATCGATCAGTGAGTGAGCCCGCACCTGAGCAGGCTGAGAAATCAACGGCAACGGTGCAGGCGCTGCTGCGCCAGCTGCTGGATATCTATGATGCCAAAACCCTCGCCAGCCAGCTCATGGCACACGGTGAGGGCCACTGGAGCCCGGCAATCATTAAGAGACTTATCACCAGCGAGCGGGCAGGGCATCGCCTGAGCGACGACGAGTTTCGTTATCTGCAAACATTGCTTCCGCGTCCTTCCGCCGCCCATCCCCATTATGCCTTCCGCTTTATCGATCTGTTTGCCGGTATCGGGGGCATTCGACACGGATTTGAAGCCATCGGCGGACAGTGCGTCTTCACCAGCGAGTGGAATAAACATGCTGTCCGCACCTATAAAGCTAACTGGTATTGTGACCCGGAGGCGCATCAGTTCAACGCGGATATCCGCGATGTCACGCTGAGCCATAAAAGCGGCGTGAGCGATGAAGAGGCGGCAGAGCATATTCGCCAGAACATCCCGGCGCATGACGTACTGCTGGCGGGCTTCCCGTGCCAGCCATTCTCGCTTGCCGGGGTATCGAAGAAAAATGCCCTCGGGCGTGCCCACGGTTTTGCCTGCGATACGCAGGGAACCCTGTTTTTTGATGTCGCCCGTATTATCGATGCCCGCCGTCCGGCCATTTTTGTGCTGGAAAACGTCAAGAATTTAAAGAGTCATGACGGCGGTAAAACCTTCCGCATTATTATGCAGACGCTGGATGAGCTGGGCTACGACGTGGCGGATTCCCAGGATATGGGTGCCGATGATCCGAAAATCATTGACGGGAAATACTTCCTGCCCCAGCACCGGGAACGTATTGTGCTGGTCGGGTTCCGCCGCGATCTCAACCTGAAAGGTGATTTTACCCTGCGGGATATCCCGTCGCTCTATCCGGCGCGCCGTCCGTCCGTCGCCGATCTTCTGGAGCCCGCCGTCGACGCGAAATTTATCCTCACCCCGGTGCTGTGGAAGTACCTCTATCGCTATGCCAAAAAGCATCAGGCAAAAGGCAACGGTTTTGGTTTTGGCCTGGTCAACCCGAACGATCCGCACTGTGTCACCCGTACCCTGTCCGCGCGCTATTACAAAGACGGTGCGGAGATCCTGATCGATCGTGGCTGGGACAAAGCGCTGGGCGAGAAAGACTTTGATAACCCTGAGAATCAGCGTCATCGTCCACGTCGCTTAACCCCACGCGAGTGCGCGCGGCTGATGGGGTTTGAGACGCCGCAGGGTTACAGCTTCCGCATTCCGGTCTCTGATACCCAGGCCTACCGACAGTTTGGCAACTCGGTGGTGGTGCCCGCCTTTGCGGCGGTGGCGAAACTGCTGTCCTCACGCATTAAACAGGCGGTTGCCCTGCGCCAGAGTGAGGCCGTCAATGACGGATGTGCACAATAAGGCGACGCGCAGTAAAAACATGCGTGCCATCGGCACGCGTGATACGGCGATTGAGAAACGCCTCGCCGGGCTACTGACTGAGGCAGGCTTTGACTTTCGGGTGCAGGATGCCGCACTTGCCGGGCGTCCTGATTTCGTCATTGATGCCTATGAGTGCATTATCTTTACCCACGGCTGCTTCTGGCACCGTCACGACTGCTACCTGTTTAAAGTCCCGGCGACGCGCACCGATTTCTGGCTGGAGAAGATTGGCAAAAACGTCCAGCGCGATCGGCGGGATATCGCCACGCTTGTCGAACAGGGATGGCGGGTGCTGGTGGTGTGGGAGTGTGCGCTACGCGGCAGACTGAAGCTGAACGATCGGGATCTGACCGAACGGCTGGAAGAGTGGATCTGCGGCGGCGGTCAGACCGCGCAGATCGACACTCAGGGTATTCATCCGTTTACGGTTTCTCCACCTGACACGGCACCACCTCAGGCTTAGCGGGCAGCAGGTATTTCCCCAGCGTGACCAGCACCACGGCAAACACAATCACGCCCAACGCCAGCCATTCAACCGGCGACAGCGTTTCACCGCCGAGTCCCGTTCCCAGCAGCACGGCCACGACCGGGTTAACATAGGCGTAGCTGGTGGCGACCGCCGGAGACACGTTACGGATGAGGAACATGTACGCATTAATGGCAATGATGGAGCCAAACAGCGCCAGATAACCCACGGCGAGGAAGCCAGACAGATCCGGCATGGTTGTCAGCGTTTCGCCCGTCAGCGTGGAGGCGATCAGCAGCACGATCCCTGCGGCAAGCATCTCAATGGCGCCCGCCATCATGCCGGACGGCAGCTCAATACGCGAACCGTAGACGGAGCCAAACGCCCAGCTCATGGATCCGATAAGGATAATCACGGCCCCCCACGGGTTACCGCTCAGGTTGCCGCCGCTGTTGAGCAGAATGATCCCGGCGAGCCCAATTCCAATACCCAGCCATTCCAGCTTGCGGGTGCGAATGCCGAAAAGACGGCTAAAGCAGAGCGTGAACAGCGGGACGGTGGCGACCACCACCGCGGCGATACCGGAGGGCACGTTCTGATGTTCAGCGACGGTGACAAAGCCGTTGCCCACGGCCAGCAGCAGCAGGCCAATCAGCGCCGCATTCAGCATCGGGCGCAGCGGGGGGAGTTTATGTCCGCGCAGCAGCAGGAAGGCCATCAGCAGGACGCCAGCCGAGAGAAAACGGATACCCGCCATCATCAGCGGAGGCCAGTTTTCCACCCCAATGCGAATGACGAAGTAGGTTGACCCCCAGATGATATACAGCGAAAAGAGCGCCCCGATGAGTGGTAGTAAGTGCCGAAAACGCATAGTCCCTCACGACGAAATAAAAAGTTCGCTCATAGTAAACGCCAAAACTACCGGGCTGGCGAGCCCTTTAATTGTGTAGTTGCTGTGAAATTTTTGTTGACGCAATGTGCCTGTTTCCGGGTGTGCGGTTTTGTTCCATACTATTCACTTAATTAGCAAAAAAAGAAGGATAGTCATTTTGGCGGGAAGTAGCTTATTAACATTGCTGGACGATATTGCCACCTTGCTGGACGATATTTCCGTTATGGGAAAACTGGCGGCGAAGAAAACAGCAGGGGTTCTGGGGGATGATTTATCGCTAAATGCGCAACAGGTAAGCGGGGTGCGGGCTAACCGCGAGTTGCCGGTAGTATGGGGCGTGGCGAAAGGCTCATTCCTCAACAAGGTGATTCTGGTGCCGCTGGCGCTGCTGATCAGCGCCTTTATCCCCTGGGCGATTACGCCGCTGCTGATGATTGGCGGCGCATTTTTATGCTTTGAAGGGGTAGAGAAGGTGCTGCACTCCTTCGCCGCGAGGAAGAAGCACGACACGCCAGAAATGCGCCAGCAGCGTCTGGAAGCGCTGGCGGCGCAGGATCCAAAAACTTTCGAACGCGATAAAATCAAGGGCGCCGTTCGTACCGACTTTATTCTGTCGGCGGAGATTGTGGCCATTACCCTGGGTATTGTGTCTGAATCGCCGCTGCTGAATCAGGTGCTGATCCTCTCCGGGATCGCCATTCTGGTGACGGTGGGGGTTTACGGCCTGGTAGGGCTTATCGTTAAACTCGATGATATTGGCTTCTGGCTGGAAGCGAAATCGAGCGCGGTAGCGAAAGGGATTGGTAAAAGCCTGCTGGTGCTCGCCCCGTGGCTGATGAAGAGTCTTTCCGTGGTGGGGACGTTGGCGATGTTCCTTGTCGGCGGTGGGATTGTGGTACATGGTATTGCGCCGCTGCACCATGCGATAGAACATTTTGCTGCACAGCAGGGCGCCGTGGTGGCGGCCATTCTGCCTACGCTGCTTAATCTGGTGCTGGGCTTTATTGTGGGCAGTATCGTGGTCGCCGCAGTGAAGCTGGTAGAAAAGCTGCGCGGTACGGCGCACTAATTGTTACCCGCGCCAGGATGCAAAAAGGCCATTCCTCGTCTAAATTGAAACAGTTTCACCCTGATACAGGAGGCAGGTATGGTCTTTTTGGTCAGTGATGAAGTTAAGCCTAAGAAGGGCGGCCCACGTATGATTGTCACCGGCTATTCCAGCGGAATGGTGGAGTGTCGGTGGCATGACGGTTACAGCATCAAGCGGGAAGCGTTTCGTGAAGATGAGCTTCAGCCGGGTGACGGGCGGCAAAAGCGTGACAAGGCTTAATCACTTAACGCCCGGCCTTGCCGGGCGTTTTTATATCAAGTATCGGGTGTAAGGAAGCGATCAGGGAGTATGTGTGCAGCGTGATACTTTTGTTGTAAGACGAACTTTTCTGCAATGGCTGCATAAGCGTAGCAATCCAGGTGCGATTGTTAATCTCTGTTTTCTGGTGGTACTGGTTTTTTCGACCCTCCTCACCTGGCGTGAAGTGGTGGTGCTGGAAGATGCCTATATCTCAAGCCAGCGCAACCATCTGGAAACGGTGGCCACGTCGCTGGACAGACAGCTTCAGTTCAGCGTGGACAAACTGCTGTTTTTCCGCCAGAGCATGCGCGATGCGCTCCAGACACCGCTGGCGTTTGATGTCCTGCGTGCTGCGGTGACACGCTTCAATGCAGACCGGACGCGTCCTTTCTGGCAGCTTGCCGTGGATACAAAACGCACGCTGCCCATCAACGGCGTTTCGGATGCTTTTGTTGAAAAAACCACGCTCCTCAATCGCGACAATGAACTTCTCGATAATGAAGTGTCTGCTGCGCTTGAAGTGGGGTATTTGCTCAGGCTGGCCTCTCCGGTCATGCGCAGCGAAGAGCGGGTAGTCTATGTCTCCCGGGCCGGGTTTTACCTCTCCACGGATACGCCTGCACAGAGCGCCGATATCATCCCGCGCTATTACCATCTGGTGACCCAGCCCTGGTTTACGCAGCAAACGGAACGTAATAACCGTGCGCGCGCGGTACTGTGGTTTATCTCCACACCGTCAACCTGGACGGGCAACGAGCGCATGATCACCGCCAGCGTACCCATCTATTTTGACCATTACTGTTACGGCGTGGTGGCGATGGATTTTTCTCTCAATACCATGAAACGTCTGCTGGCCGACGCGACGGATGACCACGCCGAGGGCGAATATCAGCTGTATGATACCCGACTCAATATGATTGCCTCTTCTGAAGCGTCCACAAGCGAGGCCAACCATTTTGATGAGCGTGAAACGGCGCAGATTGCCCATGCCATTGAGAGCGATACCGGCGGCGGGATCCGGCTTGGCAGCCGTTTTGTCAGCTGGGAGCGGCTCGACCATTTTGACGGGGTTATCCTGCGGGTCCATACCCTGCATGAAGGCGTAAAAGGCGACTTCGGCAGCATCAGTATCGTGCTGGCGCTCCTGTGGGCGCTCTTCACCGCCATGCTGCTGATCTCCTGGCTGGTGATCCGCCGGATGGTCAGCAACATGTACACGCTCCAGCACTCGTTGCAGTGGCAGGCCTGGCACGATCCGCTCACCCGCCTCCATAACCGTGGGGCGCTGTTCGAGCGGGCAAAAGCGCTGGCCGCGCAATGTCAGGCGCAGTCGCTGCCGTTCTCGGTGGTGCAGATCGATCTCGATAATTTTAAAAGCATCAATGACCGCTTCGGCCATCAGGCCGGAGATAAGGTGCTGTCTCATGCGGCGGGGCTGATTGCCAGCGCCCTGCGTAAGAACGACGTTGCCGGGCGCGTGGGCGGGGAAGAGTTTTGCGTGGTCCTGCCGGGGATCGGGCTGGAGGAGGCGAGAGCGGTGGCGGAACGTATTCGCTCACGCATCGACAGCAAAGAGATCCTGGTGAAAAAGAGCACGACGTTGCGTATCAGCGCGTCGATGGGGGTCAGCTGCGCGCAGGAGAAGGGGAATTACGACTTCGAACAACTGCAGTCGATAGCGGATGCCCGGCTGTATCTGGCAAAACAGCGCGGCCGCAACCAGGTGGTCTGGGACGATCACGACAAGAAGTGATCCAGCCCTTCATGCCAGCCCGCCGGTCCTGCTTGCTGCGTGTGATACACCCGGGCAGGGTTATCGTCGCGCAGCGTGATGCCCTGGCGGTTAATGCCCTTGATCACCACCGCGAAGTCGACGCTGTCGAGCAGGGGCGCATCATTCGGACCATCGCCCAGCCCGAGCGTCGTGGGCATGATGCCTTCCTGTTCGCGATACTGCGCAATGAGCCAGTTCACCGCCACGTCCTTTCCGCAGCGGGCGTCCAGAATGTGCCAGAAGCGGGCACCCTGCAGGCATTTCAGACCGCGCTGCGCCAGCTCCTCTTCAAACTGCACCATTTTCTCATCGGTGTCGCGCCAGATGAGCGTGACAGAGGCTTCATGTTTACGCGCAAGCGTGGAACGATAGCGGCTCAGCCCCGTCCATTCGCCGATCACCCGGTCATCGACATCGTCAAAGGTGGTGAATTTATACCCTGCCTGCAGGCGGATTTGCTCGATGTACGGGCGAATGTCGCGGTGGAGCATTCCCATAGTATGGCGCTGCGCCTTTTCCCAACGGACATCGGGCTGGATGACTGCGCCGTTTTCGGCAATAAAGGGTAACCCCTCGAGGCCCAGATCCTGCTGAATATCCTGCATCTCCGCTGCGGTTTTGCTGCTGCACAGAATGAGCGGTACCTGAAAATCCTGCAGCTTATCCAGCCAGGGCATTGCCGGCTGCCAGGCGTAGGTATGAATATCCAGCAACGAACCATCCAGGTCGGAAAAAATCAGCAGGGTGTCCTGCAGGGAAGGCCGTGCAGCTCCCGATTGCGAATAGCGCTTCATCTAAGAATATTCCTAAAAAAATAGGACTGTCGGAAGGGAAACGTGCGGAACCGATCCCGCCAAACCCGCATTCGACGTACCTTGCTGCTCATAACAAAAATTCACGTTTAAAAAATATAATATTCGCCACGAGAATATATGCTTGTCAGGCAAAATCGTTGAGGATAGTGTTTCGACTACATCAGATTTCCTGGTGTAACGAATTTTCAAGTGCTTCTTGCATAAGCAAGTTTGATCCCGGCCATCCCCATGACCGGGATTTTTTTCGTCCTAACGATTCGCTTCAGACACGCTAAAGTCATGGATATCAAGCTCGAAGGCCTCGGCCAGTTCACGGTAGGTGTGATAATCCCTTCCGTTGACGATGACCCGGTCAGAGTTGTCATCCGTACGACGAACTTCTGACTCACTGATCTCATTGATGGCGGCCAACAGGGCATCGACATCCACTTCGACCTCGCGTTTGATGGTGTCGCTGTACTCTTTATCGGTCTTCATTTCGGGGTCCTCATTCAACCGTGTCCAACATTGATTATAGACTGAACACAAAAACGCCATTCGCGCGCCGTGGCGATGTGTGATTTTGCGTTTTGTTCTACACTGGCTCAAAACCACAGGAGGAACGTATGAAGGTTAACGATCGGGTTACTGTCAAAACGGACGGTGGACCGCGCCGCCCGGGGGTGGTACTGGCAATTGAAGAGTTTAGTGAAGGTACAATGTATCTGGTATCACTGGAAGACTACCCGCTCGGCATCTGGTTCTTTAACGAACTGGGGCATCCGGATGGCATCTTTGTGGAAAAAGCGGAGTAACACGGCATCGGGTGCCCGACAGCGCCCGTAAAAGCAAAAATCTCTGGCCAGGCCAGAGATCGTGTAGGGTACTCAAGGTCTTATGCAACTAACGCATGTTGACGAAAATCCCGTTCGTCACATTATCGGTCAGGCGGACAACGTGGTAGATCACTTGCTTATTATGGGTTTTAATCTTCCTTTTAATATTTCCTTTATGTGACGAAACGGTTTTCGCTTTAATATTCATCTGGTCTGAAATTTGAATCGTTCCTTGCCCGGCCATCCACATTCGCAGCATGCTTGATTCAGTTCTGCTTAATGATAGGGTGGGTAAGTTAACCGCTCCTACATTCTTAACTTCCTTATTCAAATAATCCCCCAGAATGTCATCCAGCGACTCTGGTTTTATCGATTTAGAACTGATCAATAAATTTTTACGGACTAACAAATACTCATCGAAATGGATATTTGCGATCGCCATAAAAACAATAAACAGGGTTTTAGGATGCTGATTAATGATTTGCTTAATGTGCTGACTGTTGGCTGGATCGTGAATGAAACAGTCCTCATTAATAAACACCACGCCTGGTTTGAGTTCATCACAAGCGGCTGCGAGCTCCTCAACGGTGTGTGCGTCGTTGATGTCTCTCTTTCTTACCCCTCTGCTTGCCAGATACCCGGTTAACCCTAGCCGGGTGTAGCTGCATAAATCCATAATGATCGTTGACATGGCATACCCTCACTCAATGCGTAACGATAATTCACCATCTGCCTGAGAGCTCATAAACAGCCATACGGGATGGAAAAAATTAATAAACCTGTGAGCATGACAAAGACTTTCAGGCGGACTCACTATCCCGTAAAGTTACGTATAATTTGCCAGGAATCATCTTAAAGTAAAGTAAATATTAAGTATTGTGAGGTGGTTAGAAACAATTAAACCGCGTCAGATATATCCTGGAAGATGTTTTTCGTGTTTTATTTTAGGAATATCCTCAGAAAGACAATATCAACTGTGAGGACTATTATTTACGTGGCAGCTCGCTGACAATATCCGCTAAGAGGTTGAATATCTCGCCGAATAAATGCTCACAGAAGGGGGCGATAAGTGGCATTAGCAATGACATTAATAAAATTCCCACCGTCAGCGTCAGCGGAAAACCAATGACGAACACCGACAGTTGCGGGGCCATGCGGTTGAGTAAACCCAACGCCAGGTTCACGGTCAGGAGCAGGGTGATGATCGGCAGCGCCAGCATCAATCCGTTGAGGAACACCAGCCCTGCGGAGCGGGTGAGTGCCAGGAACGCATTGCTGTTAACCGGGTTTTCCCCAATGGGCAGCGTGTGGAAGGTGTCCACCAGCATGGAGATGAGCCACAGATGGCCGTTAAACGACAGGAAAAGCAGCATCGCCAGCATATCGATAATGCGCGCCAGCACCGGCATGTTGAGGTGGCTGCCGGGGTCGACAAACGTGGCGAACGATAGCCCCATCTGCAGGCCGATCAGTTCCCCGGCGGTGCGCACGGCCGCAAAGGCCAGCTGCATGGTAAAACCAACCGCCACGCCAATCAGAATTTGCTGCAACGCCACCCATACCGCATTGGCCGAGAAGATCGGAACATTCACCGGAGGCAGGGAAGGGGCAACGATGATGGTGATGATGATGCCCAGCCCCACTTTGACCCGCTTCGGGATCGCTTTCTCGCTCAGAATCGGGGCGGTGGTGATCAGCGCCAGGATGCGCAGCATGGGCCAGAAATAGACCCCAAGCCACTGAATCCACTGGTCGCTGGTAAAATGGAGCATCGTCGCGTCAGCCGATGATGTACGGCAGATTGGTAAACAGGTTACGCATGTAGTCCAGCAGCAGATTGAGCATCCACGGCCCGGCAACAATGATTGCCACGAACACGGCGATGATTTTCGGAATGAACGAGAGCGTCATTTCGTTAATCTGCGTGGCGGCCTGCAGAATACTGATGATCAGACCGGTCACCAGGGCGACAAGCAGCAGCGGCGCGGCAACGGCAATCGCGATTTTCATCGCTTCCGTGCCCATCATCATGACCGATTCTGGCGTCATTGCGTGCTCCTCAACTGTAGAAACTCTGCGCCAGCGAACTGACCAGCAGCTGCCAGCCGTCGACCAGCACAAAGAGCATGATCTTAAAGGGCAGGGCAATGGTGGCTGGCGGTACCATCATCATACCGAGCGCCATCAGTACGCTGGCGATCACCAGGTCGATAATCAGGAACGGAATAAAGATGGTAAAGCCAATCTGGAAGGCGGTTTTCAGCTCGCTGGTGACGTACGCAGGCAGCAGTATGCGCATCGGCACGGCTTCCGGGCCCTGCAGCTCCCCGGTGTTGGAAAGGCGGGCAAAGAGGGCCAGATCCGCTTCGCGCGTCTGGCGCAGCATGAATTCACGCAGCGGCTGCGCGCCTTTCTCCAGCGCCTCCTGCATGGAGATTTTATCTTCACTGAACGGCTGGTAGGCGTCGGTATAAATCTTATCGATCACCGGCGACATAATAAAAAAGGTCAAAAACAGGGCCAGGCCCAGCAGCACCTGGTTTGGCGGCGCGGACGGGGTACCCAGCGCGTTTCGCAGCAGGCCAAAGACAATGATGATGCGGGTAAAGCTGGTCATCATCAGCAGGATCGCCGGAATAAAGGTCAGCGAGGTGATGAACACCAGCGTCTGAACCGGGAGCGACCAGCTTTGTCCGCCGCCCGCCAGAGGGGTTGAAACCAGACCGGGCAGTTGCGCATAAACCGCAGGAGCAAACAGGCCAACGCCCGCGAGCGTCAGGGATAACAAACGGCGCATCAGGATCTCCCGGAACGCTTAAGCAAACTCTTCATGACGGACTGGAAATCCGCAGGGGCTTCTGCACGCTCATCACTGACAGCAGGGGCGGGCGGCAGTTTATGTAAAACGTTGACGTTTGACGCGGTGACGCCCAGCACCAGCCGTGCGTCCTCAACGTCTACGATGACCACGCGCTCGCGTGGCCCCAGTGTTGTACTGGCGCTGACCTTCAGACCGCGCGTCCCGGCGGTTTTACCCGCCAGGCCAAAACGCTTCGCCAGCCAGGCGGCGATAAGAATAAAGGCAATAATACCGAGCAACGCACCGCTCACCTGGAGCAGCGGTGAGCCGGGAACGGCAGAAGGTTGTGATACTGTTGCCTGGGTTTTCATTCTTAACGGCTCAGACGACGCATGCGCTCAGACGGGGTAATGATGTCGGTGATACGCACGCCGTATTTATCGGCCACGACCACCACTTCACCCTGAGCAATCAGATACCCGTTGATCAGGATATCCAGCGGCTCACCGGCCAGACCGTCGAGGGCCACGACGGAACCCTGCGTCAGACGCAGCAGCTCTTTAATGGTCATGCGGGTGCGGCCCAGCTCAACGGTCAGCTTAACCGGGATATCCATAATCAGGTCGATGTCCTGCAGCGTACCGCTGACATCACCGCCGCCTAACTGCTGGAAGACGGCATCCGCTGCACTTTTGGCCGGGGTCGCTTTTTGCTCGTTTAACGCGTCAGCCCACAGATCGTCCAGTGCTCCGCTGTTTTCATCGGACGGATTGTTCATGTCACTCATTTGGGCTGTTCCTCATTCAGCGAATTCAAAATCGGGTTGATCAAGTGCTCAACGCGTAACGCATACTGGCCGTTAATTGTGCCGTACTGACTTGTCAGCACGGGGACACCATCCACATGGGCAATAATGCGGTCGGGTTTTTCTATCGGCAAAACGTCGCCGGGTTGTAATTTCAGGATCTGGGATAACCGCAGCGGGATATCGGCAAAGCTCGCCACCAGCTCAAGCTGAGAGTGCTGAACCTGGCGCACCAGGTTTTCACGCCAGTTCTGATCTTCATGACGTGAGTTCTCCAGCGGCGGGTTGACCAGCAGCTCGCGCAGCGGTTCGATCATGCTGAACGGCAGGCAAATATTAAACTCGCCGGTCAGGTTACCGATCTCCACGTGGAACGGGGTGTTGACGACAATATCGTTCGGAGAGGTGGTGATATTGGTAAATTTCACCTGCATCTCAGAACGTACGTACTCCACTTCCAGCGGGTTAATCGCCTTCCACGCGTCGCTGTAAGACTCCAGCGCCAGTTTCAGCATGCGGTTAATGACGCGCTGTTCGGTGTGGGTGAATTCACGACCTTCCACTTTAGTCGGGAAACGCCCGTCGCCGCCGAACAGGTTATCCACCGCAATGAACACCAGGCTTGGGGAAAATACCACCAGCCCTGTGCCGCGCAGCGGTTTCAGATGAATCAGGTTAAGGTTGGTTGGCACCGGCAGGTTGCGGGCAAACTCATGATACGGCTGAATGCGGATCGCACCCACGGTGATATCCGGGCTACGACGCAGCAGGTTAAACAGCCCCATACGGAACTGACGTGCAAAACGTTCGTTAATGATCTCCAGCGCCTGCAGACGTTCACGTACCACGCGACGCTGGGTATTCGGGTCATAGGGACGAATATCGTTATCGCCGCCAATACCCGGTTGTGGATCATCACTCTTATCGCTGTCGCCGTTGAGCAGCGCATCGATTTCTGCCTGAGAAAGAATACTGTCGCCCATGTCGTTACCGCAGAATAAAGGCTGTATACAGAACGTCAGTGACTTCCTGCTTAGGTTGGCCGTTCACCAGCGGGGTTGCCAGCGTTTGCTTAATAGCGTCGACCAGCTTTTGCTTACCTTCATCGGTGGCAAGCGTCGAAGCGTCCTGACGAGAGAACAGCAGCAGCAGACGGCTGCGCACTTCCGGAAGGTAATCGTTCAGTCGGGAACGGGTGGCTTCATCTTTCAG
Organism: Enterobacter cloacae complex sp. 2022EL-00981; assembly: GCF_028737495.1. Classification (NCBI taxonomy): domain Bacteria; kingdom Pseudomonadati; phylum Pseudomonadota; class Gammaproteobacteria; order Enterobacterales; family Enterobacteriaceae; genus Enterobacter; species Enterobacter cloacae complex sp. 2022EL-00981. The sequence goes on from NZ_JAQZRK010000009.1 coordinate 83,932, forward strand.
GCGCAGCGTGATGCCGACATACAGCACACGATCCGCATCACCGAGGTTGACGGTGAAGGTATCCAGCGGGAAGAACACCGGTGCCGGCGGAGGTGGCAGTTCGGCTTTGGCCGCAGCAGTAGAAGGTTTCTGCTGCATGCGCCAGTAACTATAGCCCGCGGTAGCGCAGGCGGCGAGCGTGATTAACACCAGCAGCGGGATCCAGATGGAACGCTTACTTTTTTTGGTGATCGCGGAGTCAGTCATCTGATACGAGCTTCCTGTTTCGGTACAGCTTAATATGGTGATTATCCCGTGTCCGGCTGACGTCAAAGCGTGGAAAAGACGGGGATAATCACGCTACCTCTGGCGTTTAGGCGAAGATGTCTACGGCGCGGTTGCCGCTCGCAGCGGATTGCAGGGCTGCCGGGGTCGGCAGCAACTCATCGCTCTCTTCAGTAAATCCGCCATGTTGGCCGGAACGCGACGCCTGCTGTTGCTGCTGGGACGAAGACTGCTGCTGCCCGGCAAAGCTCTCGCTGCTGACGCTACTTTGCGTAAGCTGAATGCCGTTTTCCGCCAGTGACGTACGCAGTACCGGCAGGGCGGCTTCCAGTGCGGCACGCACGTGGCCGTGCGCAGACACCATCTGCAGCTGCGCCTGGTCATTATCCAGCTTCAGCGAAATGTGCACCTGGCCCAGATCTTCCGGGTTCAGGCGCAACTCTGCGGTTTGCTGTCCTTGCTTCGCAAACAGCGTAATGTGCTGGCTCAGGTTCTGTTGCCATTCGTGGGTGCCGAGCGGCTGACTCAGCACCGGTGCGGTGGCAACGGTTGCGGCAGGCTGCGCGGTGGCGTGGCTGGAGACAATCGGCGCCAGGGTGGCGGTTGGTGTTGAAGACGAAGACGCGCTGGCAAGATCCTGTTTCTCGGCCGCGACGGCGAGCGCTGGCGTCGCCGGTGCGTTGGCCGGCAGGGACGGATCAACGTTTTGCGCCTGCCCGGCGAAAGACGGCTGCGCGTTATCCTTGCCCGTCAGGGCGCTGCCCAGTGCGTGTGCAGACGTGCCGTTTTGCGTAAGCGTCGTGGCGGTCAGGGCTGACGTTGCTTTGAGTCCCTCACTGCCCGCGCCTTTCGCCGTGACCGGCGTGGAGGTCTGCTGGTGCGGCAGCATGGCCATCAGCGCGCTTAAGCCCGCCAGCTCTTCTTCGCTCAGTTCGGTTTTGCTGTTATCGGCGCTATTCGCCGTGGTCAACGTCTTCAGGGCATCGCCCTTAGCGGCAGGCATCAGCCCGGAGACCAGCGTTTGCAGCGGCGTCGTCTGCGCCGTTTCATCGCCAGCCTGCGTGGATTGACGCGCGAGCAGATCGGCAATTTTCGCCTGCAGGGTGGACTCTCCCCCGGCGTCCTTCGCGACCTTTGACAGCTTGCTGCCAGCCGCCTTCAGGTCGGCCAGCGTCAGCGGCGCATCTTTGCCCTGACCGCTGGCGTCCGTTAACGCGCCCGCCAGCAGAGAAAGAAAGTCTTGCGCACCGTCGGTGCCTTTCCCCGTTTGCATGCCGCCTGACAGGTCGCTGTCGGTCATCAGCAGTTGTTGCAGTGTGATCATTCCGGTTTCCTCATTGATGCGCGCTGGGCAAACTCATCCATTTTTTTCTGATCCTGGCGGTTTTCCGCCAGCGTCGCCGCGGCAATCTGCCGGTCCTGTAAGGTCTGCCAGGCCTGCAGTCGCTGCTTCTTCTCGCGCCAGAAATTCAGCGCGGTGTCGACTTTTTGGGTCCATTGCTGAAGCTGCTGGCGATGCTGTTCTATCGCCTTCTCCAGCGTCTGAATAAACTGCTGATAGTTAATCCAGCGCTGGCTTCCAATGCCCTGTGTCATATCGGTATTGAGGTTGGTGCGATACTCATGCTGATAGTCGATTAACATCTTCAACTGCTCTTCAGCCTGCTGGCACCCGCGTCGCATTGCGCCAAGCTGCAATGCGGCATCATCAACTTCTTTTTCAGCCAGATCTTTCAGCGTTGATAACGCGCTGTTTTGCGCCATGACCGTCGCCCTCCACCTGTGTTACACCTGCGGGAAAATCAGCTCCAGAGCCTGAATCGAATCTTCCCAGTCGGCACGTTCAAATATGCCTTGTTGCAAAAATGCCTCCAGCTGCGGCCACAGGCTAATCGCTTTGTCGAGCATGGGATCGCTACCTTTGGCATACGCCCCCACGCTCACCAGGTCGCGGTTGCGCTGGAAGCTGGAGAGCAGTTGTTTGAAGTTACGCACGCGGGCGTAGTGCTTCTCGGTAATCAGCGCCGTCATTGCGCGGCTGATGGATGCTTCAATATCAATGGCCGGATAGTGTCCGGCTTCGGCCAGGCGACGCGATAACACAATATGACCGTCGAGGATCGCACGCGCAGAGTCGGCAATCGGGTCCTGCTGGTCGTCGCCTTCGGTCAGCACCGTATAAAACGCGGTAATGGAGCCACCGCCGCTAATGCCGTTCCCTGCGCGTTCAACCAGTGCCGGGAGTTTGGCAAAGACCGACGGCGGATAGCCTTTGGTGGCCGGTGGCTCACCGATGGCCAGCGCGATTTCACGCTGCGCCATCGCGTAACGGGTCAGGGAGTCCATGATCAGCAGCACGTGCTGGCCGCGGTCACGGAAATCTTCGGCGATGCGGGTGGCATATGCGGCACCCTGCATACGCAGCAACGGGGAGACATCCGCCGGGGCGGCGATGACCACCGAACGGGCGCGGCCTTCCGCACCCAGAATGTTTTCAATGAAGTCTTTAACTTCGCGGCCACGTTCACCGATCAGCCCCACGACGATCACATCGGCCTGGGTGTAACGGGCCATCATGCCGAGCAGGACCGATTTACCCACCCCTGAACCGGCGAACAGCCCCATACGCTGGCCGCGACCGACGGTCAGCAGGGCGTTGATCGGGCGCACGCCGGTATCAAGAACATGTTCGATCGGGGTACGCTGCAGGGGGTTAAACGGTTGGGTGATCAGCGCGCCGGTTTCGGTGGTGTCCGGGGCGGGAAGGCCGTCGAGCGGTTTACCGCTGCCGTCCAGCACGCGGCCCAGCAGGGCAGGGCCGAGCGGGAGCTGCTTACCGCTTTGCAGACCATCGCCGATGATGTTTTTTGCATAGACGCGCGCGCCGGGCAGAATGCCTTCCACCTCTTCAAGCGGCATCAGGAAAAGACGCTGGCCGTTAAAGCCCACCACTTCGCTTTCCACTTCTCGCGTTTCCTGCCCATCCTGACGCTCGATCACGCAGGTGGCCCCCAGAGGCAGCTGCAGGCCGGTGGCTTCCAGCACCAGACCGGTGGCGCGGGTCAGGCGCCCATAACGACGAACAGATGGCAGTTGCGCCATCTTCGTTTCAAAGTTATCGAGCGTGTTGAGCCAGCGAGTGAGGCGTGCGGTCATCAGACGACTCCCGGAGCCGCCAGGCGGCACAGTTCCTGCCAGCGGGTGGCGACGCTGGCATCCAGATCGCCTTCATCGGCGGAGACTTTGCATCCGCCGTGATGTAACGACGGGTCACCGCGCAGACGCCAGCCGTGCAGGCTCAGCGTGGCACCGAGACTCTCTTCCACGCGCTGGAGATCGTCCGGATGAACGCGCAGTTGCGGTTTCCCGCTGAACAACGGCTCTTGCTGCAGCAGGCCCTGAATTTGTTTGATCAGCGCTGAATTATCGACCGCCGGGGTCTGACCAATCACCTGACGGGCCGCTTCCAGCGCCATCTGCATCAACCGGGAAGCAATCACACTGTCCAACGCATCCAGGGTGTGCTGGAACTCGCTGACCAGTTGCTGCATACGGGCATGGAGAGGCGCCTGCTGCTGGCGCGCCTGCTCAATACCCTGTTCTAACCCTTTCGCCAGACCTTCCTGATAACCCTGGTCATGGCCCTTCTGTCGGCCTTCGTTCAGACCTGCATTAAAACCCTGCTCATGCGCCTGCATTTGTAACTGCGCCAGCATCTGCGTGCGCTGTTCTTCTTCGCTCAGTTCAGGCGCCTCGACGTCGGTGTCGCCCTCCTCGGGCGACGCTACGACAGCCGGGGTGAATTCAGAGAGGGCAGGGGCCAGATCGTCAGGCGTCCAGCGCTTCCACGGTAGCTCATTAGACATAGGTGTCGTCTCCGCTGCCAATTACCATCTCGCCGGTTTCTGCCAGACGACGAACGATGAGCAGGATCGCTTTCTGTTCGTTTTCCACCTGAGACAGACGCACCGGGCCACGGTTGGCAAGGTCGTCGCGCAGGATATCTGCCGCACGCTGGGACATGTTGCGCAGGAACTTCTCGCGCAGCGGCTGTTCGGCACCTTTGAGGGCGATAAGCAGCGACTCGGAGTCCACTTCCTGGAGCAGGCGCTGGATGCTGCGGTCGTCCACTTCGACCAGGTTTTCGAACAGGAACATCTCGTCGATAATTTTCTGCGCCAGCTCGCCGTCGAATTCGCGAACCGCCGTAATAACGGCTTCTTCCTGCTGCGTTTTCATCAGGTTGATGATTTCCGCTGCCGTTCTCACGCCGCCCATTTTGCTGCGCTTGAGGTTCTGGCCGTCGAGCAGGTTGTTCAGCACTTCGGTCAGCTCCGCCAGCGCCGCTGGCTGGACACCGCCGAAGGTGGCGATACGCAGCATCACATCGTGACGCAGGCGCTCTTCGAACAGCGCCAGAATATCGGCCGCCTGACCACGTTTGAGGTGAACCAGGATGGTGGCGATAATCTGCGGGTGCTCGTCGCGAATAAGGTCTGCGGCACTCTGCGGCTCCATAAAGTTGAGCGTTTCGATCCCGCTGGCGGTATCGCGCGTTTCGAGAATGTCCTCCAGCAGGCTGGCGGCACGCTCTTCGCCCAGCGCCTTAACCAGCACGGAGCGCAGATAGTCGTTGGCGTTGACGTTGAGCGCTGCAAACTGTTCGGCTTCCTGCTCAAACTCCGACAACACTTCGGTCAGCTGTTTGTTGGAGATCTGACGCACGTTGGCCATGGCCGCACTCAGAATTTGTACTTCTCGCTGGGAGAGGTGTTTAAACACCTCAGCCGCACGATCTTCGCCAATGGTCATCAACAGGATGACGCTTTTATCGGTGCCCGTAAGCGTATTACTCATGTTCGTTACCCATCCACTGGCGGATGACCAGCGCCACGACGCGCGGATCGTTATCTGACATTTCGCGAATGCGCTGGCTCATGACCTCAGCCCCCATGCGCTGGTTAGCACGACGCTGCTGCATCTGTTCGTCTTTGCTGAGGCGGACTTCAACCGCTTCTTCCACTTCCTGACGCGCGTTCATCTGTTCGCGAGCTGCTTTCTCGGCTTCTGCACGACGCTGCAACTGAGGACGAACGCCCTTACGCCACAGCAGCCAGGCGACAATCAGCACCAGCAACCAGCGGCCCGCAGACATCAGCTGATCGATAAACGCCTGCTGTTGCCAGAACGGCAGCTCACCGCCGGTCTCATCTACCGGGTTAAACGGTGAATTCACCACGTTGAGGCTATCGCCACGCTTCTCGGAGTAACCCATCGCTTCACGGGTCAGGTCTTCGATCTGCTTCATCTGCTCTGCCGTCAGCGGCAGCGGTTTGCCATTCGGCAGCGTTTTGTAGTTCACCACGACGGCCACCGACAGACGCTGAATATCACCTACGTTCAGTTTCGTGTGGCGGATAGTCCGATCCACTTCGTAGTTGGTGGTTTCGTTACGGCTGCTGGTACGTGGACCGGCATTGCTGGCCGTCGAGGTTGTGGTCTGCTGATTTTGCTGACCGTTCTGCTGATTAGCCGGCGGCGTGGAAATAGGGGCCGCGTTAGCCGGGGCAGGCTGGTTAGAGAGTGCGCCCGGCACGCCGCCTGGGTATGCACCGCCAACCTGTTCGTTTTCGTTAACCTGGCGAGAGCGCATCACTGCCTGAGCCGGATCGCCGTTCGGGCGGTACTGCTCTTCGGTCTGTTCTTTATTAGAGAAGTCGATCTGCGCGGTAACCTGGGCATGGACGTTGCTGTTACCCACAACCGGGCCGAGGATCGCTTCGATGCGGCGCTGGAGGCGCGCTTCCACATCGGCGGCATATTTCAGCTGCGCGTCATTCAGATCGCGCCCGGCGGTATTGCTTTGGGTCAGCAGGTGACCACTCTGGTCAACCAGCGTGACGTTACCCGGCGGTAAACCGGCGACGGCGCTGGAAACTAAATGTGTAACCGCGCTGATTTGCCCTTCATCCAGCGCCCGGCCGGGTTCAAGGTTGACGGTGACGGAAGCCGACGGGGATTTCTGTTCGCGGACAAACAGGGACGGTTTAGGCATGGCAAGGTGCACGCGGGCGCTCTTCACCGGGCCTAATGTTTCAATCGTGCGGGCCAGTTCACCTTCCAGCGCACGCTGGTAGTTCACCTGCTCGCTGAACTGGCTGATACCGAACTTTTCCTGATCCAGCAGTTCAAAACCCACCGCGCCGCCCTTCGGCAGGCCCTGCTGCGCCAGACGCAGACGGAGTTCATGGACTTTATCTGCCGGTACCTCAAGCGCACCCCCGTTATCGGCGAAGCGATAAGGGATGTTCATTTGAGTCAGTTGGGTGACGATGGCGCCGCCATCCTGATCGGAAAGGTTGCTGTAAAGCGTGCGGTAATCAGGACTTTTCGCCCACAACACCATCGCTACAAGGATCGCAATTGCGGCAGCGCCTGCCACGATCAACGGGATTTTAGGATTCGCGCGAAGGCGGTTCATCCACTCGAGTGATTTATTCTGCGGCGCTGTCGATGCTGCTGCACTCATTGCGCACCTCTTAAATCCTGGTGGTTTACGTTATTCGTGTAGAGAAACAAAACTGACTCCCGGGTCGGCAAACACGACAAAAGTTCCATATTGATGGCCCAGCCATTATTTGATGATTCGTGATTTTCTATGGGCCAAATAACCTGGTTTTTTATCGCTATTTACCGCCATTATCTTATTGACAAGCTGTTAGTCTTGACCGCGTAAAAAACCATCCAGGGGAGAGTCATGGCTATACAGGGTATTGAAGGGGTTATCAGTCAGCTGCAGGCAACCGCGATGACGGCCCGTAATCAGAATGTGGCAGAACAGCAGCCGACCATCAGCTTTGCCGGGCAACTGCATGCTGCGCTCGACCGTATCAGCGATACCCAGACCGCTGCGCGTACCCAGGCCGAGAAGTTCACCCTCGGTGAACCTGGCGTGGCGCTGAACGATGTGATGACCGATTTGCAAAAAGCCTCGGTCTCTCTGCAGATGGGGATCCAGGTGCGTAATAAGCTGGTGTCTGCGTATCAGGAAGTGATGGGGATGCAGGTCTAAGACCTGGACGATCTTCGCTGGCAGCCTTAGCGCTTTAATGCCACAATATTTTTTTCTTCGAATGCAGGAAAGATGATGAAAAAAATAGCAATTGCTGGCGCGCTGCTGGCACTCACCGGGTGCGTACAGGTTGATAGCTACAAGGATGTGATCAAACATCCTGTTCCGGCACATCTGGCGGGATACTGGCAGTCAAAAGGGCCGCAGAGCAAAATGGTCAGCCCGGAGGCGATTGCCACGCTGGTGGTGACGGAGGAGGGCGATACGCTGGACTGCCGTCAATGGCAGCGCGTAATTGCCGTGCCGGGTAAAATCATGCTGCGTTCAGACAGCTATTACAACGTAACCAGCAAGCTGGATATCTACCCGCTGGAGCGCGATGGCTCGGTGCTGGAGTATGATGGCATGGAGCTGCAGAAGGTCGATCGCCCAACGGTGGAGTGTGCCGATTACCTGAGCAAAAATCCGCTGGAAAGTAAGCTACCGTAGCTGTTAGTTGCCGGGTGGCGCTGACGCTTACCCGGCCTACGGGACGGGGCTTTTGTAGGCCGGGTAAGGCGAAGCCGCCACCCGGCATTGTTTCTACAATGCATCCTCAATCACCCACACGCTCACGCTTCCGCCTTTGCAGGTAAATGTCCCTTCGCCATCCGCTGCGGTGGTGACCGTTTCTTCACGATTGCCGAGAAAATTACGCCAGGTTTTGTTGCCGTAGTTTTCCCCAAGGCAAATCACCTTCTCGCCATCATCACCGTTGGACATCACCACCACGCAACCGGGATCCTCTTCCGTGCCACTGCGGCTGAATGCGATGCAGTTAGGGTGGTCAAAAAACAGTGTCTGCACGCCGTGGGCAAAGCGCTGACGGGCGAGGATCAGCTCGTGCAGTTGCTCAATCACCGGCATATCAATGTGGTAGGTTTCACCGTCTCCCCCGGTATCGTCATAGCTGGCGCCAAAGAGATCGGGATAAAACACGCTCGGCACGCCATTTTCCCGCAGCAGGATCAGAGCGTAAGCCAGCGGTTTAAACCAGGCTTCCACCGGGGCTTCAAGCGCCTGCAACGGCTGGGTGTCATGGTTGGCAACCAGCGTCACCGCATGGAACGGATCGGCCTCCACCAGCGTGCCGGTGAAAATCTGGCTCATGTCGTAGTCCCGCCCCTGACGCGAGGCCTCGTGAAATTTCATCTGCAGGGGGGCATCAAACAGCATCGTTTTACCCTCGACCTGGTTAATATACGCCTGCAGTTTATCCACCTCGTGCGACCAGTATTCCGCGACGATAAACAGCGGTTGCGTTGCCACTTCCTGGACGTGTTCAATCCACTCCTTATAGAACCAGGCGGGGATGTGTTTGACCGCATCCAGGCGGAATCCGTCGCAGCCGGTTTGTTCCATGACCCAGCGCGCCCAGTACTTGATCTCCTCCGTCACGGCATGGTTACGGAAATCGATATTTTCGCCCATCAGATAGTCGAAATTACCCATTTCGTCATCGACCTGATCGTTCCAGCCTTCGCCGGTGTAGTCATTGACGATTTTGAAGATGCCATCCTCATCGGGGTTTTCGATGTGGTCGATGCCGCTAAAGCATTTGTAATCCCAGACGAACTGCGAATACTGTCCGGCGCGGGCAGGGAAGGTGTAGCGGGTCCAGGCTTCGCACTCGATGATCTCATCATCGATTTGCGTGCGGTCCTGTTCGTTCACGCGCTGAACGCGAACGTGCTCTTTCTCATCGGCGCCCATTTTGTGGTTAACCACCACATCCAGCAGCACCGCGATGTTATTGCTTTTGAGCGCATCAATGGCTTCCAGAAGCTGGGCTTTATCACCGTATTTGGTGGCAACACTGCCTTTCTGGTCAAACTCGCCGAGATCAAACAGATCGTAAGAATCATACCCGACCGAGTAACCGCCCGATGCGCCTTTATAGGCTGGCGGCAGCCAGATCATATTGATGCCGATTTCGTTAAGATTGGGGGCTAATGCCGTGACCTCTCGCCACAATTCACCGCCTGCAGGGTAATACCAGTGAAAGGATTGTAACAGGGTGGGGTTTTTCATCGTCCGTGCTCCAGAAGCCGTTTGGCTGACTTCTGGAGTATGGATGAAGAAATCATAATTGTGTGTCGCGGGTCAAACTTTCTGGATAAAGAATATTCCCTGACAGCTTTCCATAGGTTGATGTGATGGATTGCTGTTTACCGGTTTGATCAATGAGGCTGCGCAGTTCGTCCATGCGGGACTGAAGCAGTGCTTTAAGTTCATTCTCATTTTCGAGGATCTTTTTTAACAGGAAACGCGCTTGCTCTACTTGAGCAGGAGAGCACGACGTAATGGGATTACTGGAAATACTTTCTACCAGTTGAACGTAATGCATCTCTTGCTCAATGAGCTCATCCCACTTACCGGTATGAGCAAGATTTAGCATCGTTATGCTTTGAGCATGTAAAGCGTGCCAGTGACTAAGCGCTGCGCTGGGCATATTCATCAAAATTATCCTGAGATAGAGGACGCATTGGGGCCAATTTGCTTCCACGCATCCGCAATATTGTTTAAAAGGTTTTCAACCTCTACAATTGCCTCAACGTCGTTATGCAAATTCGCAATTAATAACCGTCGAACCATATATTCGTATAAAGACGCCAGATTAATTGACAGTTCTCCTCCAGCCTCCACGTTCAGCGCTGCTTTCAATCCGTTGTCGATGATATTGATTGCTTTTGAAAGCGCCTGGCCTTTCTCTGCAAGCTGTCCTGCATCAAGAAACAAGCGCGCTCGGATAAGGGCGCTGTGCGCCCCATCAAAGAGCATGACAATCAACTGGTGAGGGCTGGCATTCATCACCGCGCTTTCCACTCCTATATTTTGATAGGACTGGACACCAGAGGTGTTATACATACTTACTCCTACATTTATGATGATTTAGTGAACTGCTGAGTCAGATAGTTCGCTGTATTGGTCATTTTCGTCACCAGTACGTCCAACTGGGTAAACTGGGCTTTGTATCGCGCCATAGTTGCATCGATAGACGCTTCCATATCATCGTAGCGTTCACTCAGACTCTTCAGTGTTTTATTGATACCGTCTTTGGCATTCTGGATGACCCCGGTTTTACCGACGCTGGTGCTCAGCATAGAATCCAGCGTGCTGCTCATTTTAGTGGCCAGCCCGGTGGTTGTTCCATCACCGATAAAGTATTGCTGTACACCGGCAGGGTTGTCTGTTAGTGCCTTTTTCAGTTTATCATTATCAATTTTCAGGTTACCCATAGTGCCATCGCTACCTTTCGCCGGGTCCTGAGTAATACCTAACTGCGCCATAATCTGTACGGAGCCGCTTTGAATATCCGTCAACATGCTACGAAGCTGCGCCTGGATGCTACGGACATTACCGTCACCCACTAATGCCCCGTTGCTGGCGGACTGATCTTCACCCGCGTCTACAGCCACATACTTGGTGACGCTGTTGATGGTGGACTGTAGCGAGTTATACGCCGTTACCCAGTCAGAGATCGCTTTCTGATTTGCATCGGTTGCACGCGTAATATCCAGCGTTTCGTCTGCTTTACTCTCCGCTTTGACCGTAAACGTCACGCCCGGCAGCGCATCAGAAATCGTGTTGCTCTGACGCTCGATGGTAATGTCATTCACCACCATGATTGCATTTTGTGCTTTCGTCTGTACGGTTAGTGCACCCGTAGCGCTTGCAGAGTCATACCCGATCGCTGCCTGTAAGGTATTGTCGCCGGTGACATTAATGGTCATCTGACCGTCGGTACCCGTTGATTTCGAAGTCAGCAACAGACGGTAGTCGCCATCTTTAGCTTTAATGACACTGGCGGTGACGTTGCCGTTCGCTTTGTTAATCGCGCTAGCGATGCCGCTCAGAGACGTGTCTGCGTCAGAGAGCTCAACTTCCAGCGGCTTTTTCGTACCTGGCTGGGTAATCGTAATGGTACGTTTAGCACCGGTTACTTCACCCAATTTTTCAGTATTACTTGAAATAGAGCCGCTGGTCAGGACCTGCGCTTTGGCCATTTGGTTCACGTTGACCGTGAACGTGCCGGTAGAAGCCTCAGTCGAAGTTGTCGCCGTGAACGCGGTATTCGTACTGCTGACAGACGTGGAGTTCCAGGTCGCAGGTTTTGCCAGTGCTGCCGTCGCAGTTTGTAGGTTTGTCATGGCGCTCTGCAGCTTGCCGTACGCACTTAATTGCGCATTGTAGGTCGTCTGCTGCGTTGTAATGGTTTTCAGCTTCGTTCTTTCTGCTGTATCTAACTGATTATACAGGTCCCCGAGTCCTGCTGAGCCTATCCCGAGGTTAGTGATAGTAGCCATATCTGTTTTCCTTAAATGCGGTGGTAGAACAGGACTCTTTATCGGCGCATTGGTGGAAAAGTTTACGCCAGAGACAAAAAAATAATCCCTGGAATAGCCACCAGAGGCGGGGGCTTATAGCTGGATTACACCTTGAGGTAAATAAAAGGGCAACTTACGCCCATGAACGAGAAGTGTTAAACAAGCACTGACAGGGCAGAGGATTTGCTTTTGGGATGCGTCACTGCAAAGCAGGTTTGATATATAAACGCATATAAATCAATGAAATAATTTTTTTTTGAAATTGATTCTAAAGTCTTTTTGGGATGCGTCGATAACCTTGTTGACGGTGAGAGACGCCGTGAGTGTTAGGCACCGAAACCTAAACCCATTTTTGAAGGAAATAAAATTATGGCAGTTATCAATACTAACCTGTTGTCCCTGACTACTCAGAACAACCTGAACAAATCTCAGTCTTCCCTGGGTACTGCGATCGAGCGTCTGTCCTCTGGTCTGCGTATCAACAGTGCAAAAGATGACGCTGCTGGCCAGGCAATTGCTAACCGTATGACTGCACAGGTTAAAGGACTGACTCAGGCTGCACGTAACGCTAACGACGGTATCTCTGTTGCACAGACTACCGAAGGCGCACTGAACGAAATCAACACCAACTTACAGCGTATTCGTGAACTGACCGTACAGGCTCAGAACGGTACTAACTCTGCTGATGACCTGGTTTCCATCAACAACGAAGTTGTTGATCGTATGAAAGAGATCAACCGTGTTGCTAGCCAGACTAGCTTTAACGGTGTGAAAGTCCTGTCTACTGCTCAGACCCTGAACATCCAGGTTGGCGCGAACGATTCCGAAACTATCGGCATTTCCCTGAAGAAAATTGACTCTTCTACTCTGTTCGCCGGCAACGCCAAAATGTCTGGTATCACCGAAGGTTCTACCGGTAAAGCTTCCGTTGGTATCCTGGCAACTTACTCCCCTGCTAGCGGTGCTACCGCTGCAACTGCGACCGTTGCTTCAGGTCTGCTGGCTGAAATTGACAAAGCGATCTCTGACGTTGACTCACTGCGTTCAAGCCTGGGTGCGAGCCAGAACCGTTTCGAATCTACCGTTAACAACCTGAACAGCACCGTGACCAACATCACCGCTGCGAAGAGCCGCATTGAAGATGCTGACTACGCGACCGAAGTATCCAACATGAGCCGCGCGCAGATCCTGCAGCAGGCTGGTACTTCTGTACTGTCTCAGGCTAACCAGGTTCCTCAGACCGTTCTGTCCCTGCTGCGTTAATCGCTCAGTTACAATCTGTCTAATTAAGCTAAAAAATAACGGGTATTTCACCCGTTATTTTCTTTTGTGCTTTTTATACTGAACGCCCAATCTCAGCCAGACGGTTTAACCTGGATTAATGTGCCTTTATGAAAAAATCACCCGCCACGTCTTTCCCAAATAGTAAACAGGCTATTAATAATTTGCTTAATGAGAAGATGCGTCTTGCTGTGGACTGGTTAACTACCAGCCCACAAGATTCTCTTGCTCTGGTAAATGAGCTAATGGTGAACAATAAGGATAATATCCTACTACTGGTCATCGCTGGACGCGCTCATCAGAGACTGGGGCAGTTTTTCCAGGCGGGTGAATGTATTGATAATGCATTGAAAATTGACAGAACTAATGTCGAAGCCATCTATGCTAAATCAGATTTATTATACCGCAGCGATCGTTTGTCGGAAGCAGAAGAATATCTAACGGATGCGATTTCTCGTATAGACAACAGTGCCGCCAGGCCGCTGCGTCTGCTTCACGCTACCGTTCTGCAGAAAGCAAAAAAGTATGAAGAGGCGCAGGCGCTTTATAAGCAGTTAACCGCTGAAATGCCAGCTAACTGGCTCTATTGGAATAATCTCGGGATGGTCCAACAAGACTTGAGCCAGTTCAACGAGATGGATGAGGCGTACCAGCACAGCTGTGAAGTCTCAAAAGACAACCCTACGCCCTATTTTAACCGTATCGTTGGTGCCCACTATAATCCGGAGCGCAGTGCCGAAGACATTCTTGAATTGTGTAAAAACTGGCAGGAAAAGTTCCCCCCGCGCTCGGCTAAGCGTGCGGTTGCCAAAAATAAAGCATTAGATAAATGCCTGCGTATTGGTCTTGTTTCGGATGGTCTGCGCTTACATCCGGTCGGGCAGATGATTGTGATGGGGTTAGAGCACGTTCCTGCCTCCCAGATTGAATTCTACGCCTACAGCACCAACTACCAGGAAGATCACCTGACCCATCGCCTGAAGCGCATGTGCGCGAACTGGCGGGTCGTTGAGCATATTGGCGCCACCGAACTTGATAAGATTATCCGCGAAGACGAGATTGATATTCTGTTTGACCTATGCGGATACAACGCTAACAGCCGTATGCAAACCTTCCAGCTGCAGCCTGCGCCTATTCAAATCAAGTGGGTAGGAGGGTTAATCAGCAGCACTGGGCTGGTCGGCATGGACTATCTGCTTAGCGACGCCATCGAAACGCCGGAGTGGGCGGATTCACTGTATACCGAAAAGTTGATCCGTATGCCGGATGACTATATCTGCTACGATCCGCCGTTCTACCTCCCGGCGGTCAGCGAAATGCCTGTTAAAACCAAAGGCTACTTCACCTTTGGCTGTTTTAATAACGCCTCTAAAATCAATGCGTTTTTATTAAACCAGTGGGCGGTGCTTTTGCACTGCGTGCCGGATTCTAGGCTTTTCCTGAAAAGCTTTAACTTTGATAACGAGAACTTAAAAGAGCGTGTATTAACGACCCTTGAAGGTCACGGCATCGCGCGCAAACGCGTGCGTATCGAAGGGATGGCACCGCATCAGGAGCTACTGGCCTGCTATAACGAGGTAGATATTGCCCTCGATCCCTGGCCGTACTCCGGTGGGCTGACCACCTGTGAAGCTCTGGCGATGGGGGTGCCTGTCGTGACCTTGCCGGGCCCGACCTTTGCCGGTCGTCACTCCGCCTCTCACTTGGTTAACGCGGGCCTGCAGGAGCTGGTGGCAAGAGACTGGCAGAACTTTATCGATATTACCGTCGGCCTGACCCAGGACTTAAAAAGCCTGGAGATTATTCGCGGCAATATGCGCGAGATTTTACTGGCCTCGCCGGTATGCGACGGCCAGCGCTTTGCAAAACATTTCTCGCAGGCTATGCGCGCCGTCTGGCAGCGTTATTGTGAAGGTAAAATGCCCGAGGCACTGACCCTGCGCCACGACGCGGCACCTTATTTCCTGGATGATACCCAGCCGGTCGAACTGAAGATGCCGGCAGAGGTTGACGTTGCAGCGAAACGAATCGAAAGTGAAGGCTTCTCCTTCGAGCTGGCGGGTAAGGTCATCACCATGGACTTTGGAGGCAGCTTCACAACGGGTAAAAAATTTGTCAGCCTGACCGAGTTGGACTCATTCTACTTTATCATTATGGATACCCTCGGGATCGTCGAAGATAAACATCTGCCGCCGCGCAAAAAATCAATGCAGCACATCAAACTGCACACCTTAGGCAACGGCGAACTCACGCCGGTGTATATGTGTATGGATAATCAGCTAAGCAGTACGCTAAAACCTCTGAATACAATGAACGCCGCTGGTGCAGAAGTTCTCGTCGAGCTGAAATCACAGTCATCTCAGCTTGATAATATACATGGGCTGGAAAAGGTCGATCTGCTGGTGCTGGATAATAAATTTGATCTGGCACCCGTCTTCCAGTATGGGTCGCGCATTCTGCAGGAGTGTCTGACCGTTGAAGTCAAAATTACCTTTGCGAATACCCATCAGGGCCAGATGTCCTTGGACGCGATTGGCAGCGTACTCGCGCACTCTGGCTTTATCTTCCACAGCTTTACGGACGTTGAGTACGGTGCGCCAAAAGTTATTGCTAACGCTGAGCCTATGGCCTCAACACACATGGTGTCGGCGAAAGCGATATTTATTCCGGGCGAGCACAAGCTGTGCAATCTCAGTAGTGCGCAGCATGAAAAATTAGCCTTTATTATGCATGTGGTTTATGGCCTGCATGACGTTGCGGCCACACTGTTGCAGGCACATTCGTCTGGGCGTGCAGAGGCCTATATTAATGAGATTCTATTACCCCACCAGCAAACTACTGCAAAACAACGGAAACACGGTTTACCGCAAAAGCTTGTTATCAGCTTAACTTCCTGGCATAAGCGTTTTGCTACGCTGCATTACACACTGCAATGTTTATTGAAACAAACCGTTAAAGCGGATCGTATTATTTTGTGGCTTGCCGAGTCGGAGCGCCATCTCGTTCCACAAAGCGTACTAGCCTTTGCTGCGAAGGGCATAGAGATAAAGTTTTGCGAAGATATTCGCTCTTACAAGAAAATTGTCCCGACGTTAATCGAGGAACCGAATGCTTTCATCGTGACAGCCGATGATGACTTAGCCTATCAGCCGGAATGGCTGGAAAAACTTATAGCTGGTTGGGACGGGGATTATAAAACGGTGGTTGCGCACCGGGCACATAAAATCCGCCTTGGTAGCGATAAAACCCCCGTTCCTTACAAAGAGTGGAAATGGAATTACTCAGTCACCACAGATCTTTCTAATCTTATTTTCCCGACCACAGGCTTCGGCGCACTTTATCCGCCGAAGTGTTTCCACGCTGATGTGCTTAAAAAAGAGATTTTTGAACATTTATCACCAGGAGCTGATGATGTCTGGCTGTTCTGGATGTGTCGTATGAACGGGGTAAAATTTAATGTTGTTCCTGAGCATATGATATCTGAGGAATGGAACGGAACCTCGGAAGTTGGCCTGTGGCAGAATAACTTGCTGCAAGGTGAGAACGACAAGTATATTAAAAACATGATTGCCCATTATGGATTTGCGCCGGAAGCAAAAGCGGTTATTGATCGTCTGGTGACTAAGGCTGCCCCTAACAGCGCCTCTCAGAATGAATCTCTGGTCTTCCGCCAGTCGGGCCAGTGCTGGGACGATCGTTACCGCTTAAAAGGCAACTCCGGAGCGGGCTCTTACGGTCGACTGGCTGACTTTAAGGCCGAGGTTATTAATGCGTTCGTGAAAGAGGAGAAGGTGAAGTCTGTGATGGAGTTCGGTTGCGGTGATGGTAACCAGTTATCCCTCGCTGACTATCCTCGCTATACTGGCTTCGATATCTCTGACCATGCGATACAACTCTGCCAGAACAGGTTTTGCAATGACCCGACAAAAGATTTTTATCCGGTAGATTACTGGACAGGGCAGCAGGCGGAATTAACCCTCTCCTTGGACGTGATATATCATCTTATTGAAGATGAAATCTTTGAAAAATATATGCAGATGCTTTTCTCTGCCGCATCGAAATTTGTCATCGTTTATGCTTCGAATAATGAGGAATTCAACGTGTCCATCTCGAGATATGCCCCGCACGTCTATCATCGAAAATTCACGGATTGGGTCGTAAAAAACAGAGGCGAATCTTGGGTTTTACATAAGTACATACCCAATAAATATCAGTTTGACGCTAACGATCAAAACAACACGTCGTTTGCTGATTTTTATATTTTCTGTAGAGTTGATAGCTGAGACGTTGTGTTAGCGCATTTAACAGGACTGTTAAATGCGCTGCTATGTGTTTTTAGTGTTCGTTGCGTGCAGCGAAAATCTGTACGCGAAGGACACACTATTCCCTTCAAGACAAACGGAGCGGCAGGTGTTTTAGTCATGCCCGGATGCCTCGATTTCTTTATGTCGATGGTAATTTATCCCCTGTTTTTTTAGGCGGTTAGCCCCAAATTGTCTGGCTCTTCCCCTGGCGTTAGCCAAATAACCCACTTTTTGTTCCCTTATTCACCCGATTAAAACCCCTGCAGAATCGGATAATCATGCCGATAACTCAACTAACGCAGGGCTGTTTATCGTGAATTCACTCTATACCGCTGAAGGTGTAATGGATAAACACTCGCTGTGGCAGCGTTATGTCCCGCTGGTGCGTCACGAAGCATTGCGCCTCCAGGTGCGTTTGCCGGCGAGCGTGGAACTGGACGATCTGCTACAGGCGGGCGGTATCGGGTTATTGAATGCAGTTGACCGATACGACGCTCTGCAAGGAACGGCATTTACCACTTACGCAGTTCAGCGTATTCGTGGTGCGATGCTGGACGAGCTGCGCAGCCGGGACTGGGTGCCGCGCAGTGTTCGCCGCAACGCGCGCGAAGTGGCGCATGCGATGGGGCAGCTGGAACAGGAACTGGGACGCAACGCGACGGAAACGGAAGTGGCGGAACGGCTTGGTATTCCTGTTGAAGAGTATCGTCAGATGTTGCTCGATACCAATAATAGCCAACTCTTCTCTTATGACGAGTGGCGCGAAGAGCATGGCGATAGCATCGAGCTGGTGACGGATGAGCATCAGCAAGAAAACCCGTTACACCATTTAATGGAAGGTAATTTACGCCAGCGCGTGATGGAAGCCATTGAAGCTTTGCCAGAGCGCGAACAGCTGGTGTTAACCCTCTATTATCAGGAAGAGCTTAATCTCAAAGAGATTGGCGCTGTTCTGGAAGTGGGAGAGTCGCGGGTAAGCCAGCTGCACAGCCAGGCCATCAAACGCTTACGAACCAAGCTGGGTAAGTTATAGGTGATTGATTCACCTGAAAAATGCCGCACAACGTATTGACAACCAGGAGTTATCATGACGGTGCAGCAATCTAAAAGACGGCCTTTAAGCCGCTACCTGAAAGACTTTAAACACAGCCAGACGCATTGCGCCCACTGTAACAAGTTACTCGATCGTATCACGCTGGTTCGTCGTGGCGAAATCGTCAATAAAATTGCGATTTCTCGTCTCGACACGTTGATGGACGAAGCCGCGTGGCTCGAAGAGCAGAAAGAGTGGGTGGCGCTTTGCCGTTTCTGTGGCGATCTCCACTGCAAAGAGCAAAGCGACTTCTTCGATATTATCGGTTTCAAACAGTTCCTGTTTGAACAGACCGAGATGAGTCACGGGACCGTTCGCGAATACGTGGTTCGCCTGCGTCGCCTGGGACAGCATCTCACCGTGAATAATATTTCCCGCGATCTGCTCAAGACCGGCTATCTGGATGAAAACCTGGAGCCGTGGCTGCCTGCGACCAGTACTAATAACTACCGTATTGCGCTGCGCAAGTACGCACAATATAAGGTCCAAATGCCGGCGGCGGTAAAGCAGAAAGCCCACGCCGGGACAACTTCTGATATATATTAAAAAAGAATAAAATGTAGCGCAGTCGCCTTTGACCTTGCAGGCGATTTCTCTACACTACACAAAAATTCCACTATATCGGGGTACTTATGAAATTAGCACTTCTGGGTCGTCAGGCGCTGATGGGCGTTATGGCCGTTGCGCTGGTCGCGGGAATGAGCGTGAAAACCTTCGCCGCAGAGAACCTGCTTAACAAAGTGAAAGAGCGCGGTACGCTGTTGGTCGGGCTGGAAGGAACCTATCCTCCGTTCAGCTTCCAGGGTGATGACGGTAAACTGACCGGTTTCGAAGTGGAATTTGCAGAGGAACTGGCGAAACACCTTGGCGTGAAAGCGTCCCTGAAACCGACCAAATGGGACGGTATGCTGGCGTCGCTGGATTCCAAACGTATTGATGTGGTGATTAACCAGGTGACCATTTCTGACGAGCGTAAGAAGAAGTATGACTTCTCCACGCCGTACACCGTGTCCGGTATCCAGGCGCTGGTGAAGAAAGGTAACGAAGGCTCAATCAAAACGGCCGCGGATCTGAAAGGTAAAAAAGTCGGTGTCGGTCTGGGAACCAACTACGAAGAGTGGCTGCGCCAGAACGTTCAGGGTGTGGATATCCGCACCTATGATGATGACCCGACAAAATACCAGGATCTCCGCGTTGGCCGTATCGATGCCATCCTCGTTGACCGTCTGGCGGCGCTGGATCTGGTGAAGAAAACCAACAACACCCTGGCGGTCGCCGGTGATGCGTTCTCTCGTCAGGAATCCGGGGTTGCTGTCCGTAAAGGTAACGAAGACCTGGTCAAGGCGATCGACTCCGCCATTGCGGATATGCAAAAAGACGGCAGCCTGAAAGCGCTTTCTGAGAAGTGGTTTGGGGCAGACGTCACCAAATAAGTCTTTGACGTTAAAAAAAGGCGCTTTTAAAAGCGCCTTTTTTATTTCTTACGCGTCTGCGTGCATAATGAAAAATATCACATTTTGTCTGAGTTACCGGAGAACCCATGTCACTACAGAATTTAACGCGCTTTCCCCGCCTGGAGTTTATCGGCGCGCCGACGCCGCTGGAGTATCTGCCGCGATTTTCTGACTATTTAGGACGCGATATTTTTATTAAGCGTGATGACGTGACGCCAATGGCGATGGGGGGCAATAAGCTGCGCAAACTGGAGTTTCTGGCGGCTGACGCGCTGCGTGAAGGGGCGGATACGCTCGTCACCGCAGGGGCGATTCAGTCCAACCACGTTCGCCAGACGGCGGCGGTGGCGGCAAAACTTGGGCTGCACTGCGTGGCGTTGCTGGAAAACCCAATCGGTACACGGGCAGAGAACTACCTGACCAACGGCAACCGTTTGCTGCTAGATCTCTTTAACGTGCAGGTTGAAATGGTCGATGCGTTGACCGACCCGACCGCACAGCTCGATGAGTTGGCCACACGCCTTGAAGCACAGGGCTTTCGTCCGTATGTCATTCCGGTGGGCGGCTCGAATGCGCTGGGTGCGATGGGGTATGTGGAAAGCGCGCTGGAGATTGCTCAGCAGTGCGAAGGGGCGGTGAGCCTATCGTCAGTGGTGGTTGCCTCTGGCAGTGCGGGCACGCACGCTGGGCTGGCCGTCGGGCTGGAGCACCTGCTGCCGGACGTTGAGCTGATTGGTGTGACGGTATCGCGCAGCGTTGCGGATCAGAAACCCAAAGTGGTGAGCTTGCAGCAGGCGGTGGCAGAGCAGCTGGAGCTGAAGGCAAAGGCCGATATTCTGCTGTGGGACGACTATTTTGCGCCGGGTTACGGCACGCCGAACGAAGAGGGAATGGAAGCGGTTAAACTGCTGGCGCGCCTTGAGGGCATACTGCTGGATCCGGTCTATACGGGCAAAGCGATGGCCGGGCTTATTGATGGCATTGCGCAGAAACGCTTTAAGGATGAAGGCCCGATTTTATTTGTGCACACCGGCGGCGCGCCCGCGCTGTTTGCCTATCATCCTCATGTCTAAAAATCAGGTCGAAAAATAATAATGCAAGAAAGTATTCAACTGGTTATCGATTCGCTGCCGTTCCTGCTGAAAGGCGCGGTGTTCACCTTACAGCTCAGTATTGGTGGCATGTTCTTCGGCCTGGTACTCGGGTTTGTGCTGGCCTTAATGCGTATGTCGCCCGTCTGGCCGGTACGCTGGCTGGCTCGCTTTTATATCTCTGTGTTTCGCGGTACGCCGCTTATCGCGCAGCTCTTTATGATCTACTACGGTTTACCGCAGTTCGGGATTGAACTGGACCCGATCCCGGCGGCGATGATTGGTCTGTCGCTTAATACGGCGGCGTATACCTCGGAAACCCTGCGTGCGGCAATTTCGTCGATTGATAAAGGGCAGTGGGAAGCCGCGGCCAGTATCGGTATGACACCGTGGCAAACCTTGCGCCGGGCCATTCTGCCGCAGGCGGCGCGGGTGGCGTTGCCACCGCTCAGCAACAGCTTTATCAGCCTGGTGAAAGACACCTCGCTGGCGGCGACGATTCAGGTGCCGGAGCTGTTCCGTCAGGCGCAGCTTATAACCTCGCGCACGCTTGAAGTGTTTACCATGTATCTTGCTGCCTCGCTGATCTACTGGGTGATGGCAACGGTGCTGTCTGCCCTGCAAAACTATTTTGAAAACCAGCTTAACCGCCAGGAGCGTGATCCAAAATGAGTGCTATCGACGTTAAAAACCTGGTGAAGAAATTCCACGGGCAAACGGTGCTCCACGGGATCGATCTGGAGGTGGAGCAGGGTGAAGTGGTGGCGATTATCGGCCCGAGCGGCTCAGGAAAAACCACGCTGCTGCGCAGCATTAACCTGCTTGAACAGCCGGAGGGAGGCACCATTCGGGTTGGGGAGATCACCATTGATACCGGTAAATCCATCAGCCAGCAAAAAGGCCTGATCCGCCAGCTGCGCCAGCACGTGGGGTTTGTTTTCCAGAGCTTCAATCTGTTCCCGCACCGGACGGTGCTGGAGAACATTATTGAAGGTCCGGTGATTGTGAAAGGTGAACCAAAAGAGGAAGCCACGGCACGCGCGCGTGAACTGCTTGCCAAAGTGGGGCTGGCAGGGAAAGAGACCAGCTATCCGCGTCGTCTTTCGGGCGGGCAACAGCAACGTGTGGCGATAGCCCGCGCGCTGGCAATGCGCCCGGATGTGATCCTCTTTGACGAACCCACTTCTGCGCTTGATCCTGAGCTGGTGGGCGAGGTGCTTAACACTATTCGTCAGCTGGCACAGGAAAAACGCACCATGGTCATTGTGACTCACGAAATGAGCTTTGCCCGTGACGTCGCCGACCGGGCTATTTTCATGGATCAAGGACGGATTGTGGAGCAGGGGCCGGCAAAAAGTTTATTTGCCAACCCGCAGCAGCCGCGAACCCGTCAATTCCTTGAAAAATTCCTTATGCAGTAGCATTTTTGCACGCATTTGCTCCAGATTTTTCTTCTGGAGCAAATTATTCTCTCGCGGTTTCGTCTGCCATGTTTTTTTATTCCGCTCAGTACAGATAAACCTTATCAAAACTAAAGTTAATTGTGCTATTGCCGATATTTTGTGGTTAGAAATAAGTTTTATGTGTTAGGTTATATTCACCTTAATAATGAATATCATTTCAGAGGCTTCATTTAGTAAGTATGAAGGATTCAGACTTTTTCACCTGGCGACGGGATTGCTTCCTCCGGTTTCAGGCACTGACCAGTGCCAGTGAGGTATATCAGGAACTACAGCGACAAACTCAGGCGCTCGAATTTGATTATTACGCACTCTGTGTACGCCATCCTGTGCCATTTACGCGCCCCAGGATATCTGTACACGCCACGTATCCACAACGGTGGATGGCGCAATATCAGTCAGAGAATTATTTCGCCATTGATCCGGTGCTCAAACCGGAGAATTTCATTCAGGGCCATTTACCCTGGACGGATGAATTATTCGCGGACGCTGAGGCATTATGGAATGGCGCACGCGACCATGGCTTGCGTAAGGGAATAACACAGTGCCTGATGCTGCCAAATCACGCGCTCGGTTTCCTGTCCGTTTCGTGTACCAACGTTCAGGCGGGCGCGGTCACCAGCGAAGAATTAGAGCTGCGGTTGCAGATGCTGCTGCAAATGGCGTTAACCAGCCTGCTGCGTTTTGAAGATGAGATGGTGATGCCACCCGAAATGAAATTCAGCAAACGTGAGCGGGAAATTCTGAAATGGACTGCGGAAGGGAAGACATCAGCGGAAATAGCGATCATTCTCTCTATCTCGGAGAATACCGTTAACTTCCATCAGAAGAATATGCAGAAGAAATTCAACGCGCCAAACAAGACGCAGATTGCGTGTTACGCGGCGGCGACAGGGTTAATCTGAGCAGAGAGAACGTTCTGCGTGCCAGACGAGATAACGGCTGAATGCAACACATTCAGCCGTTTTTTTTACTGACGGTAGGCTTGTTTAATTTGCTTAACGGTATTGGCAAATACCGCTGACTCAGCCTGGTTTTCCATCTGCGCGATTTGCTTTTCCATTTTAATGATCACACGTCCGGCGTCAGCCTGACCCATTGCCTGTAACATCAGCGTCAGCAGGGCTTTCAGGCAGTTGACTTCCTGGGCCAGTTCCTGGCTATTCTCCGCAGTTGCAAATTCAGGTGTGCTCATTTATTTTCCTCGTTATAAAACAGCGCTCGCGCGCGATGATGCAAGTCAAGGCGGCGGAGTATACCACAAGCTGTTCCAAAAAATGCAGCGGTTGTTTTTCATACTTTTCCGCAGGGTGTTTATTTGCATAAACACCGCGTGCCAGTAAACTGTACAGGGTCGAAGATTATTAATTGTTTATGGCCGGTTCGCTTGCCGTTAATTATTGTTACAAAAATTTGAGAACTGTTTTTTTGACCGTGACGGGGCAGCGATTTTTGTAACTTTTTGAATACAGATGCTTAAAAAAAGCCGTACAAGCGCTCACCGCGCGGGCTTTCTTTCCAGCATCTGTACAGGCTAATTTCCAAAAACGCGAGCGAAATCGAATAGCCGGTTTTTTAACGTTTTAATCTTGTGAGGAAAAACGTTAATATAAAGCCAATTATCACTCAGTAGCGTTATCCCTATTCTGGAGACATTCCCTTTGATCAACGTCCTTCTTGTTGATGACCACGAACTGGTGCGCGCAGGGATACGACGCATTCTTGAAGATATAAAAGGTATTAAAGTTGCCGGTGAGGCGTGCTGTGGCGAAGATGCCGTTAAATGGTGCCGCACCAATTCAGCCGATGTGGTGCTGATGGATATGAACATGCCCGGTATCGGTGGGCTTGAAGCAACACGCAAAATCGCGCGTACCTTTGTTGACACAAAAGTCATCATGCTGACCGTACATACCGAAAACCCGCTTCCTGCGAAGGTGATGCAGGCAGGGGCGGCAGGTTACCTCAGTAAAGGCGCCGCGCCGCAGGAAGTGGTGAACGCGATTCGTTCCGTCTTTGCCGGCCAGCGTTACATTGCTTCCGACATTGCGCAACAAATGGCGCTGAGCCAGATTGAGCCGGAGAAAACCGAATCTCCGTTTGCCAGTTTGTCTGAGCGTGAATTGCAGATTATGCTGATGATCACCAAAGGCCAGAAGGTAAATGAGATCTCGGAGCAACTGAATCTCAGCCCGAAAACGGTGAACAGCTATCGTTATCGGATGTTCAGTAAACTGAACATCCACGGTGATGTTGAACTGACTCATCTTGCCATCCGTCATGGTCTGTGTAATGCGGAGACGTTATTAAGTCAGTGAGTGATGTATTTGATTCAAAAGCATTTCTGAAAACCGTGACCAGCCAGCCTGGCGTTTATCGCATGTATGACGCTGGCGGTACGGTTATCTACGTGGGGAAGGCGAAAGATCTCAAGAAACGCCTCTCCAGCTATTTTCGCAGCAACCTTGCCTCCCGTAAGACTGAAGCGCTGGTCGCGCTCATCCAGAATATTGATGTCACCGTCACCCATACGGAGACAGAAGCACTCCTGCTCGAGCACAACTATATTAAGCTCTATCAGCCGCGCTATAACGTTCTGCTGCGGGATGACAAATCCTACCCGTTTATTTTTCTGAGCGGCGATACCCATCCCCGGCTCGCGATGCACCGTGGTGCGAAACATGCGAAGGGTGAATACTTTGGGCCGTTTCCTAACGGCTATGCCGTGCGTGAGACGCTGGCGCTGCTGCAAAAAATCTTTCCTGTTCGTCAGTGCGAAAACAGTGTCTACCGTAACCGCTCGCGTCCGTGCCTGCAGTACCAGATTGGCCGCTGTCTGGGGCCCTGCGTCGCCGGGCTGGTGAGTGAAGAAGAGTACGCGCAGCAGGTTGAGTACGTGCGCCTGTTTTTAGCCGGTAAAGACGATCAGGTCCTGACCCAACTGATTGCCCGTATGGAGAAAGCCAGCGCCGCGCTGGAGTTTGAAGAGGCCGCGCGCATACGTGACCAGATTCAGGCGGTGCGCCGGGTGACGGAGAAACAGTTTGTTTCGAACACCGGTGACGATCTCGACGTGATCGGCGTTGCCTTTGATGCCGGTCTGGCCTGTGTGCATGTGCTGTTTATTCGTCAGGGCAAAGTGCTCGGCAGCCGCAGCTATTTCCCGAAAGTGCCAGGCGGTACGGAGCTGGGTGAAGTGGTTGAAACGTTTGTCGGCCAGTTTTATCTGCAGGGGAGCCAGATGCGCACGCTGCCGTCGGAGATCCTGCTTGATTTTAATCTTGCCGATAAAACCCTGCTGGCCGATTCTTTATCCGAGCTGGCGGGACGCCGGGTGAATGTCCAGACCAAACCGCGCGGCGACCGTGCGCGTTATCTGAAGCTGGCGCGTACCAATGCCGCGACAGCGCTCAGCACCAAACTTTCCCAGCAGTCGACGGTGAGCCAGCGTTTAACGGCTCTGGCGACGCTTCTGAAATTGCCGGAAGTGAAACGCATGGAGTGTTTCGACATCAGCCATACCATGGGGGAGCAGACCGTTGCTTCCTGCGTGGTGTTCGATGCGAACGGTCCGCTGCGTGCTGAGTATCGTCGCTACAACATCACCGGCATCACCCCGGGGGATGACTATGCGGCAATGAATCAGGTGCTGCGTCGTCGCTATGGTAAAGCCATTGAAGAGAGCAAGATCCCGGATGTGATCCTGATTGACGGCGGGAAAGGGCAACTCGGCCAGGCGAAGGCGGTCTTTGAATCCCTTGACGTCAGCTGGGATAAAAACCATCCCCTGCTGTTGGGGGTGGCAAAAGGGGCCGATCGTAAAGCCGGGCTGGAGACGCTATTCTTCGAGCCGGAAGGTGAGGGCTTTAGCCTGCCGCCGGATTCCCCGGCGCTGCATGTTATTCAGCATATTCGCGATGAGTCACACGATCATGCCATCAGCGGTCACCGTAAAAAACGGGCGAAGGTGAAAAACACCAGCACGCTGGAGACCATTGAAGGCGTTGGGCCAAAACGTCGCCAGATGCTGCTGAAGTATATGGGCGGATTGCAAGGATTACTCAACGCCAGCATGGAGGAAATTGCAAAAGTGCCGGGTATTTCGCAAGGGCTGGCAGAAAAGATCTACTACTCGTTGAAACATTGAGGGCTCTGTAGCAACATAGAGCTAAATTTTACTGACAACAAATAGTTACCGTCATCATGCAATATAACATCCCTACGTTGCTCACTCTCTTTCGCGTCGTGCTTATCCCGTTCTTTGTACTCGCGTTTTATCTGCCGTTTGTCTGGGCTCCTTTTGCCTGTGCGCTGATTTTCCTGGTTGCCGCGGTCACCGACTGGTTTGATGGCTATCTGGCGCGCCGCTGGAACCAAAGCACCCGTTTTGGTGCTTTCCTCGATCCGGTGGCCGATAAAGTGATGGTGGCTATTGCCATGGTGCTGGTGGCTGAACATTACCACACCTGGTGGGTGACACTGCCAGCCGCCACCATGATTGGACGCGAGATCATCATCTCTGCACTGCGTGAATGGATGGCTGAACTGGGTAAACGCAGCAGCGTGGCGGTATCCTGGATCGGTAAAGTGAAAACCACCGCGCAAATGGCGGCGCTGGTCTGGATGCTGTGGCGTCCGAACGCCTGGGTAGAGTGGGCGGGAATCGGCCTGCTGTGGGTTGCCGCGGTGCTGACCCTGTGGTCAATGCTGCAATATTTGAACGCGGCGCGCGGAGATTTGCTTGAACAGTGATCGTTTCGCCGTAATTTTCAGCAAACGATCCGGGGATGCAAAAAATAACGTTGACTCATCACGTCATATCAGTAGAATGCAACGCATCGAACGGCGGCACAGTTAGCCGGACGATAATGAAATCAAGTGGTTAGCAGTTAACTTGATGACATGCGGGAATAGCTCAGTTGGTAGAGCACGACCTTGCCAAGGTCGGGGTCGCGAGTTCGAGTCTCGTTTCCCGCTCCAGATTAAAGACATGCGCAATAGCGGGTGTCAGTTTAAAAAAGTTTAACGGCGCGTTAGCAAAGCGGTTATGTAGCGGATTGCAAATCCGTCTAGTCCGGTTCGACTCCGGAACGCGCCTCCACTTTCTTCCCGAGCCCGGATGGTGGAATCGGTAGACACAAGGGATTTAAAATCCCTCGGCGTTCGCGCTGTGTGGGTTCAAGTCCCACTCCGGGTACCATGGGAAACATCAGAATAATCAAAGCAATAAGCAGTGTCGTGAAACCACCTCCGGGTGGTTTTTTTGTGCCTGAAATTCATGTCCTGTGCATATCCTGTGCTCACGGGGTGCGATGAGCTGCAATCTTCAGCCTGGCAATGCCGAATCGAACGTGTCGCCTCCAGCATAGAGAACCAGGCCGCTTTGCCTGTTTTCCGGTACGCTTCCGGGAAGGGGGCCCGCTGAGCAAGCTGTAATGCTCTAGCCACCCTGAGTACAAAGTTGCTTAATTCGTGCAATCACCTCATCTCTGTACTTCTGGTGTCCGCGCATAGCCCGTGGATGGGCAATTCTGAAACAGATTGCATTACCTGTTTTGAACTCCCATAGCTTCCCCGGAATGACTGAAGAAGTCTCATAGCCGCCCAGCTCAGTAAGCACCTGTTTTATGATGTAGTCTGTTCTCCGGGCTCCAGATGCAAAGATGATGAAATCAGGCTCAAGGTGTTTAATTTGTACCGCCAGTAGCTTCAGCGAGGCTAATATGACTTCCTGCAATTCATTTTGAGGGCGATTGAGAGGGGTCAGTCCGTCGTAATCCCACGCCAGTAGATTGGCATACACGATAGCCTGAGGAGGAATATTAAGCTCCCGGGCCAGCCTGAAATGATATTGCGTGAAGCGGCTACGTGATTTGAGGTTGGTGGTGCCATCATTTTGTACCGGAAGATGTTTCCTGTAACGATCTACAGCCTCTTCAACCACCTGCCCGATGGTGACGTCAGGCATAAGTCCCAACACCCGTGATATCGTATTCTTACCATTCAGCGTATTCCAGCCAGCGGTTTCACGTCCAACCAGCATGATTTTTACCGGTGAATGCCAGTATTCTTCAAACGGCACGGGTAAAAAGACGCCTGAGTATTTATCTTCATTCAGGTTAAATGACTGGGCGTCAACTTCCTGTAATATCCGTTTGTACGCGTCTAATAGCCTTTCCATTCTTCAATCCTGCCCCGTAATAAAAACACCTTCAGATATATATTATTTTCATGATATCAATCAGATATATGAGGATAAATATGCAAAAATCCTTCCGATTCACCAATTCATCCATCAAAGCCCTTCCGGCAAACACAGATACCCGATCTACAGAGCTTGAGGTATCTGATACCGAGGTCATTGGCCTCAAATGCCTCTCAGGTCGAACGGGTAACAAACGTTTCCTCCTGCGCTACACATTCCACGGTACCAAAAAAAGTATCAGTATTGGCAGATTCCCTGAAATTGATGTGGGGACAGCCCGTCAGATAGCTCGTCGTCACAAGGAGGCGATTGCACTGGGAAATGACCCTAAGGCAGAACGCGATAATTATCGTGCTATGCCAACGCTTAGTGAGTTTTTTCACCAGACCTATGTTCCGTTCATCAAGCGCCATAAAAAGTCCTGGGATAAGGATGTTCAGCGTTTCACGCAATACATTGAACCTCGTCTGGGGAAGATACGTTACTGCGACCTTCGGGCCCGGGAAATCCAGCAGGTGCTTTTCGACATGCTTGAGGGTCGTATTCACGGCCAGCAGTATGCACCGTCAACCTGTAACAGGGCACTGGCTATTCTGAAAACTATGGGGCGTTATGCGCTACGACAGGATGTCCTGGAGAAGAATGAAGCCGATAAGATCCCTTTGCTGAAGGAGAATAATCAGCGGACGCGCTTTTTTGACGCCGATGAGATCAGAAGGATCCTCGACGCTGCGGCACGATATCCCAATAAGGCTGCCGGGGGACTAATAGCCATGCTGTTGTTAACCGGTACCCGCAAATCAGAAATGCTTAACGTCATGCACAAACATATTGATCGGGATAACAGGTCGTTATTCATTCCTTATACTAAGAATGGTCGCAGCAGAACTGTGTATCTCAGTGATGTTGCATTATCTATTATTGATTCGATCCCACGGGCTGGCAGCAACCCCTATCTGTTTGCCGTAAAAGATAATGGAAAACCAATATCAGAACCCCGGTGGGCCTATGAAAAAATACTGGCAGAGTGCGGGATAGATAAAAGTGAAGTCTGTTTCCACACTACGCGCCATTCCGTCGCATCATTACTTGTCTCCAGCGGACAGTACAGTCTGTATGACGTTAAAGCCCAGCTGGCGCATGCCAGTATTCAGAGTACGGAGCGCTACGCAAAACTGACACCAGAGCGAATGCGTCAGACCGGGCAGGGTGTTACCGACCTTCTTTTACCCCCCGTAGCTACCAGTGTAGAACAGTGATTTTTGCGTCTCTTAAACGTGGAGAATGATTATGCCGTTAAAGTGCCCTAAGTGCGGTAGTCGGAATACAGTCACAGAAACTGCCGGAAATATAGCAAAGGTGACTCGCGATGACCGGTTTCTGACATCGACATCCGGTTATATTAGCCCGGAGCAATTACCAGAATTGCTTAAAGAAATCATCAGGGCGATACAGCGTCTATTTGGATTCCTTAAACAGCGTGAAAGAAATAATGCGCCAGTGCTTATCTGCAAGGATTGTGGATATTATGAAAGAATATAGATGACCACTGAAGGCAATTCCAGATTCTTTACCCTGTCTATGTAACCCCGATACTTAAAACGTATCGGGTTTTTTGTTTATGAGGATTATTCAATGAAATTTATCTCGAACTGGCAAGACCTGCCGTCGCTCCTTCTTCCCGATTCAGTTATGACTGTCCTGAGAAAAGAACTGATACTTCCATTTGATGATGAACTTTCCGCAATGAATTTTTGGGGCGAGGTGGGTGTAACATTAATGTACATTGAACCCGGTGATGTTCCCGAAGATATTAAACGACACGTACTGGATGTAATTCATCATTTAATTGCAAACCCTGAGTTCGTGGTCCATCTGACAGATGAATATTACTTGATGCTATCAATTACAGAAGATAATGGAAATGGTATTTATCTGCTATTTCATCCGGAATGCCCTTTGAAGGGGATTGACACATTAATGTCTATGGCGGAATCCCGTCTGTAAATCAGATTAAAATCAGGAGATGAAAATGAGAAAATCAAAGTTAGAGAAAAATAATAATGAACACGAGAAGCTGGAGTTAAATAATGATTTAAGTGATATTGAAAAAGGTATCACTGAAGATGGCCAAATATTACCTGAAGAGAGTTATAAGCTGCTCATTGAATCAGGACAGGCGGAAAAAATCAGCCCTAAAGCCAGCGGTATTCTGACATGGCAACTGGCTATGTCTGAAACGGATAATGAACTTTACCTGCGTCTCATGGCAAATGGCAGCGGTGGATTGTTCTCTAAAGACTGGGTCCCACTTTCTAAGATTGAAAGTGTACTCGAAGTTCAACCGACAACGGGCTTCACATCAGGCGTATTCAGATCATTATTTAAAGGAGCAAGTGCCAATAATGCCGGTTTTCTGGCTGCTGTTTTACGCTCACCGGATATATGTCTGCTTGAGGCGCACCCTGAGAAGTTGTTTACGCATGTTTTATATGCTGACTGGCGGGCGCGTCTTAAAACACTCGGTAAGGTTGGCGATTGAGAAAGGATTGCGAAGAATTAATTCTTTACCAGAACTGTTATACAACCAGAAACTACTACACACCTCTACTCACCTTTTACAGGAAAATCTATTATGCAAACCCAGTATGTCTTAAAACAGGCAGGATTAACGCTGCCTGTCACTAAATTATTTCAGCAGCACATCGTTACGCTTCTGGCAGAACAATCTCAGCAAACATCGGTCAGGGCAGTAGTCATTAATTTTCGTGACCCGGACTACAGTGCAGAATCCGGCGGATTTCATCCGGTTGAAATGCGGTTCATCCGCCAGGATAACGAATGGTATTTCGACTATGTCACAGACTTTAGTTACATGGGACGAGTCTATCCGGAGCTGGAAAAGGAAATGGACTTTTGTTGGTCAGGTCAATACGTCTTCCATTATCTGGCTGGGGATATTTCACTGGCGGCAGAGAGGAATGAACTCTGGTCCTTATGGGAGGGTAATTTTATGGATTACCTGTCTATGGGGATTTACCGGGTAACGGTAAATGTGGAAAGTTGTTGACCTGTTATGAACAGGAAGAAAACGGGCATCTTTGTAATCCTCTTCATGCGCAGTACATCGCAGCATGATGATGATACTGGTTGTACCGGACCGTTCGCATAAACATGTGCAGACACGGGGGATCTCAGATCCCTCGTGATTTTTGCCCCCTATGGTGCATTCTCCAGTAGCAGGGTGATAACGGTTAATTCATTACCCCAACGACAGTATTACACCGGTAATAAATATTCATGAATACAGTCAGTTATGTGGGTTTTGAGGTGGACTATGTCATCGTTGACGATAACTGAAGGTTTTACAGATGTATAAAACTCGCGGTGAAAGGATCGCAGAAAGGCTGTGCTGGATATTACTTCAACTGTATACCGGTAATACGGTATCGGTTAATGATATATGTCAGCGTTTCGCGGTCAGTCGCCGAACCGGACAGCGTGATTTGTTGAGAGTTGAAACTGTAACGGAAACTATTTCACCTGGAAGGGTAAGGCTGGCAAGTTTGATAAGGGAACGGGTCAGACGAAATTTCTAATCGAATCCATATAAATACTTAAATATGAAAACGTAACGGGAGTTGATGTGCGCTCCCGTTATAATATAAGATTTTTTTTTACTCTAAGTTGTTTTACTACTTGAGTGACGTTAATTCAGGCACGGTGATGTCTTCGTGGTGTGTTAAATTTGCAAGGTCAATAATATCATTAAATAATTTTATATCGTCGTCAGTGAGTTCTACGTCTGGATCAGCTAAATCGGCACAGGTAACATTTAACCAGTGTATTAATGAATCAATCCTTTTTGAAGTAATATATTCAGTGTGACCAATATCCCACTTCCAGTTGATCACCCGAGCAGGTCCGAATCTCACCTCCCGAACCCCAATTGGCGTTACTGACTCTACGAGAGGGTATATCGTGTTAAGCACTTTATCATGTTCACTGTAGATATTTAAATGCCCCATCTTTGAACCGTAAGTCATTTTCATTATATTCTCAGTATAACTTGTTATTGGGGTGGCTCCAGCCATAGATATTGTTAAAAGGGTATTGTCATTCTTAATGTAGGGTAATGTATTATTTATTAATCGAGTTCCTAAAGAATGTCCCATGATGATCACATTACGCTTTTCTTTATCATATATCTCATTTATGATTCGCGCTAATTTATCTCTGTTATTAACCGATGCTTTAGTTGCATTATACCAGGCCTGACGCGCTTTAAATGGGATGGAGATTGATGACAATAAAGGGGGCGTTCTCAGGGGGAGGAGAGTATATAATCCCCATTTATTCGCTATGTTAGAACTTAATATGGATAGTAGATTTGCTGATTCCCATTGAAAGTACCTGACATCAAGGTCACACCCTGCTTCAATTCGGTTTAACCATGAAATGTCATTTTCGGTCAGAAATCCTGATACAATAATAAGAACTGGGTATTTATTCATGGTAACTCCATTTATTTAGCTTACAGAAATAGCATTCAGTGATAATGATATTACCCGAGTCTCTACGGGGCGTTACTTGGCTGGGTGTAACGTTTCAGTGCGGATTGTATATCTTCAGTAAGTTGTTGACGGACTGAGAGGGGTCGTATTACTTCGATATCCGGCATCCAGTATTTCATTAAAGGTATTATCTGATTTGTGTGTGCTACACGTGATATTATCAGTAAATCGCCATTCCGGGAAGTATGAATTATTTCCTGCCTCGGTAATAGATGACGGCGGGTAAACCACGGAGCAACATGTGCGGAAACTGAAATGAGAACTTCGATAAGATCTTCGCCATACCAGATACCATCTGTTTTTTCTATTTCTTCATTAATTTCGGGGGGTATACTGAAAGCGATATTACTCACGCAAACATCTTTGATAGATGAGATAACAAAGCTTTTTAATGTGCTGTTATGGGAGGCTGCTAGGTACCACAACCCTTTGTCATTAACCAGCCTGTATGCCTCAACAGCCCGAAACTCTTTATCTTTGTAATTAAAATTTACTTTCTTCTGTGACAGGATGGCATCGGATAATACATTCAGTATTGACATGAATGATCCGCAGTTTTCGTATGGGCGTTGTTTTATCAGAAACTGGTTGTTTTTCGTGTTACCCAATAAAATACCCAGTAGCCTGTCATCCCAGCGAGGGAACAGCCCTTCAATGCCCAGGATGCGCGTGAAATGACGTAAATCAGCATTGCTGCGTTGACCGAGAACACCGTTAGACAGGCGATAGCGACCATTTTGTCGAATCAGACTAAGATAGCACAGGCGCTGAGTAAGATCACGACGAATAGTTTTTTCGCAAACGTTAAATTCCTCAGATAGCTCCCGGACGGCTAGTGATTCACCATTGTTCAGGCGAGTTAAAATCAATCCGAGTCGATATCCAAGTTTATCGTGCTTACCCATTCGTTTAACCGGTTAACGCCAGCGAAAAGGATATTTTCAGCAAAGCAACGGACAAGATGAGTCCACTTTTACCGTGGTGGAGAAAAAAATTAAATCTTTAATTATCAATATACTAAAACATACGTAGACTGATCGAATAACATGTGGACTTATCCTGTTCATGTGTATTTTTACGTTCAGGGTGATGATTATTATCCTGACCTGTGCATGACCTGTTTTTGCTGCATATTTGGCCATGCACTTTTGCCATCAAGTCAGAGAGACAGGGGCACCGTAAGAGACGAAGGTTGCTGCCTGTGATGAGAGGTTATCAGCAATTACAATGGTCACTAATATTTACATAATGTCGGAGAACATCATTTTAGTTGAAATAACATAAAGGCGGTTCTATGTATTTACATATCAGAAAGTATCAACTCGTAAATGCGAGATGGCGTGATATCATTGATTTGACGGATTATGAAGAAACAATCAAGCAGGTTGTGAGTACATTATTTGGAAATGATTTTATTGAGGTCAGAGTTGAAACGCGTTGTTTTATTCTGACGGTAAACAGCACAAGCAGTAAAATACCAAATGGTATACTGGTGAATATGGGGAAAAGGCTGGCGGCTAATCTCGAGAGTATCACCTGTCATGCCATGAGGATCTATCATGTAAATGGTCATCCTGATGCACGGCAGTTATTTCACTGTTTTGATGCCGATTGTCTGTGATTAAGCCCCCAACTTCTGTTAAAGGAGTTGGGGGCGATTTATCTTTTATCACACGGGAAGACCGAATGTCGGATATTTACGGGCGATGATATCCATCAGTCGCTTCATTCGCAGTGTTACAGAGCCAAATTTCATTTGGGGTATCTTTGCTCTTACCGCATTTTTTACATCAGTCACTGTTACTGAATAGCCTTCTGTTTCTTTCAGATAGCGGACATGTGACATCGGGGAATGTGTGATCCATCCAGCACGTACTGCCAGAGAGCATATTTTGGACAATATTGCGAGGATACGGTTTACTGTTGACGGACGTAATTTTTCCCGTAAGCCAGCAGCATATTGTTCTAGTTCTCCTGCCGTGATGTCGCGAAGTTGCCGCTTGCCCCAGAACGGGCGAACGTAGAGGTTGAGTTTTGACAACTCTGACTGAGGA
The DNA here is from genome assembly GCF_028737495.1 of Enterobacter cloacae complex sp. 2022EL-00981. Classification (NCBI taxonomy): domain Bacteria; kingdom Pseudomonadati; phylum Pseudomonadota; class Gammaproteobacteria; order Enterobacterales; family Enterobacteriaceae; genus Enterobacter; species Enterobacter cloacae complex sp. 2022EL-00981. The sequence continues at coordinate 119,151 of NZ_JAQZRK010000009.1, forward strand.
CTCTTTTTATACAACTGCAAATCCGGTAGCCACAGGTCATTGATGGCCTGTTCCACAGTGAATCGACGGGACTGAACAGCAAGGCGATTTTTATCGGCAAGCAGGTTCATCACATGCTGACGGGCATCCTCAATGCAGAGATGAGGGAATTCACCCAGTGTTTCATATATACGTTGATTTTTGATGGTGGCGCGAAAGGCCAGCGTGATCCGTTTTGGATATACCAGTGCACGCAGGTTTTGGCACTGAATATCACGGTATTCCTGACAACCCGTGAGGGGATGTGGAAGTTGGTGAATTGATTTGTTGCTGAAACGCAGATCCAGAATAGGCATCGTATTTCTCCTGTAAAATAACACGGAAAAAATACAGTGCGAGATTACTGTATGCCAGTCTCAGTTTTCACAGTTCATCAGGTGAAAAATAATGAATGCAATGAAAAGTTATGCGTACAATTACTGGAAATATTTTCAAAAGCATGCGTTACATTTTTAATGGGTTATTCCTTCTGGCTAACTCCATAAATTTATCAAAGTATATTTCTTTACTGAGGAGTGTAACATTATTGATTTGAGAATTAAGACCAAGTGATGTGGATTTGAAGTCCATTAATCCTTTTATAGTTTGGTTCTTTCCTTCAAGGAAGGTGCGTACTTCTTTCGCAGAAGGGGACCATTCCGGGTGAAGTAATAGTGCTATATAAATGTATGTTTTTCGTATCAACTGCTCGGTTGTTTTTTTGTAACCTGTCAGATTCGCCTTTCCTGTCTGAAAAGTGTTCTTTACAATAAATTCATCTGGGGATGTGAGTTCAATATTATAGCCATTTTTTTTGTATATCTCACTCAGTACATCATAGGGCAACATTGAAAGTGTAATTATCGGAACCATTTTAGGGTGGTGGAGATAACCATTCGTAATTATTTGTGTTGTTTTCATGAAAGAAATAACATTGAAGATGTAATTGAAAAAATATTTTGAGCAAAAATATGTGAATACTAAAGTTGAAACATCGTCCTGTTCCAGATGACCTACTTTAGGCACTCTTTTCAACCACTCAGTCGATTGGAGATGATTAGTTACATACGTATTGCAACGCGTTAGCGTTCGTTGGAAGTGTCTGAAAGTTGCTACCCCATTTTGATAGTTTTCAACCGGGTTCATGAATTTTTCAGAGTGATACATATTATCTAAAAAAGAGTGTAGAAAAAGAGATAGAATGCCTTTCTTACAGCGTCCGGCGTTACCAATTTCTTGTAGAATAAATTCATCAAGTTGTTCAATTATAGCTTGAGGTATTTTGTTTTTTCGGGATGAATTCTTATAAATAAGTACTGCAGCCCTGTGGAACTCCTGCTGCTGCAATTCCCGCCATTTATACCAATACGAAGTGTCCTGGAAGAAATTGATTTGATTAGAATTAACACCACTTGAGGGAAGAACATAAAGTACCTCACGCGCGGATTTCATAAACACTACATTTCCAGGGCCAGCCTGAGTCATCAGACTAAGCAAATCATCCTCAGAAAACATTGTGGATAACGCGTCAATGTCTGCTTGATATTTTTCGAGGATATGAGCGTTTTTAATGTTTCGCTTCGGATTGCCAAGGTAAGCTTCAAACATAGTCATGCCCTTTTAACATTTAAAGCCACATGAGAGGCTTTATGTAGTGATAGCGGGATATATCATTACCCCAACGGCAGTTTTACACCATAGCTAATATGGATGTTATCTTACTAAGATAATTGGTTTTTTGCGAGTGGCGAGACAGGTTGTGTCAGTTTATGGCATATCGATATGATGGGGACGATGCCAACCGGAATGCTGCGATATTGGCGTGTCAGGAGAGGCATCTTACGGTATCATTTACCGCAATTTTTTACGATGCAAAGCCCTGCATCGCTAGCTTTTTCTTCAGACCAGGATGATTCATGAACGACAAAATCAGTCAGGATACGATCAACAAAGCCCTGTGGGCCGCGTGTGATACGTTCCGTGGCACCATCAGTGCTGATACCTACAAAGACTTTATCCTTACAATGCTGTTCCTCAAGTACATTTCAGATGTCTGGCAGGATCACTATGACGAATATAAAGAGCAATATGGTGATGCGCCGGAACTGATTGAAGCGATGATGGCGAATGAACGTTTCGTGTTGCCGAAAAGCGCCAGCTTTTATGCGCTGTATGAGCGCCGTCATGAGCCAGGCAACGGTGAACGTATCGATCAGGCATTGCATGCGATTGAAGAAGCCAATGGCACCAAACTGAAAGACGCCGGGAAAAGTGTCTTCCAGGATATTTCGTTTAACACTGACCGCCTGGGTGAAGAAAAACAGAAGAACACCATCCTGCGTCAGCTGCTGGAAGACTTTGCCGGTGAAGATCTTAACCTGAAGCCAAGCCGTGTAGGTACGCTGGACGTTATCGGTAATGCCTACGAATATCTGATTAAAAACTTTGCCGCCAGCGGTGGGCAAAAAGCCGGGGAATTCTATACCCCGCCGGAAGTCTCGGACTTGATTGCTGAACTACTTGATCCACAACCAGGTGATACGATCTGCGACCCGGCCTGTGGTTCCGGTTCGTTATTGATGAAGTGCGGGCGTAAAATTGTCTCCGGGCATGACAGCCGGAACTATGCTTTGTTCGGTCAGGAAGCGATTGGCTCCACGTGGTCGCTGGCGAAAATGAACATGTTCCTGCATGGTGAAGACAACCACAAAATCGAGTGGGGCGATACCATTCGTAACCCGAAGCTGCTCGATAAGAATGGCGACCTGATGCTGTTTGATATCGTGACCGCTAACCCACCTTTCAGCCTGGATAAGTGGGGCCATGACGAGGCCGAGAACGATAAGTTTGGCCGTTTTCGGCGCGGTGTACCGCCGAAGACTAAGGGTGATTACGCCTTTATCTCTCATATGATCGAAACCCTGAAACCGGGGACGGGTCGTATGGGCGTGGTGGTGCCACACGGTGTGCTTTTCCGTGGCTCCAGCGAAGGTAAAATTCGCCAGAAACTGATCGACGAAAATTTGCTGGATGCGGTAATTGGTCTGCCGGAAAAACTGTTCTACGGTACGGGGATTCCGGCTGCGATTCTGATTTTCAAAAAGCAGAAAGTTGATGACAAGGTGCTGTTTATCGATGCCAGCCGTGAATTCAAGGCAGGTAAAAACCAGAACCAGCTTAGCGAAGAAAACATTAAGAAAATCGTCAAGACCTACCGTGATGGCGATAACGTCGAGAAATACGCCTATCTCGCCAGCCTGAAGGAAATTCAGGACAACGATTACAACCTCAATATTCCGCGCTATGTCGATACCTTTGAAGAAGAGGATGAGATTGACCTGGTGGCGGTGCGAGCAGAGCGTGAGCAACTGAAGGTGGAACTGGCGAAGCTGGAAGTTGAGATGGCGGGTTATCTGAAGGAGTTGGGTTATGGTGCCTAAGGGGTGGGAGATAAAGCATTTATCGGAGCTGGCTAGTAAGATCAGCGATGGAATTCACAAAACACCACTGTATGCCGATACCTCTGAAATTTATTTCATCAATGGTAATAATCTTAAAAGCGGCTCAATCGTTATTCAAGATTCAACAAAGTGCGTTGATGAAAACGATGCGATCAATCATCGAAAAGATTTGGGTGTTCGTACACTTTTAATGTCTATAAATGGAACGATCGGAAATCTGGCGTACTATCGAGGAGAAAATGTTGTTTTAGGAAAAAGTGCGTCTTATATCAACATAAAGGATAGTGTTAATTTAGACTTTATTTACTACGTACTATCAAGCTCCAAAACCCAAGCATTTTATGAGTCGGAGCTAACAGGGACCACAATTCGTAACTTGTCCATCAAGTCTATCAAATCTACAGAGATCCTCACACCTCCTCTTCCCGAACAAAAGAAAATCGCCCAAATCCTGTTAACCTGGGATAACGCGATTTCGGTGACGGAAAAGCTTCTCACCAACAGTCAGCAGCAGAAAAAAGCCCTGATGCAGCAATTGCTTACTGGGAAGAAACGCTTGCTGGATGAGAATGGGACAAGGTTTTCTGAAACTTGGAAATTATATGCCTTATCGGAATTATTTCAGAGAGTTACGACTAAAAACAATGGAAAAAGCAACAATGTTGTAACCATTTCTGGACAACATGGTTTGATTAAACAGGAAGACTTTTTCAAGAAAACAGTCGCATCAGATACCCTTGATGGTTATTTCTTATTAAAAAAAGGGCAGTTTGCTTACAATAAAAGTTACTCTAATGGTTATCCGATGGGTGCAATAAAAAGATTAAATCGATATCCAGAGGGAGTAGTAACAACTCTGTATATATGTTTTGAACTTACTACACCCAAAAAATCATGTGGTGACTATTGGGAGCATTATTTTGAGTCAGGGCTTTTGAATAACAGTTTGTCTCAAATTGCTCATGAAGGTGGACGGGCTCATGGCTTGCTAAATGTAAAACCTTCGGACTTCTTTTCATTAAAAGTTGCGGTTCCTGGCTTTGAAGAGCAACAAAAAATCGCATCAGTTCTGTCCTCTGCCGACACCGAAATCTCCACACTGGAGAAAAAACTCGCCTGCCTGAAAGACGAGAAGAAAGCCTTGATGCAACAGCTACTGACTGGCAAACGTCGTGTTAAGGTCGATGAGGCGGTTGCCGTATGAAACTGACGAAAAGCGGTCCACTGACTGACCGGGAAATCGACTGGCTGGAAGAAATATTAATGAAGTATGGAATGGATGATTCTGTACTCTGTTTCTCTGAGCTGGATGGATTGCTGACGGCGATTTTATCAGGTCCAAATATGGTTTCACCCAATATCTGGCTGAGTGCTATTTGGGGAGGAGGCGATTATCATCCGAAATGGTCATCTGAGAGAGAGATGGAGCGTTTTGTCAGTCTGTGTTTTCAGCATATGAACGATATCGCTGGTTGCCTTTATGACGCCCCTGAACTGTTTGAGCCGATTTTCAATGAGCGTGAGGTAAAGGGGGAAAAATATACCATTGTGGAAGAGTGGTGTTTTGGTTATATGAAAGGAAAGTCACTGGATGACTGGTCTGGTCTTCCCGGTGAGTTACGGCCTTCTCTGGAAGTGATCGCTCTTCATGGCGTGGAGAAGAATTTTCCTGTACTTGAGAAAATGACCGGAGAGCAGTTTGAGAAAAGTATTTCCCTTATTCAGCCTGCTGCACTGGCACTTTATCAGTACTGGTTGTCAGTGAGAATGTCAGAGGCATCATCCCGGCCTGTTCCAGTGAAGGGGGCAGAAAACATGCCCGGGCGAAATGACCCGTGTCCGTGTGGCAGCGGTAAAAAATTTAAGAAGTGCTGTCTGCATTGATGAATCTTCATGTGACCAGTGGCGAGTAGCGCCAGAAAGAAAAGGATTAATGATGAACCAGACGTACACGCCAAAATTCCAGGAAGAATACAGCGCCAAAATTCCGGCACTGACGTTACTGACCAGCCTCGGCTGGACGTTTTTATCTCCGAAACAGATTATGGATTACCGGGGCTATAAACAGGATGAGGTGGTGCTGCGTCCGGTTCTGCGTGAAGAGCTGTCGAAGCGTTCCTTTATGGCGGGTGGCAAAACCTGCCAGTTATCGGAAAAAGCACTGGATAACCTGATATCACAGGTCTGTTCTCCGGCGCTGAATGAAGGGCTGCTCAAAGCCAATGAACGGATGTATAACCATCTGCTCTACGGTATCACCGTCACGGAGTTTGTCGATGGCAAGAAGGTCAACCCCACCATTGCGCTGATCGACTGGGAACATCCGGAAAATAACCAGTTCCATTTTACCGAAGAATTTACGGTATTGCGGTCAGGCGGTGTCGAAACCCGCAGGCCGGATATTGTGTGTTTTGTGAATGGTATCCCGCTGGCCGTCATTGAAGCGAAAAGCCCGGCGGGTCACGGCAAGAAAGGGCCAACCATTGACGAAGGGATATCCCAGAGTATCCGCAATCAGCTCAACGACGAAATCCCGCAGCTGTTTGCTTACAGCCAGATATTACTGTCGATTAACGGGCATGACGGGCGCTACGGTACCTGTCATACACCAATGAAATTCTGGGCGGCATGGCGCGAAGAAGATATTACTTACGCGCAGATGTATGCGCTGCGCAACCATAAGTTATCGACTGAACAAATTCATGCGTTGTTTGATCATCGTCCTTCAGTCGATCTCAAATGGTATCAACAGTTAATCGATGGGGGGGAACTGGCAGTCAGCGGGCAGGATAAGCTGCTCATCAGTCTGCTTTCACCGGAACGTCTGCTGGAGATGACCCGCTTCTTCACCCTGTTTGATAAAAAAACCGGAAAAATTGTTGCCCGCTATCAGCAGGTGTTCGGGATAAAAAGACTGCTGGAACGCATCAGTACCCGCAGACCAGACGGGGGCAGGGAAGGTGGGGTGATCTGGCATACCACGGGGTCAGGTAAATCTTACACCATGGTGTTCCTCAGCAAGGCGCTGATTCTTCATGACAGCCTGAAGCGGTGTCGTATCGTGGTGGTGACGGACCGTATCGATCTTGAAGAACAGCTCAGCAATACCTTTGCATCCGGCGGCGAGTTGGCCGGGAAAAAAGACAAAGCCAATGCAATGGCGACATCCGGGCAGATGCTGGCGAAACAGATTGGCTCCGGTAAAGAACGCATCATTTTCACCCTAATCCAGAAATTTAATTCAGCGACAAAACTTCCTGAATGCGTCAATACCAGCCCCGATATCATCGTTCTGATTGATGAAGGACACCGTAGCCAGGGTGGTGAGAACCATGTGCGAATGAAACTGGCACTGCCGAACGCCGCCTTTGTAGCATTTACTGGTACGCCATTGCTAAAAGAAGATAAGACCACCAATAAATTCGGACCGATTGTCCACGCTTATACCATGCAGCGAGCGGTAGAAGATAAAGCCGTTACACCTTTGCTGTATGAAGAACGTATTCCCGACCTTGAGGTTAACGATCGGGCAATAGATGCCTGGTTTGATCGTATTACCGATGGGTTAAGCGAAGCGCAAAAAGCCGACCTGAAGCGTAAATATGCCCGTAAAGGTGAGGTTTATAGTGCAGATGATCGCATCCGTCTGATCGCACTCGATATCGCCACGCACTTCTCGAAGAATATTGATGAGGGACTGAAAGGCCAGCTTGCCTGCGACAGCAAGATTTCCGCCATCAAATATAAAAAGTATCTTGATGAAGCCGGGTTGTTTGAGTCAGCTGTAGTTATCAGCCCGCCGGATACCCGGGAAGGGAATACCGAAGTGGATGAAAGCAAACTGCCGGAAGTGACGAAATGGTGGAAGGATAATGTCGGCACGCAGGATGAGTCTGTGTATACCCGTAATGTCATCAGTCGTTTCGATACCGATGAGAAGCTCAAATTGCTGATAGTCGTTGATAAACTGCTCACCGGGTTTGATGAGCCGAAGAATACCGTGCTGTATATCGACAAGCCGCTTAAGTCCCACAACCTTATCCAGGCGATTGCGCGGGTGAACCGACTGCATCCACTAAAAAAGTTCGGTCTGCTGATTGATTATCGCGGTATTCTGGCTGAGCTGGACACGACTATCGGCAAATATCAGGACCTCGCCTCCCGAACTCAGGGCGGATACGATATCAAAGATATTGACGGGCTGTACAGCGCCATGAGCTCTGAATACAAGCGCCTGCCGCATCTGTATAACCAGCTGTGGGCCATATTTGCCGGTGTTAAAAACAAAAATGATACTGAGCAGTTACGTGCGGTACTGGTGCCTAAAATGGAAGAACGTGACGGAGAGATGGTCGATATCCATCAGAAAACCCGTGATGATTTCTTCGAGGCGTTAACGGCCTTTGCCGGATGCCTGAAAGTGGCACTGCAGTCCGCTACCTTCTTCACCGACAAGAGCTTTACGGAACAAGACCGAAATCTCTATAAAGAAACCGTAAAACAGATGTCCAGCCTGCGCCAGTGGGCGATGCAGGTCAGTGGAGAGCAGGTCAATTATGACGACTACGCTGAGCAGGTGAAAAAACTGCTGGATAAGCATGTCACCGGCGTTGAAGTTCGTGAACCGGATGGCGTGTATGAAGTCGGTAAAATGGGCAACAGCGAAAAGCCCGAAGAGTGGGACAACAATAAAACCCGCAATGAAACCGACATCATTAAAACCCGTGTGACAAAGATGATTGAGCAGGAATTGCGTGATGACCCGTATGCTCAGGAGGCATTTTCAAAACTCCTGCGTATGGCTATCGAAGAGGCTGAAAAACTGTTTGACCATCCGCTGAAACAGTACCTTTTGTTCCGTGAATTTGAAGAACAGGTTGAAGCCCGTAAGCTCAGCGATATCCCGGATGCACTGGCGGTAAACAAGCATGCTCAGGCGTATTACGGTGTATTTAAAAAAGAGCTACCTGAGGTTTTTGCGGTAAACGACGTTCAGGTGCAGGATAAGTGGACGAAGCTGGCTTTTGAAGTGGACAACATTATCGTCAAAGCGGTGGCAGAAAACTCCCTGAACCCCCAGGACATTGAGAAAGTCGTTAAGACAAGTCTGCTACCACTGCTGTTTACGGCCTGCCGGGAAATTGGTGCCGGAATGAATCAGGTTAACCGTATTGTTGAAACCATCATCCAGATACTGCGCGTTGGTTTGATGAAATCATGAGTGAAAAAGAATCGCCATCAATGAAAGCGTTACGCATTGTCTATGGTGATGAGGTCATCGTCGTACAGTGTGTTCCGCGTCAGGTCGTAAAGGGCAGGGTGCTCATTAAGGTTTATCCGGACTGCCGGGTTGTGGCCTCTGTACCGCCTGAAACACCGGAGCACGAGGTATTGTCTGCGCTGAAAAAACGTGGGCGCTGGATATACCAGAAACTGCGTGATTTCAGGGAGCAACAGATACACATTGTTCCGCGTCAGTATGTCAGCGGAGAAAGCCATTATTATCTCGGTAAGCAATATCAGTTGAAAGTGACAGAAGACGCTACTGTGCCGCAACGAGTGAAAATGTTGCGTGGGCGTCTGGAAGTGACTGTCAGACACAAATCGGCAGAAAAGATTAAAGCCTTGCTGGCTGAATGGTATCGGGAACGTGCCAGAGATGTTTTTCAGCGCAGGCTTGATTTACTGATTCCGCAGACCCTTTGGGTCAGTGAGCGTCCTCCGATACGTCTGCGGGCGATGCAAACGCAATGGGGCAACTGTTCAGCAAAAGGCTGTCTGACCCTGAATCCATGGCTGGTTAAGGCATCTTCAGAATGTATCGATTATGTTTTGCTACATGAGTTATGCCATGTGGCTGAGCACAACCACAGCGAGGAGTTTTACCGTCTGATGGGGCAGGTTATGCCGGGCTGGGAAAAGGTTAAGAAGCGACTGGATGGTATGGCTGGGATGTTGTTGGCAGATATGTAGTTTCTAACTTATTCCAATGGGCTCATTTGTCGGTGATGCTGCCAACTTACTGATTTAGTGTATGATGGTGTTTTTGAGGTGCTCCAGTGGCTTCTGTTTCTATCAGCTGTCCCTCCCGTTCAGCTACTGACGGGGTGGTGCGTAACGGCAAAAGCACCGCCGGACATCAGCGCTATCTCTGCTCTCACTGCCGTAAAACATGGCAACTGCAGTTCACTTACACCGCTTCTCAACCCGGTACGCACCAGAAAATCATTGATATGGCCATGAATGGCGTTGGATGCCGGGCAACAGCCCGCATTATGGGCGTTGGCCTCAACACGATTTTACGTCACTTAAAAAACTCAGGCCGCAGTCGGTAACCTCGCGCATACAGCCGGGCAGTGACGTCATCGTCTGCGCGGAAACTGCTGGGATAACAGCCCAATGGAGCGCTTCTTCAGGAGTCTGAAGAACGAATGGGTGCCGGCGACGGGCTATGTAAGCTTCAGCGATGCAGCTCACGCAATAACGGACTATATCGTTGGATATTACAGCGCACTAAGACCGCACGAATATAATGGTGGGTTACCGCCAAACGAATCAGAAAACCGATACTGGAAAAACTCTAACGCGGTGGCCAGTTTTTGTTGACCACTTCATACCGCAGGAGGCATGATGGAGAGCATTAATAATCAAGTGCAGTCGGTACGCCAGTTGCTGGCCATTCCCCAACTGGCCATCCCAAGCTATCAGCGACCTTACCGCTGGGGCTCCAAGAATATCTCGGATCTCTTTACCGATTTGGCAACCCATCAGGACAAGAGCGCCTACCGGCTGGGCTCGGTGGTGTTTCATCAGCACACCGATAGTGAGCAGGGCGAGATGCTTGATATCGTCGATGGTCAGCAACGCACCCTGACCCTGATGTTGACCGTCAAGGCGCTGATCGAGGTGCTGGATAACGAAAATCGCAGTGGCAAAGAGAAGAGTATCCGGTTTCAACGTCAGGATCTGCGTGAGCAATTGCAGGTCTTGCGTGGACCTATCGATGCGTTTATGCAGCGCCAGCGCTTCCCCAGCCGGGATTCGGAGTTCAACCTCAGACGCAACTATCTGGAGTTGCGTCGGCTGGTGGCCCGCCCTGAGTTTGACGAGCAGCAAATTGACTTTCTGCTCAACCGCTGTCAGGTGGTCTGCTTTGTACTGCAGGATATCTCGGAGGCGTTCCAGTTCTTCGATTCGCAAAATGCCCGGGGGCGCGATCTGGCTCCTCACGATCTGCTCAAGGCATTTCACCTGCGCGAGTTTGCCGGTCATGAGGCCAATCTCAAGGCCGAGGCGGTCGCCCATTGGGAGCGCCTGCCAAGCGACGAGCTGGCCAATCTGTTCGCCCTCTATCTCTATCGGGTACGCCAGTGGGCCGAGGGCAAGTCGGCCCGCTACTTTGGCAAGGGGGAGGTGGATCTCTTCAAGGGGGTCAACCTAGATCGGGTAGGGCATTATCCTTACGTGGAGTCGCTGCGCATCGCCCACCACTTTGTCGATGAGTACAACCGCCAGTACCAGCGCAAGATTGACGGCCAGTACATGACGTTTCCCTTTCATCTCGACCAGATGATCATCAATGGTCGGCGCTTTTTCGAGATGGCCGAGTACTACCAGACGCGGGTGGCCGCCATCGTGGCCGAGGAGTCTGATTCCGGCAAGGCGCAATCTGCCACCCTGCTCGGCGAAACGCTGACACCGATGGCCAGCAAGGTGCTATCGACCCTGGGCAGCTACGAGCGTCGCCACCGCACCGGGGATCGTTATGTGCGGGCCATGTTCGACTGCGCACTGATCTTCTATATCGACAAGTTCGGCAGCCAAGGGTTGTCACTGGCCATCGAGAAGTGCTTTATCTGGGCCTATCGCTGCCGCATCCGCCAGCAGGTAGTGCAGTTGGCAACCATGGATAACTATGTGCTGGAGCACAATCTGATCCGTGCCATTCGTGATGCTCGTCTGCCGGGAGATCTGCACGGCTTCCCTTTGCCTAGCATGAGCAGTCGAGAGAACAAGAACAATCGCAATGGTGCCGAAGATGAGCTGGTCGGGCTGTTTCGGGAGATGAAATATTATGAATGATGCAGGCGTTCGCCCCTTTTCCATTCGTGCACTGCTTGAAGATCGCGCCCGCTATCTGGTGCCCATGTACCAGCGCAACTATGCCTGGGGTGAGGGAGAGATCACCCAGCTGCTGCAGGATGTGCTGGATTATCAGCAAAAATTGGTCAGTGGTAAGGGGCCGCAAACCTACTATATCGGCACCCTGGTGGTGTTTGCCCGGGACGATGGCAGTTTCGAGGTAATCGATGGCCAGCAGCGCTTTACTACCCTCTCTCTGCTGGCCAATTGGCTCAAACATCACGCGATAGATTCGGTGGATATGAGCTGGTATCAGACCATCAACCTCGCTTTTGAGAGTCGCCCGATATCGAGCCATACCTTCGAGCGCTTATGGCAGGGTGTTGCCCCCTACGATTTGCGGGGGAGTACCTTCAATGAAGGTTTGGTGAACGGTTTTGAGCTGATTGACAAGGCAATGGCGGATCTTGGTTTGGTAGGGGCTAAACTGACGGCCTTTTGCGACTACCTCTTCAAGCATGTGCAGATCTCTCGTATCGAAGTACCCAAGGATACCGATCTCAATCACTTCTTCGAGGCGATGAACAATCGCGGCGAGCAGTTGGAAAAGCATGAAGTGATCAAGGCGCGGCTGATGGAGACGCTGAACCAGATACCCGAGGAAGAGCATCGTCGCCAAAGTATTCATATCCTGACCCGGGTATGGGATGCCTGCGCCAATATGGAGCGCTATATCCAGTACGGCTTTACCCCGCAAGAGCGCCACCGTCTGTTTGGTGAGAGCGACTGGGGTCAGTTTGTGCCCCGTGATTTTGCCCATCTGCTTGATCTGCTAGGATCCCAAAACACGGCCGACGCTGCCGATAAAAGCCGTGCAGCTGCCGGTAGCCAAGGGCGCACCTTGTTGGCCATTTTGCAGGATGACAAGCTTGATGGTGAGCAGACGGTGGAGGAGGAGAGCGCAGGCTCCGAGCGCTTTAACAGCGTCATCAACTTCTCCAACTTCTTGCTCCATGTGCTGCGACTCGTGAGCCGCGACCCGGGTGATACGGAGGGGGTGCCGCTTGATGATAAACAACTGGTCGATCAGTTTGAGCTGCGAGTGATAAGGCAACCGGATCCAGTAGCGGCAGTTCAGCGTTTTATCTATGGCCTGTTAAAGAGCAAGTATCTGTTTGATCAGTTCATCATCAAGCGCGAGTTTGCCGATGGCAAGGATAGTTGGAGTCTGAAGCGGCTGCACTGGTATTCGGAAAAGAGCGTCAGTTACATCAATACCTTTGACAAGGATGAAAATGAGAATGGTTTCTCTGGTGTTAACCGGCGGGTCCTGATGTTGCTGTCGGCGTTTCATGTGTCGACCCCGACCCTGGTTTACAAACATTGGCTGAATGGTGCACTGAGATATCTGTTCGACAATTGTCACCCTGATCAACCGGTGGATGCCGGGGCTTATCTGTCCTATCTGGAGAGTCAGGCTCGCCGCTTTGTCTTCCAGCGCTTTTTGGCGCCTGGTGAAGGGGCTTCCTATTACCAGATGCTCTACCTTGATAACGCCCTGTTGCCTGCCATCAATGTGGATGAGAGTTGGCACAAGGTGATTACATCCAAACTTCGCTTCGGTCATATCGAGAACAACTTTGTCTTCAACTTCCTCGACTATCTGCTGTGGGTACGAGATCGGAATAGCGACAAAGTTGCTGGCTCCTTTGAGTTCACTTTCCGCAGCTCGGTGGAGCACTTCTCACCCCAGCATCCGATGGATGGCTATAAACCGGTTGAGCAGAGTGCACTCCATTCGTTTGGCAACCTTTGCCTTATCAGCCACAGCAAGAACTCGCGCTTGAGTAACTTCCAGCCGCAACAGAAGCAGGAGCACTTTGAAGCAAGCCTTGCCAATAACCAGACTGATAGTCTTAAATTGCTTGCTATGATTCGGCTGATGAAAGATAAAGGTCGTTGGCTGGAAGATGAGATAGCTGAGCATCAACAAGATATGTTGCAGGTCTTACTATCCAATCAAATTCAGCAATAACGGATTGAATCTGTTTATGAAATTTGGCTGCTATCAACTAATGGGCGTTAAGTTGATTGTATGATCTGATTGATAAAGAAGGGGAGACTAAAAATCTCCTCTTCTTTGCAGCAGTTTACTGCGGTCTTTTTGTGATGCATCAGCATAAAACGTTTTACTTGTGGACCCTAAGAAATGGAGAACATTATGTCGACTGTAGATACCTCTACAGCAGAGGAACTCAATCAAGGAGGCTCAGATTTTATTCTGACTTCCCTCGAGGCTATGCGTAAGAAGTTATTGGACCTTACGTCTCGAAATCGACTTTTGAATTTCCCTATCACTCAAAAAGGGTCTTCACTACGTATTGTTGATGAATTACCAGAACAGCTTTATGAAACCCTTTGCTCGGAAATCCCGATGGAATTTGCTCCTGTGCCCGATCCAACTAGAGCGCAGCTGTTAGAGCATGGCTATCTCAAAGTTGGGCCAGATGGTAAAGATATACAGTTAAGAGCTCATCCTAGCGCTAAGGATTGGGCGCACGTCTTAGGAATCCGTACAGATTTTGATTTACCAGATAGCCATAAAACGGTTGTTTCTGATTCAGATAGAGAGTTGCTGGAAAAAGCCCATCAGTTTATCTTGCAATATGCCCAAGGCCAGAATGGAAAATTAACAGGGATTCGTTCTGAATACGTTAATCAAGGTATAGCTTTGTCAGCGTTGAAGGAGGCGTGCTGCTTAGCAGGCTATGAAGGGCTTGAGGATTTTGAACGACAGGCAAAGGCTGGGAATGAGATTAGTATATCTTCTTCCAATCCCTCTCATGACGATAATCGGATACAGGCTCTGCTTTATCCAAATGAACTGGAAGCTTGTTTGCGCGCCATCTATGGTAAGGCTCAAACTGCTTTGGAGGAGAGTGGCGCCAACATCTTGTATTTGGCGTTAGGGTTCCTTGAGTGGTATGAAAGCGATTCCTCTGAAAAGGCACGTTATGCACCGTTATTTACAATTCCGGTGAGATGTGAACGAGGAAAATTAGATCCGAAGGATGGTCTTTACAAGTTTCAACTTTATTACACGGGTGAAGATATTTTGCCCAATCTCTCTTTGAAGGAAAAACTTCAGGCTGACTTTGGCCTCGCTCTTCCTTTGTTCAATGAAGAGGAAACTCCAGAGTCTTATTTTGCTTCGGTGAAGAAGGTTGTAGAGCAGCACAAACCTAAATGGTCTGTGAAACGTTATGGTGCACTTAGCTTGCTCAATTTTGGCAAGATGATGATGTATCTTGACCTCGATCCTGCCCGCTGGCCTTGTGACAAGCGCAATATATTGTCTCATGAAGTAATTCGTCGCTTTTTCACCAGTCAGAGCTGTGGTCAAGAGAATTCCGGCTTACCTGGTGGCTTCGGTCAGCATGAGTACTGCATCGATAGTTACCCTGATATTCATGACAAGGTTCCACTAATCGATGATGCGGATAGCTCGCAGCACAGTGCGTTGATCGATGCTATCCGTGGTCAAAACTTAGTCATTGAGGGCCCTCCTGGTAGTGGCAAATCACAAACGATCACCAACTTGATTGCAGCAGCTCTGCTCAACGGTAAGAAAGTCCTGTTTGTGGCAGAGAAGATGGCTGCACTGGAGGTCGTCAAACGTCGCTTGGATCGTGCGGGGCTAGGTCAATTTTGCTTAGAGTTGCACAGTCATAAAACTCATAAGCGCAAGGTGCTGGATGATATTAATGCTCGCTTGGTGAGTCAGGCGACCATGCCTACTATGGAAGAGATTGATGCTCAGATTTTGCGTTATGAAGATCTTAAGCAGCAGCTCAATGAATATGCCGCATTGATCAATAACCAATGGGCGCAAACAGGCAAAACGATCCATCAGATTTTGAGTGGTGCAACCCGTTATCGTCACAAATTAGATATTGATGCAACAGCGCTTCATATCGAAAACCTTTCCGGGAAGCAGTTGGATAAAGTGACCCAATTACGGCTGCGTGACCAAATAGTAGAGTTTAGCCGCATCTACAAAGAGGTTCGTGAGCAGGTGGGGGCTAATGCAGAAATATATGAGCACCCTTGGAGCGGTGTGAATAACACACAAATTCAATTGTTTGACAGCGCTCGTATAGTCGATTTGCTACAAACTTGGCAGACATCAATTATCGACTTTCAACATAGCTATCAAGAATATGTAGATAAGTGGGCGTTGGAAGGCGAAAGCCTTAATACGCTTCAATATATTGAGCAATTGGTAGAAGATCAGTCGAATCTTCCAGTGTTGTGTGGTTCAGAGCATTTCCCAGCACTTAGTGAGCTAGATTCACTCGATGCCATTGCACGGGTGCGTCACTATTTAGATAGGTTCGAGTTGCTACAAGGTCATTATGTGGCCTTGAGCCAGGTTATCGAGCCTCAAAAGCTACGACTTTTAGAACAAGGACAATCGTGTGACTTTCCTCGTGAAGAGCTGGAAAAATATGGTGCAGCAGAGGATTTCACTTTACGTGATTTGGTCAGGTGGCTTGAATCCATCCAATCAATTCATGATGAGTTATCATCTATTTATGCGCAATTAAACGATTTCAAAAATGCTTTGCCAGATGGTATTGCTTCGTATATCGATGATTCGCAAGCTGGATTGCTATTCTGCTCTGAGTTGTTGTCGATTCTGGGTGCTTTACCGACTGAGCTTATTAGAGTTCGAGATCCTCTTTTTGATGATGATGATATCGATGCAGTATTGCGCGACTTAATGTGTCAAATCGAAACATTGCGTCCTTTAAGAGATGGTCTATCTACTTTGTATCAATTGGACCAGTTGCCTTCCCAAGAGATGCTCGCGCATGCCGTTGCTGTTATCCAGCAAGGGGGATTATTTGCATGGTTTAAGAGTGATTGGCGTAGTGCCAAGGCACTGCTCATGGCGCAATCTCGTAAGCCTGACACTAAGTTTGCTGAGTTAAAACGCTGCTCAGCTGATTTGCTCAAGTATTCGGAGCTGTTACAACGGTTTGAACAAAGTGACTTTGGTAATCAACTTGGTAATGCATTCCGAGGGTTGGACACCGACTGTGAACAACTCATGTTATTGCGTGATTGGTACAAGAAGGTCCGAGCTTGTTACGGGATAGGTTTTGGAAAGCGAGTTGCGATAGGCTCTGGATTATTTAACCTAGATGGTGAGATTATCAAAGGTGTGCATTTAATCGAGAAATCGCAGATTAGCTCAAGATTAATGACTTTGGTTAAACGGGTCGAGCACGAGGCTAAGTTATTACCGCGTATTTCTAGCTTGTTGGAAGAACATGCATCTTGGTTAGGTGAGCAAGGTGTATTGATGCAATCTTACCGACAGGTGCGGAATACTCTCATTGCCTTGCAGGGATGGTTTATCAATCCAGATATATCATTAGAGCAGATGACTCATTCCTCCGAGATTTTGCAAAACATAAACGATCTTCAGATATCCCTTGAAAATGACTCGTTACAGTTAGGGGCGTTTTTACAATTAACCCCATTGGCTTGCGGTGCGTATAAAAATAATCAACTGACGTTAGACACTATTAACGACACGCTGAATTTTGCCGAGCAACTGGTTGATAAGATAAATTGCGTATCCTTGGCTACCCAGATCAGACATTTGGCTAGTGGTAGTGATTACGATTTACTATGTCGTGATGGTGGGGAAATAGTTTCGAAATGGAATGAACAGATTAAAAATGCTGAGTTATATGCGCTAGAAACAAAGTTAGAGCGGAGTCAGTGGCTCAAGTCGACTGATGGTTCTCTTAATACATTAATCGAGCGCAACGAAAGAGCAATACAGCAACCCCGTTGGTTGAACGGGTGGGTTAACTTTATTCGTTGTTACGAGCAGATGCATGAAAATGGATTGCAGCGAATCTGGAGTGCTGTACTTGCGGGCTCGCTCCCGATTGAAAAAGTTGAATTGGGTTTAGCATTAGCAATTCATGACCAGCTGGCGCGGGAGGTTATTCACATCCACCCTGAATTGATGAGAGTTTCCGGCTCACAGCGCAATGCTTTGCAGAAGTCATTTAAAGATTACGACAAAAAACTGATTGAATTACAACGTCAGCGGATTGCAGCAAAAATTGCTTGCCGAAATATACCAGAAGGGAATTCTGGTGGTAAGAAAAGTGAATATACAGAACTAGCTTTGATCAAAAATGAGTTGGGTAAAAAAACCAGACATATTCCAATTAGGCAATTGGTTAACCGTGCATGTAATGCGCTGGTTGCAATTAAACCTTGTTTCATGATGGGGCCAATGTCAGCAGCTCATTACCTAGAACCTGGACGAATGGAATTTGATCTGGTGGTGATGGACGAAGCGTCTCAGGTGAAGCCAGAGGATGCATTGGGTGTCATCGCGAGGGGCAAGCAACTAGTGGTCGTTGGTGACCCGAAACAGCTACCACCAACCAGTTTCTTTGATCGAAGTGCCGACGGAGAAGATGACGATGATGCCGCGGCTTTAAGTGATACTGACAGCATTTTGGATGCTGCTTTGCCACTGTTTCCTATGAGACGTTTGCGTTGGCACTATCGTTCACGACATGAAAAGTTGATTGCATACTCTAACCGCCATTTTTATAACAGTGATTTGGTGATATTCCCTTCCCCAAATGCTGAGTCTCCAGAGTATGGGATTAAATTTACCTATGTGTCAAAAGGTCGGTTCTCCAATCAACACAATATTGAAGAAGCCCAAGCAGTTGCTGAGGCCGTACTTCATCATGCGCAACACCGGCCGGGTGAGTCACTCGGGGTAGTGGCCATGAGTTCCAAGCAACGCGATCAAATTGAGCGCGCTATCGATGAATTGCGCCGAAATCGCCCTGAATTTAACGATGCAATCGATGGCTTATATGCCATGGAAGAGCCACTTTTTGTGAAAAACCTTGAGAACGTTCAAGGGGATGAGCGTGATGTAATCTTTATTTCCTTTACCTATGGACCTTCTGAGCATGGTGGAAAGGTTTATCAACGCTTTGGACCTATCAATTCCGATGTTGGCTGGCGTCGCTTGAATGTGCTTTTCACTCGATCAAAAAAACGGATGCATGTGTTTAGTTCAATGCGTTCTGAAGATGTATTGACGAGTGAAACCAGTAAACTTGGTGTTATTTCGTTGAAAGGTTTTTTACAGTTTGCCGAAAGTGGCAAACTAGATTCCCTCACAACGCATACCGGCAGGGCTCCAGATAGTGACTTTGAGGTTGCTGTAATGGAAGCACTCAATCACGCTGGGTTTGAGTGTGAACCTCAGGTAGGGGTTGCAGGATTCTTTATTGATCTAGCTGTGAAAGATCCAGGTTGTCCTGGCCGTTACTTAATGGGCATAGAGTGTGATGGTGCGGCTTATCACTCAGCTAAATCTGCTCGTGATCGTGACCGTTTGCGTCAAGAGGTTCTGGAGCGTTTGGGTTGGAGAATTAGCCGCATTTGGTCCACTGATTGGTTCAGTAATCCTGATGAGGTTCTATCTCCGATTATCCGTAAACTCCATGAGCTTAAAACATTGGCTCCAGACGTTGTTGTACCTTCCTATGAATATGTCGAAACGATTGAGTCAAGCGCTGAAGTGGCGTCTGACTCAATTGATTCTCTTATGCCCAATTTGGGGCTTAAGGAGCAACTTAAGTATTTTGCCACACATGTCATTGAGGTTGAGCTTCCTAATGTTGATGCTGATCGTCGTTTGTTGCGGCCCGCAATGCTTGAGGCTTTGCTGGAACATCAGCCTTTATCACGTTCCGAGTTTGTTGAACGAATACCTCATTATCTGCGGCAAGCAACAGATGTATACGAAGCGCAACGCTTTCTTGACCGAGTCTTGGCATTAATTGATGGCGCAGAGGCTGAAGCGAATGATGCAGCGTTTGATTCTGAATTGGCATAATTAGTTAAAGGTAATAAGAACAGTGACAACTGTCGGACAACGTGAACGCGCAACTCAACAGCGCGTAGTCAGGTTTTTTATTGAGGAATTGGGCTATCGTTATCTAGGCGATTGGCACACGCGTCCTAACAACCGTAATGTTGAGCCTGATTTGCTCAGTCATTGGTTGATTGACCTTGGTGTGCCCATATGCTCCCCCTATACTCAAACTATAGGTCAGGATCGTCTACCGGGGTGGGGTCAGTCCATTACTAACTGACAGTTGTACCGAATACTGGGGGCAGGTCAAGCGCTTTAGCTTGTGTGGCAACAACCTCCTTTACAGGACCAGGTAGACGATTACCCTGTGCTGTTTCTGTGCTCAACGCAATCTACGGCTATCCATTTTCTGCCAGTGGTTGCAAAGACGACCATTCAACGTCAGCAAAGTTTCGCAATGCACTGCTATGTAACTCATTGATCCTACGTAGAATTTAAAATCCCTCGGCGTTCGCGCTGTGTGGGTTCAAGTCCCACTCCGGGTACCATGGGAAAAGTCGAATAAAATCAATGATAAGCAGTGTCGTGCAAACCACCGAAAGGTGGTTTTTTATTGTCTTTTTTTCGACATTCGCCATTGTTTCGCCATTCGACTTCGCCACAAAAAGAGGGCATTACTGCCCCCCAACCACCGGTACTACAGAAATTTTCCGGATATATCTTGCTGTTTGCGATGCGTTTTTATGGCCTGAAATCTCCTGCTTCTCGTGAAGTGTGCCTTCCAGATCAGATATCCCTTTAGCTTTAAGATCATGGAACGTGAAGTTAAATTCGAGCTCTGGAAATTTTTCAGCGGCTAGTTTTTTCGCTTTCATCCACTGAGCATTAAATGCATCTCGTGTGTAACGAGAACCTGACGACTGGTGAATCACGTACAGGCTGACCATACCGCTGTTTAACGGAAGTGAATCTGCCAGGGTGATCGCATTAGATAGGCGTACTGTCCAAGCCTTAATCTGACTTACTGCCGTCTTGCTTTGCTGAATTAGAATTCCGTCATCAAGTATCTGACTCTTTTTAAGATCCAGAATGTCACCCTGACGGGCGCAGCATAAATAGGCCAACTCCATGGCAATCTTAACCGGTAACGACGAAACGCTGAAAAGTGCATCATATTCTTTGTCAGTGACGTATCGGGTGCGTGCCTGCTCCTTAAATTGCTTCACACCCTGGCATGGATTCATCTTCACTTTGCCACGCTCATATGCCCACCTGAACACCCTCGACATAAACGCTTTCTCTCGATTCGCCTGGACCCTGCTCTTAACCCCTCTTTTATCCATATACTTTCTGATGTGCTCTGGCTTGATGTTTTCTGTGAATCGCCACGGGTTTAACAGACACCTCAGAGTCATTTAAGATGGCTTAAAGAGAGGTGCCCATGAGCGGTAAGCGTTATCCCGAAGAGTTTAAAACTGAAGCAGTCAAACAGGTTGTTGATCGCG